>NZ_JAERKB010000005.1:0-262442 GCF_018257325.1 Nissabacter archeti
AGGGACTTGAACCCTCACGTCCGTAAGGACACTAACACCTGAAGCTAGCGCGTCTACCAATTCCGCCACCTTCGCATTCCAAGTGCACTACCGGAGTAATGCAACCACGGAGGCGAATTCTAGAGATTTTCGCCGGGGCGTCAATAGTTATTTCGGTAAGATGACACGACTGCTGCAAAAAGCATCAGAAAAAGTGCAGATTGCGGTTTTCAGCCGGTTAACCCGCTTCCATTTGCTGCAATAAGCCGGTCAGCCAGGCCAGCATGACCCGTACGCGGGGCGCAATAAAACGGCCGGGCGGGTGCATCAGCCAGACCGGCATCGGTGGCGGCGGGCAATCCGCCATCACTTCCACCAGCTCACCGGCGGCCAGTTCACGCTGTAACGCATGGCGTGCCGCCTGGATTAAGCCAAACCCGCTGCGCCCGGCGGCGATATAGGCATCGGCCCCGCTGACACTCAGGGTGTACAGCAACTGTAATGCCACCGTTTCCCCCTGTTGTTGGAACTCCAGCGCCTCCGCCTGCCGGCCATGACCGGACACGTAACCCACCATCTGATGCCCGCCCAGTGCCTGCGGCGAACGCGGCTGCCCATAGCGGGCCAGGTAGCCGGGCGAGGCGCAGGTGACCTGCGGCAACGCCGCGCGGGCGTGCGTCACCAGCTGTTCATCGGCAGAGGGCCAGGCGCGCAGCACACAATCCACACCGTGGTGCAGCAGGTCGATGGCGCTGTCATTGGCGCTGAGCATCACCGCAATCTGCGGGTAACGTGCGGTAAAATCCGGCAGCGCCGGAATGACGATTTCCCGTGCCAGCGAGTGCGGCATATCCACCCGCACGTTGCCCTGCGGCTGGTGGCGTTGGTGGGCGAACAGGGCGTCGGTTTCCGCCAGCGCATCCAGCAGTTGCAGGCAGCGATGGTAATAAAGCTCGCCTTCGTCAGTGATGTGCAGCCGGCGGGTGGTACGCACCAGCAGGCGCACGCCGAGCCGCAACTCCAGCCGTTTCAGGGTGGTGCTGACGGTGGCGCGCGGCAGGTTCTGGTCTTCCGCCGCGCGGCTGAAACTCTGTAACTCCACAATACGGGTGAAGATCCGCATCGCCTGGATCTGGTCCATAGGGCATCCGATTGTTGGTGATTTCTGAACAGTGCTGAGCAGGAAGCATGATTTATCTTGCCCGGATAAACAACCACACTCTCCACCACTGACACAGCACCCTAGGGGAGAGAACACAATGCAACAGCGTCAACTGGGAAAAAATGGGCCGGCGGTCTCCGCCATCGGGCTGGGCTGCATGGGCATGAGCGATTTTTACTCCACCGGCAGCGACCATAAAGAGGCGGTGGCCACGCTGCACCATGCGCTGGAGCGGGGCGTCACGCTGCTCGACACTGCCGACATGTACGGGCCGCACACCAATGAGGCACTGATTGGCGAGGCGATCAAAGGCAAGCGCGACCAGGTTTTCCTCGCCACCAAGTTCGGCATCCTGCGCGATCCGGCCCAGCCGTCGCTGCGGGGCGTCAGCAGCCGCCCGGCGTATATCCGCCAGTCTGTCGAAGGCAGCCTGGCGCGGTTACAGGTGGAGGTGATTGATCTTTACTACCAGCACCGGGTCGATCCTGCGGTACCGGTGGAGGAGGTGGTCGGCACGCTGGCCGATCTGGTGCGTGAAGGCAAGATCCGTTATCTCGGCCTGAGTGAGGCCTCCGTCAGCACGCTGGAACGGGCCTGCGCGGTGCACCCGATTACGGCACTGCAAACGGAGTACTCGCTCTGGACGCGTGATGTGGAAGACGGGATCCTGGCGGCCTGTGAACGGCTGGGGGTCGGGTTTGTGCCTTACAGCCCGCTGGGGCGCGGCTTTTTGACCGGGACGCTGACGTCGCCGGAGGATCTGGCAGCCGATGATTTCCGGCGGGATAACCCGCGCTTTAGCCCGGAGAATTTCAGCCGCAACCTGGCACTGGTGGAGAAGGTGAAAACGCTGGCGGAAGAGAAGGGAGTAACCCCGGCGCAGCTGGCGCTGGCCTGGGTGCTGGCGCAGGGGGAGCACATTGTGCCGATCCCCGGCACCAAGCGCCGCCGCTATCTGGATGAGAACATCGCCGCCCTCGATGTGAGGTTAACGCACAGCGAACTGGCGGCGATTGAGGCCATCTTCCCGTATCACGCGGCCGCCGGCGGGCGGTATCAGGACCACGTGATGCCGATGCTTAACGCTTAGATTTTTTCTTCGACGCGCGCGGCGGGCGGCCCAGTTCAGCCTGGTACACCTTAAAGCGGCCGGTTTGCGCCAGCACTTCATGGCTGCCGAAGGTGGCATCCAGGATGTCGGCATACGGCAGGAAGGCGTTCGCCACGATGCGCAGCTTGCCGCCGATGTGCAGGTGGCTGGCTGCGCCGCGGATCAGCATCTCTGCCGCGTGCAGGCTGGTTTGCAGCCCCTCGTGGAACGGCGGGTTAGAGACGATCATGTCAAACCGGCCGCGGATGTCGGAGTAAACGTTACTGGCGATCACGTTGCCTTCCAGGCCGTTGGCGGCCAGCGTCGCGCGGCTCGCTTCCAGCGCGGCGGCGTTGACGTCACTCAGCGTCAGTTTCACTTTCGCAAAATGGGTGCCCAGCACCGCGCCGACCACACCGGCCCCGCAGCCGATGTCCAGCACGGAACCTTTGATGTCTTCACTGAAGGTGCCCAGCAGCAGCATACTGCCTGGGTCGAGCGCATCACGGCTGAAGACGCCCGGCAGGGTTTTCACCGTGACGTCCGCCACCACGTAGGATTGCCACCACGCGTCCGCATCAAATTCCGGCTGCTGTTCCAGGCGGCCATAATAGAGGCCACAGCGGCGGGCGCTGTCGATTTTCTGCAAGGTACACAGCCCTTCCAGCATCGGTTCCGCGCTGCGCACCCCGGCGCGGTTTTCGCCGATCACGAAGACATGGCTGCCGGCCGGCAGCAGGGAGAGCAGGTTAGTGAGCTGGAACTGTGCTTCTTGCTTGCTCTTCGGCCAGTAGTAGATGAGCGTATCGCAGCCGCCCACCACGTCGGCGTCTGCCAGCAGACTGTACTGAACGTTTTCCCCCAGCGCCTGGCTCAGCATCTGTCCGTGATGATATTGGTTGGTATGGACACGCACCTCCGCGGCTTCAAGCTGGGCGGGCAGGCTGTCTTGTAAGTCGCCGGCAAACAGCACGCGGCGCTCGGTAAATTCATCAGTGTGGCGCAGTATGACTTCACTGGCGGGGGTTAATGCAGACATCAGGGTGTGGCTCCTTAAGAAGATGACCGGGGATTATAGAGGTTTGTTGGCGCATGTTCGATGGGTTTGCTAGCATAGCGCGGCACATTTGGGTGCTTGGCAGGGTTTGGCATGGCAACGCGACGCGACATACTGTTACAACAACTGGGTATTACGCAGTGGACGCTGCGCCGCCCGGCGGTCTTGCAGGGTGAAATCGCCGTCCATCTGCCGGACGATGCGCGGCTGCTGATTGTGGCGGATGACCTGCCGCCGCAGGATCACCCGCTGTTGCAGGACGTCCTGCACGCGCTGGGGTTGCAGCCGCACCAGGTCTACAGCCTGACCCCGGATAACGTGGCGATGCTGCCGGAAGGCACCCGCTGCGCCAGCTGGTGCCTCGGCCTCAGCACGCCACCGGCCCTTGAGGGCGTACACCTTTCCAGCCCGGCGCTGCCGGTGCTTTCCCAGGACGCCGGTGCGAAACGCGCACTCTGGCAGCAGATTTGTGACCATGAACAGCATCTCTATCCTGACGCCGGACGACCATCCGCGCGCCATGCAGATTGAACGCGCCAGCCACGCCTTTCCGTGGAGTGACGCCACCTTCGCCGGCAACCAGGGCGAGCGCTACCTTAACCTGAAAATTGAGGCCGACGGGCAGATGGCCGGTTTCGCCATCACCCAGATCGTGCTGGACGAGGCGACGCTGTTCAATATCGCCATTGATCCGGTGTTCCAGCGCCGCGGCCTCGGCCGTGAACTGCTGGAGGCGTTGATCGCTGAACTTGAGGCGCGCGGCATCCTCACGCTGTGGCTGGAAGTCCGTGCGTCGAATGCCGGTGCACTCGCCCTGTATGAGCAGCTCGGCTTTAATGAAGTCTCACTGCGCCGCAACTATTACCCCACCGCCACCGGCCGTGAGGATGCGGTGATCATGGCGCTGCCGGTGTAACGGCACCTCATTACAATGATATTGTCCCTTGAATACAACTCATGAGTTGTTTATGCCCTTTAAAACAACCAGTTTGTTGTAAAGAAGCCAGTTAACAACTAATGTGTTGTTAACGTTTCAGGGGTTTAACGATGAAAAAACTGGATGAGCTTGCCGGGATTTTAAAACAGCGCCGTCAGGCGCTGGCGCTTAACCAGCACGATATGCTGATGAAAATCGGCATGTCGCAGCAACAGTACCAGCGGATCGAGGCGGGCGGTGATGTGCGGCTCTCCACATTACTGCGGGTACTCGAAGGAATGGATCTGGAACTGCAACTGGTGCCGCGTGAACGTGGCGGGCAACCAGAAGGGCAGGCTGCGCAGGTCACGCCGGCAGGTTCGGAAGAGGCAGAGCGACGTTTCCGGGAATGGGATGAGATGATGCGCAGGCTGGAGGACTAATGGCAGAGCGGCGAACAGAATCTGTCGAGGCGCTGGAGCTCCTGCTGCATGACCAGCAGATCGCGGTGCTGGCGCACTATTCAGGCAACCGCAATTTCCTGACTTTCAACCCTGCCTATCGTGACCTTCCCACTGACCACCAGCCGTTATTCACCCTGACCCAAAGAATTCGCCCCGGCTACCTCTCTCAGCCTTTAACCTCAACCGGGCGTCTGCCGCCGGTGTTGTCTAATCTGCTGAGTGAAGGTGCGCTGCGGGAATGGATGGCCCGCGAGCTGAAAGTCCATGTTGATGCGGAATTTCCACTGATTGCCTTTGCAGGCAATAATTTACCAGGGGCGCTGGTGGCAAAACCTTTGCCTCTGGGCGGCATACCGCCATGGGCGCAGGCCTCGCGTGGCGACCGGCTGGCACCCGTACAGATTGAGGTGCGGCATCAGGCCAATAAGTTCTCGCTGGCGGGTGTACAGATGAAATTCTCTGCCTTGCGACAGGATGGCCGGTTCATGATCAGTAATGGCGCCGGCAGAGAGAGTTGGATAATCAAAACGCCCTCTACCATACACAAAGGCGTGCCGGAGAATGAGTTCTCCGCCATGCTGCTGGCGCAGGCTATTGGCGTCACCATCCCTGAGGTGAAATTAATCCCTCTGACGCAACTTGCCGCGCTTCCGGATATTCCTTTACCCAATGAGCCGTATGCCTATGGCATCCGCCGGTTTGACCGGTATCAAACCGGACGGGTGCATGCCGAGGATTTCGCGCAGATTTTCGAGGTCTATCCCCATGAGAAATACCGGCGTTTTAATTATGATCAACTGGGCGCCACGCTCTATCGGATGGGCAATGGCGGTCTGGCTGATATCCAGCAAATGGCGCGCCGTCTGCTGGCGAATATTTTGCTCGGCAACGGCGACGCCCATCTGAAAAACTGGACGATTTACTACCCCGATGGCCTGAACGCCCGATTGTCCCCGGCCTATGATATCCTCAGCACGCTGCCTTACGTCCGGGACGAGCAGGAAGTTGCGCTCAATATGGCGCATGAGAAACGCTGGTATCACCTGAGTATGGCGACGTTCGCCCTATGGGCTGGAAGAATCGGAGTGCCCTGGCCGGCATTGCGTGTCCACCTGGAGGAGGCGCTGCAACTGGCGCATGAACGCTGGCCGGCGATGCTGGCAGAGTTACCCATGTATGAGGCACATAAACGGCTATTGCAGGCTCACCAGGCACGGCTTCATCCTGACTTTCGCTTGTGATGGGCATAAAACGCACAATATTTCATCATTGATTGTCTCTGCCGGGTAAATCATAGAAAATAGCGCCCCATAATTTATTCCTTCCGCTTTGCCTGCTGCCGTTCGCGGCACGATGTTCCTGTCGCAGGGCGGTACAACTATAGAAACGTGAAAATGTCTCCAAGTGAATACGCCCGCGAAGTGGCCAAACGCCGCACCTTCGCCATTATCTCTCACCCCGATGCGGGTAAAACCACCATCACCGAGAAGGTGTTGCTGTTCGGACAGGCTATCCAGACTGCCGGGACGGTAAAAGGCCGCGGCTCCAGCCAGCACGCGAAATCGGACTGGATGGAGATGGAAAAGCAGCGTGGTATCTCCATCACCACGTCGGTGATGCAGTTCCCGTACCGTGACAGCCTGGTCAACCTGCTGGACACCCCAGGGCACGAAGACTTCTCCGAGGATACGTACCGTACCCTGACGGCAGTGGACTGCTGCCTGATGGTGATCGACGCCGCAAAAGGCGTTGAGGATCGTACCCGTAAGCTGATGGAAGTCACCCGTCTGCGCGACACGCCGATCCTGACCTTTATGAACAAACTGGACCGTGACATCCGTGACCCGATGGAAGTGATGGATGAGGTGGAGCGTGAGCTGAAGATCGCCTGTTCGCCGATCACCTGGCCGATTGGCTGCGGCAAGCTGTTCAAAGGCGTTTACCACCTCTATAAGGATGAGGTTTACCTCTATCAGTCCGGTAAAGGCCATACCATCCAGGAAGTGCGGATCGTGAAGGGGCTGAATAACCCGGATCTGGACGCTGCCGTGGGTGAGGACCTGGCCGCGCAACTGCGTGACGAGCTGGAGCTGGTGCAGGGCGCTTCCCATGAGTTTGAGCGTGAAGCCTTCCTGAACGGCGAACTGACCCCGGTCTTCTTTGGTACCGCGCTGGGTAACTTCGGCGTAGACCATATGCTGGACGGGCTGGTGGAGTGGGCACCGGCACCGATGCCGCGCAACACGGACACCCGTGAAGTGACGGCACAGGAAGAGAAGTTCACCGGCTTCGTGTTCAAGATCCAGGCGAACATGGACCCGAAACACCGTGACCGCGTGGCCTTTATGCGTGTGGTTTCCGGCCGCTATGAGAAGGGCATGAAGCTGCGCCAGGTGCGTACCGGCAAAGACGTGACCATCTCCGATGCGCTGACCTTTATGGCCGGTGACCGCTCCCATGTGGAAGAGGCCTACCCAGGCGACATCCTCGGCCTGCATAACCACGGCACCATCCAGATCGGTGACACCTTTACCCAGGGTGAAGACATGAAGTTCACCGGCATCCCGAACTTTGCGCCGGAACTGTTCCGCCGCATCCGCCTGCGTGACCCGCTGAAGCAGAAACAGTTGCTGAAAGGGCTGGTGCAGTTGTCGGAAGAGGGCGCGGTGCAGGTGTTCCGCCCAATCGCCAACAATGACCTGATTGTGGGCGCGGTGGGTGTGCTGCAGTTTGATGTGGTCGTCGCCCGCCTGAAAAGCGAATACAACGTTGAGGCGATTTATGAATCCGTGAACGTCTCCACCGCCCGTTGGGTCGAGTGCAATGACGTGAAGAAGCTGGAAGAGTTCAAGCGCAAGAGTGAGCTGAACCTGGCGCTGGATGGCGGTGACAACCTCACCTACATCGCCCCGACGATGGTTAACCTTAATCTGACGCAGGAACGTTACCCGGACATCAGCTTCCGCAAAACCCGCGAACACTGATCCTCCCCGTTCCTCCGGCAGGTCAAAAAAACGGCAGCAATGCCGTTTTTTTATGCCTGTGATTCCGGGAATATCTCCCCATTTTTTGCCCGCCTTTTGCTGGTTTTTTCCGCTTTCATCCGGTTTTTTGGCTATTTTCAGGCCGAAAAGCTCGGACTAGTCTGCATTTCCCCGCTTTTCTGCAATTTTTCAACCACTCCGGTCTTTTTCGACTATATTTAATTTGTGCCCGGCGAAAACCGCCATAAAGCACTGGAGTTAACAAGGAAGGCAGCGAATTATAAGGCAACTATGCTAAAAAGCAGTCGTTAATCCTTATAAAGCGGGTATGCCCAGGAAGTTCGGTACGGACACCGGACATGTCATGGAGAGAAGGAAACGCTTCGGCGTGAATTCATAAGACAACAGAATGTTTAGCTTTTAAGACGCACACTCTGCAAGTTTCCGACGTGCATAAAAACGTGAAATTGTCGCAACGATTAGTCGTCACCCTGTTCGTGACTCACGGTTTCCCGGCAGTTGGGAATCACAACATAAAGGAATGAATCGATGAAAAAGTCTAAATTTGCCTATTCAATGATGGCCGTGGTGTTGAGTTCTGCGCTGGTTGGCGGTAACGCCCTGGCTGAAACCATGACAAGCAAGACTGAGAACGCTGCGGACTCCGCAGGCGCGAAAATCGATAGTTCAGTCAACAAAGTCAGCAACTACATGGGCGACAGCGCCGTCACGGCGAAAGTGAAAAGCGCGCTGGTAGATAACGATGCGATCAAAAGCACCGATATCTCTGTCGACACCACCAACGGTGTGGTCACGCTGAGCGGCTTTGTCGGCAGCCAGGCTGAAGCCGACCAGGCCGTCGCCGCCGCCAAGAAAGTGGAAGGCGTGACCTCCGTCAGCGATAAGCTGCACGTGCGTGACGCAAAAGAGCAGTCTGCGAAAGCCTATGCAGGTGATTCCGCCACCACCGGCGAAGTCAAAGCCAAACTGCTGGCCGATGACATTGTCCCGTCCCGTAACGTGAAAGTGATCACCACCGAAGGCGTGGTACAGCTGACCGGTACGGTTGAGAACCAGGCCCAGTCTGAGCGCGCAGAAAGTGTTGCCAAGGCGGTTGACGGTGTGAAATCCGTTAAAAACGACCTGCAGATCAAACCATAAGCTCTGCTGAACTGATGATGTAACGGCTGCCCTGGTTGCAGGGCAGCCGGTAGCGTGACCAAAACCACAAGAAAATGTGCGCCCGGCAGCAGGAAAAGTGCGCGAAAGTCAGGCAGGATTCTGATTTAACGCTATCTTTTTTAATAAGGTTTCGCGTTCTGGCGACGAAACTTTGTGCTGTGCAAGGGCATCTCAAATTTTAATAAGGTAAGGAGAGATTTTATGTTTCGATGGGGCATTATCTTTTTAGTCATCGCACTGATTGCCGCAGCACTGGGCTTTGGTGGACTGGCAGGTACTGCGGCATGGGCTGCGAAAATCGTCTTCGTTGTCGGCATCATCCTGTTCCTGGTCAGCCTGTTTACCGGTCGCCGGCGCTCATAGCGACGCTGTAAAACACCTTTAACCTCTTGCCGTAACGAGTAAATCAGGCCAGGACGCAACGATTTATTCACCAATGTCATACAAGATGATTACGGCAAGAGCGAATACCGGGTATGCTCAACCCAGGATGGGGACGACCAGGTAACGGGGTAAAGGTTGGGATACAGAATACCGATCACGCTGGGGAATATTGAACCCCTGGCGTATAAACCCTACCAGCCGGGTAAAATCGCGCTGGTATGCGAAGGGGGCGGGCAACGCGGAATATTCACAGCCGGTGTGCTGGATGAATTTCAACGTGCCCGCTTCAATCCGTTTGACCTGCTGATCGGCACCTCTGCCGGTGCACAAAACCTCTCTGCGTTTGTCTGCCAACAACCCGGCTATGCCCGGCGTGTGATCTCCCGCTACACCACCGCTCCCCAGTTTTTTAACCCTTTGCGCTTTGTGCGCGGCGGGCACCTGATCGATCTCGACTGGCTGGTGGACGTGACGGGCCAACAGATGCCGCTGGCGCTGGAAGCGGCGGAAAGCTATCTCGGCAATGACCGGGAATTCCTGATGTGCGCCTGCCGCAGTGATGATTACAGCCCCACCTATTTCTCACCGACCCGTGAAAACTGGCTGTCGGTGCTGAAGGCCTCCAGCGCCATTCCCGGTTTCTACCGGATGGGCGTCGAGCTGGACGGCATCAGCTACCAGGATGGCGGCATCAGTGATGCGATCCCGGTGGAAGAGGCGTACCGGCGCGGTGCCGACACCATTATTGTTGTCCGTACTGTGCCGTCGCAAATGTTCTACGCGCCGCAGTGGATGAAGCGCATGGAGCAGTGGCTGAGTGAAAGCAGCCTGCAACAACTGGTGCATATGATGCAGCACCATGAAAAAAGCTACCGGCGCATCCAGCAATTTATTGAGAACCCGCCGGGCAACCTGCGCATCTTTGAAATTTACCCACCCAAACCGCTGGCCAGCCGGGCGCTGGGCAGCCGGCTGTCGGCGCTGAACCGCGATTATCACCTCGGGCGGCGGTGCGGGCGCTACTTCCTGGCGACCGTGGCGCACTGGCTGCTGCCGCGTGACGAACAGCCGGATCTGGCGGTGCAGGTACCGGCCGCCACGGTTCTTCCGGAAGAACCGGCGAATACGCCGCTGATCACCGATTCCCCGCTGGTGTCGGCCGTGAGTGATGCGGTCAGCGGCTTGCTGGTGGATGCGCCGCCGGTGGCAGAGAATGAAGAACCGGATGATGAGGAGCAGGCGGGATGAGCACAGCGCGTTACTTTATTGACACCCATTGCCACTTCGATTTCCCGCCGTTTGCCGATGACGCGGCCGCCAGCGTGGCCCGTGCCGCTGACCAGCATGTCCGGCAGATTATCGTCCCGGCGGTGACCGCGGATCGCTTTGACCGCGTGTTGGCGCTGGCGAACCAGCATGATGCCCTGTTCGCCGCGCTGGGGCTGCATCCGTTATTTATCCAACAGCATGATGATGCGGCGCTCTCCCGCCTGGCACAGAGCCTGAAGCAGCCGCACCCGAAGGTGGTGGCAATCGGTGAGGTCGGGCTGGATCTCTATATGGAGAACCCGCATTTTGAGCGGCAGAAAGCGCTGCTGGTGGATCAGCTCTCCCTGGCGAAACAGGCCAACCTGCCGGTGATCCTGCACTCCCGCCGCACCCATGATCAGCTGTTTTCCCTGCTGCGCAAGCAGGCGCTGCCCGCCACGGGTGTGGTGCATGGCTTTGCCGGCAGCCTCGCGCAGGCGCAGGCGTTTGTGAAACTCGGCTACGCGATTGGCGTCGGCGGCACCATTACCTATGAGCGGGCGCAAAAAACCCGCAACACCATCGCGGCGCTGCCGCTCTCCTGCCTGCTGCTGGAAACCGATGCGCCGGATATGCCGCTGGCCGGTTATCAGGGCCAGCCCAACCGGCCGGAGCGCGCCGCCCTGGTGTTTGAGGTGCTCTGCCAGTTGCGCCCGGAGCCGCCGGAAACCCTCGCCGCCGCCCTGAACGCCAATACCCGCCGGGTGTTTAACCTGCCGCTGCTGCCGGGCTAAAAACACCCCCTGCCCGAATCTGAAAATCAATGTGAAAATAATCACATTTACCGGGCAGTTATCCGGTTCACCTTGCGCAACCTTTAATGATTTTGGGCTGTGGCGCGGAAATCCGTTCTCTTCTTAATGTGACTATTATAACATCACAGCCAGAGAGCATGGCCGCCTGACCCGATCAGCGGCCTTCACACGCCGGGCCACTCTACCTGGTGTAAACTTATCATCATGGTCACTTTCTGAGCATAAAACGATTATCCTGTGACTCCTGTCACAGTTAATCTAAACGCGTTACAATTGGCTTTAGGATTTTGTGAATCAGAACACATAAGCGTCCCCTGTGCTCATGGTTCAATAGCCAGTACCGGCCCGGTGTTTGCCGGCTCGCGCGGTGAGAAGGAATTCAACCGTGGCCCGCTTTCAGGCAGGCTGCGGCCTCTTCATGGAACCAAGCCCGCTCGCCAACCTGTGGAACGCGTTGCCCATGAAACCTCAGAAGTGATCGTGGCCATCAGCAACGAAAATGTTGGAGAGTCATATGACTGATTTAACCGCCGCAGCGCAACGTGCGCTGAGCCTCATGGATTTAACCACCCTGAATGAAGACGATACCGATGAGAAGGTGATCGCGCTGTGCCGCCAGGCGAAAAGCCCGGCCGGTAACACCGCCGCCATCTGCATCTATCCGCGTTTCATCCCGGTGGCCCGCAAGGCCCTGCGTGAGCAGGGTACCCCGGAGATCCGCATCGCGACCGTCACCAACTTCCCGCACGGGAATGATGACATCGACATCGCGCTGGCAGAAACCCGCGCCGCTATCGCCTACGGGGCGGACGAAGTGGATGTGGTCTTCCCGTACCGCGCGCTGATGGCCGGCAATGAGCAGGTCGGCTTTGAGCTGGTGAAAGTGTGCAAAGAAGCCTGCGCCGCCGCCAATGTGCTGCTGAAAGTGATCATCGAAACCGGTGAGCTGAAGCAGGACGCGCTGATCCGCAAGGCGTCTGAGATCGCCATCAACGCCGGGGCTGACTTCATCAAAACCTCGACCGGCAAAGTGCCGGTGAATGCCACACCGGAAAGCGCGGCGCTGATGATTCAGGTGATCCACGATCTGGGCGTGGGCGACCGCGTCGGCTTTAAACCCGCCGGCGGCGTGCGCACCGCAGAGGATGCCGCCGAGTTCCTGGCGATTGCTGACCGCATCATGGGTGAAGCCTGGGCCGATGCGCGCCACTTCCGTTTCGGCGCCTCCAGCCTGCTGGCCAGCCTGCTTACCACGCTCGGCCACGCCACCGCGAAAAGCAACGGCGGCTATTGATCTGAATAATGCCGCGCCGGCCATACCGGTGCGGCGCTGTTATTTACTGCGTCATGCAGGGGGACACCTTGTTTCTGGCACAAGAAATTATTCGAAAAAAACGGGACGGCCAGCCGCTGACGGCAGAAGAGATTCGTTTCTTCGTCAACGGCATTCGCGACAACCAGGTTTCAGAAGGGCAGATCGCCGCGCTGGCGATGACGATCTACTTCCATGACATGAACATGGCAGAACGCGTGGCGCTGACGATGGCGATGCGTGATTCCGGCACCGTGCTGAACTGGGCGGAGCTGGGGCTGAACGGCCCGGTGGTGGACAAACACTCCACCGGCGGCGTGGGCGATGTGACGTCGCTGATGCTCGGCCCGATGGTGGCCGCCTGCGGCGGCTACGTGCCGATGATCTCCGGGCGCGGCCTCGGCCACACCGGCGGCACGCTGGACAAGCTGGAAGCGATCCCGGGGTTTGACATCTTCCCGGACGACCAGCGTTTCCGCGCCATCATCAAAGAGGTCGGTGTGGCGATTATCGGCCAGACCAACTCACTGGCCCCGGCGGACAAACGCTTCTATGCGACGCGTGACATCACCGCGACCGTGGACTCGATTCCGCTGATCACCGCGTCGATTCTGGCGAAAAAACTGGCCGAAGGGTTGGATGCGCTGGTGATGGATGTCAAAGTGGGCTCCGGTGCGTTTATGCCGACTTATGAAGCGTCAGAAAATCTGGCGCAGGCGATTGTCGGCGTGGCGAACGGGGCCGGTTGCCAGACCACCGCGCTGCTGACGGACATGAACCAGGTGCTGGCCTCCAGCGCCGGGAACGCCGTCGAAGTGCGCGAAGCGGTGCGCTTCCTGACCGGCGATTACCGTAATCCGCGCCTGTATGAGGTCACGATGGCCCTGTGCGTGGAAATGTTACTGTCGGGCGGGCTGGCGAAAGATGATGCCGATGCCCGCGCGAAATTGCAGGCCGTGCTGGACAATGGCGCGGCCGCAGAAATCTTTGGCCGGATGGTGGCAGCCCAGCGCGGCCCCACCGATTTTATTGAGCACTATGACCGTTACCTGCCGGCGGCAACGCTGAGCAAGCCGGTGTATGCGATGGAAAACGGCATCATCAGCGCGATGGATACCCGCGCGCTGGGCATGGCCGTGGTCGCGCTGGGCGGCGGACGCCGCCGGGCCAGTGACACCATTGACTACAGCGTGGGCCTCACCGGCATGGCGCGCCTGGGCGACCGGGTTGACACCCGGCAGCCGCTGGCGATGATCCATGCTGCCAGTGAAGAGGCGTGGGAACAGGCCGCGGCCGCTGTGCGCGCTGCCGTGACGCTGAGTGAACACGCCCCCGGGGCGACGCCGGTGGTCTGCCAACGTATCCGGGCATAATGGTCATCCTTTAGCACCCTCTGTGGCCCGGCTGTCAGCCCGCCGCAAAACGCGTGAATACGCAGGAGAGCAGAATGAAACGTACTTTTATCATGGTTTTAGACTCTTTCGGCATCGGCTACAGTGCTGATGCGGAGAAATTTGGCGACAAAGGTTCCGACACGCTGGGCCACATCGCTGAAGCCTGTGCGCGCGGCGACGCCGACGTCGGCCGCAAAGGGCCGCTGACCCTGCCGAACCTGAGCCGCCTGGGCCTCGGCAAGGCGGCCGAAGCCTCCACCGGGACGTTCCCGGCAGGGCTGGATGAGAAAGCAGATATCATCGGTGCGTATGCCTACGCCAGCGAACTCTCCTCCGGCAAGGACACGCCGTCCGGCCACTGGGAGATCGCCGGGGTGCCGGTCCTGTTTGACTGGGGCTACTTCAGCGACACCGAAAACAGCTTCCCGCAGGAACTGCTGGATAAGCTGGTAGAGCGCGCCAACCTGCCGGGCTACCTCGGTAACTGCCACTCTTCCGGCACCGTGATCCTCGACCAGCTCGGCGAAGAGCACATGAAAACCGGCAAGCCGATTTTCTACACCTCCGCGGACTCCGTGTTCCAGATCGCCTGCCACGAAGAGACGTTCGGGCTGGAGAGACTGTATGAGCTGTGTGAAATTGCCCGTGAAGAACTGACCGAGGGCGGCTACAACATCGGCCGCGTGATTGCGCGCCCGTTCATCGGCAACAAGCCGGGCGAATTCCAGCGTACCGGCAACCGCCACGACCTGGCCGTCGAGCCGCCGTCCCCGACCATCCTGAAAAAGCTGGTGGACGAGAAGGGCGGTAACGTGGTGTCAGTGGGTAAAATCGCGGACATCTATGCGCAGGTCGGCATCACCAAAAAAGTGAAAGCCACCGGGCTGGACGCGCTGTTTGACGCCACCGTCGCAGAGATGAAGCAGGCGGGCGACAATACCATCGTCTTCACCAACTTCGTTGATTTCGACTCCTCCTACGGCCACCGCCGTGACGTGCCGGGGTATGCCGCCGCGCTGGAGCTGTTCGACCGCCGCCTGCCGGAGCTGATGGAGCTGGTCGGCCCGGATGACATGCTGATCCTCACCGCCGACCACGGCTGTGACCCGACCTGGACCGGCACCGATCATACCCGTGAGCACATCCCGGTGCTGATCTACGGCCCGAAAATCAAGCCGGGCTTCCTCGGCAAGCGCGACACCTTTGCGGATATCGGCCAGACCGTTGCCGCCTACTTCGGCCTTTCGCCGATGGAATATGGCAAATCGATGCTGTAACCTTTGCTTGCGCCGCCTCCGGGCGGCGCTTTTTTACCGATGATTAACGCCAGAATTGGCAGAATAAGGAATGAATTATGGCTACGCCGCATATCAATGCTGAAATGGGTGATTTTGCAGACGTGGTACTGATGCCGGGCGACCCGCTGCGTGCCAAGTACATCGCTGAGAACTTCCTGGACGATATCCGCCTGGTGAACGAAGTGCGCGGTATGCTGGGCTACACCGGCACCTACAAAGGCCGCCGCATCTCTGTGATGGGCCACGGCATGGGCATCCCGTCCTGCTCCATCTACGCCAAAGAGCTGATCACCGAGTTCGGCGTGAAGAAGATCATCCGTGTCGGCTCCTGCGGCGCAGTGCGCAGCGACGTGAAACTGCGTGATGTGGTGATTGGCATGGGTGCCTGCACCGACTCCAAAGTGAACCGTCTGCGTTTTAAAGATCACGACTACGCGGCGATCGCGGACTTCGACATGGTGCGCAATGCGGTAGACGCGGCGAAAGCCAAAGGCGTCCCGGCGCGTGTGGGCAACATCTTCTCTGCTGACCTGTTCTACACGCCGGACCCGCAAATGTTCGACGTGATGGAAAAGTACAACATCCTGGGTGTTGAGATGGAAGCCGCCGGTATCTACGGCGTGGCCGCCGAGTTCGGCGCAAAAGCGCTGACCATCTGCACCGTGTCTGACCATATCCGTACCCACGAGCAGACCACGGCTGAAGAGCGCCAGACCACCTTCAACGACATGATCGAAATCGCACTGGAATCCGTGCTGCTGGGCGACCAGGAGTAAGGGGTTCCCTGCCGATAAAAAAGCGCCCTGCGGGGCGCTTTTTTTATGCCGGCTATTTCCCCGGCGGGGCGTCTTCTGCCGGGTCGTCCTTCTCTTTCAGCGGGGTGCTGGCGGTGAGCAGGAAAGGGGACTGCTGCCAGCGGCTGCGGCGGTGCTGCAACAGGGTGCGGGCCAGGATGATGCCGATCGCCAGGGCCAGCAGCATCATCAGGCGCAGCAGGTTGGTGGTGTTATCCACCTGCTTCGATTCGGTGGCCAGCACGTGGGTGTCCAGCGTGATGCGCAAAAAGCCGCTCGGGTCGGCGCGGTCGCCCACCGGCTCCACAATCTGGTGGTTGAAATAGCTGCCGGCGCGCTTGCCGTCCAGCGCCAGCCGGTCGCGCACCGGCACCGTCTCACCGGCATGGGCCACCAGTGCGCCGTCAAGCTGGTACACGGCGGCATCCAGAATGCGGCTGTTGTCATCCGTCAGGCGGGTGAGCAGCGCGTTGATCTTGTCGCTGTCCACGTTGTCATTGTCGTTATCCATCAGGGGTGCCAATGAATAGGCCACCTGCCGCGCCAGCGTCTGCGCCAGCTCCTCCGTCTGCTCTGAGCGCGCCATCTGGTGGCTCAGGCTGAAGTAGGAGGCACCCTGCATCAGCCCCACCAGCAATGCCAGGCAAATCAGCACGATAACCGTGCGGTGCAGGCGGAACGTAAATTTGGCTCGGGCCATGCCATTTCCTTCAGGGGGATTTCATCAGTTTCATGTTGCCAGAAGCAAGGGCGATAGGATAGCTTGATGCGGCGTTTTAACGAGAGCCACGTTCGCCGTGCCCTGTGGGCTGCCTGCTTTCCGCTTTATCAGTTAAATCCATGCCTGATCGTTTTGCATAATGAATGCATCGGCACTATCACCCAGTTTATCATGACCCCTCTGCACCCCTACAGGAGTTAACGATGTCTACCAGTCTGACCTATTGCGATCTTCCGGCGGAGATTGATCAATGGCCGGGGCTCCCCCTTTCATTAAGCGGTGATGAAGTGATGCCGCTTGACTATCGCGCTGGCCAGACCGGTTGGCTGCTGTACGGCACCACGCTGGATAAGCAGACCGTGACCCGTTTCCAGCGTGAACTGGGCAATGCGCTGGTGATTGTCAGCGCCTGGTGCATCGGGCACAACTGTGTGGCCCGCATTGCCGGTACCCTGACGCCGGAAATCGCCGCATTGGCAGACCGCTACCAGCTGGACGTCGCGCCGCTCGGCAAACTGCCGGACCTGCGGGTGCCGGGCCTGCTGGTGATGGACATGGACTCCACCGCCATTGAAATTGAGTGTATCGATGAGATTGCCAAACTGGCGGGCGTGGGCGAGCAGGTGGCCGAGGTCACCGAACGGGCGATGCGCGGCGAGCTGGATTTCACCGCCAGCCTGCGCCAGCGCGTCGGCACGCTGAAAGATGCCGATGCCAACATCCTGAAAACCGTGCGTGACCGCCTGCCGCTGATGCCGGGGCTGACTGAGCTGGTGGCCCGTATGCAGGGCTTTGGCTGGCATGTGGCGATCGCCTCCGGCGGGTTCACCTACTTTGCTGAACACCTGCGGGATACCCTCGGCCTGACGGCGATTGTGGCCAACGAGCTGGAACTGCGTGACGGCAAGCTGACCGGCAATGTGCTGGGGCCGATTGTGGATGCCCAATACAAAGCCGACACGCTGACTGCGCTGGCGGAAAAGCTGGAGATCCCACCGTCCCAGACCGTCGCCATCGGTGACGGTGCCAACGACCTGCTGATGATTGAAGCCGCCGGGCTGGGGCTGGCGTACCATGCCAAGCCAAAAGTCTATGCGCAGGCGCGCGTCAGCATCCGCCATGCGGATCTCACCGGCGTGCTGTGCGTATTGAGCGGCAGCTTCCGCGACGGCATTTAAAGACTGGTTATTTATACAGTTAACGGGGTATAATCGGGCCTTGTCCGGCGCAAAACGTGCCGGTTGTCAGGGCGCCCCGGCGCTGCAAAACGATGAGGTAAGCTGTGGCTAAAGCTCCAAAACGTGCGTTTGTCTGTAATGAATGTGGTGCGGATTACCCGCGCTGGCAGGGGCAGTGCAGTGCCTGTCACGCCTGGAATACCATTACGGAAGTGCGCGTGGCTGCCTCATCTTCCTCGTCGGCGCGCACCGAGCGCTTCAGCGGCTATGCCGGTGATGCCGGCATCAGCAAAGTGCAGAAGCTCTCCGACATCAGCCTGGAAGAGTTGCCGCGCTTCTCTACCGGGTTCAAAGAGTTTGACCGCGTGCTGGGCGGCGGCGTGGTGCCGGGCAGCGCCATCCTGATCGGCGGCAGCCCCGGTGCCGGTAAAAGTACCCTGCTGCTGCAGACGCTGTGCAAACTCTCAGAAAACATGAAAACGCTCTACGTCACCGGTGAGGAATCCCTCCAGCAGGTGGCGATGCGCGCCCACCGCCTCGGCCTGCCGACTGCCAACCTCAATATGCTTTCTGAAACCAGCATCGAGCAGATCTGCCTGATTGCTGAGCAGGAGCAGCCGAAACTGATGGTGATCGACTCCATCCAGGTGATGCACATGGCGGAGATCCAGTCCTCGCCCGGCAGCGTGGCGCAGGTGCGGGAAACCGCCGCCTACCTGACGCGCTTCGCCAAAACCCGCGGGGTGGCGATCATCATGGTGGGCCACGTCACCAAAGATGGTTCACTGGCCGGGCCGAAGGTGCTGGAGCACTGCATCGACTGTTCGGTGCTGCTGGACGGCGACGCCGATTCCCGCTTCCGTACCTTGCGCAGCCACAAAAACCGTTTCGGTGCGGTGAACGAGCTGGGCGTGTTCGCCATGACGGAGCAGGGCCTGCGCGAGGTGAGTAACCCGTCCGCCATCTTCCTCAGCCGCGGCGATGAGATCATGTCCGGCAGTGCGGTGGTGGTGATCTGGGAAGGCACCCGCCCGTTGCTGGTGGAGATCCAGGCGCTGGTGGACCACTCAATGATGGCGAACCCGCGCCGCGTGGCGGTGGGGCTGGAGCAGAACCGGCTGGCGATTCTGCTGGCGGTGCTGCACCGGCACGGCGGGTTGCAGATGTCCGATCAGGATGTGTTCGTCAACGTGGTCGGCGGGGTGAAAGTCACCGAAACCAGCGCTGACCTCTCGCTGCTGCTGGCGCTGGTCTCCAGCCTGCGTGACCGGCCGCTGCCGCAGGATCTGGTGGTGTTTGGCGAAGTGGGGCTGTCCGGCGAAATCCGCCCGGTGCCGAGCGGGCAGGAGCGCGTCTCGGAAGCAGCCAAACACGGCTTCAAGCGCGCCATTGTGCCGCACGCCAACGTGCCGAAAAAATTGCCGCCCAACATGCAGGTGTTCGGGGTGAAAAAACTGGCGGATGCGCTGTCGATCCTCGACGAATTGTAACGCCGGCGCTTCAACGTCGCCGTGGTTGTGATAGGGTGGTTTAATGCCCTGAACAAGAGGATCGGCGATGTCGCAGTTTGATTACCTGAAGGCGGCCATAAAGCATAAGGGATGCACCCTTCAGCAGGTGGCGGACGCCAGCGGAATGACCAAAGGCTATTTAAGCCAACTCCTTAATGACAAGATAAAAAGCCCCAGCGCGCAGAAGTTACAGGCGCTGCATCACTTCCTGGGGCTGGAGTATCCGCACCGCGAGAAAAAGATTGGCGTGGTGTTTGGTAAATTTTACCCGCTGCACACCGGCCATATCTACCTGATCCAGCGCGCCTGTAGCCAGGTGGATGAACTGCATATCGTGATGGGCTTTGACGAGCCGCGCGATCGCCAGCTGTTTGAAAACAGCTCGATGTCCCAGCAGCCCACGGTGAGTGACCGCCTGCGCTGGCTGCTGCAAACCTTCAAATACCAGAAAAACATCCGTATCCATGCCTTTAATGAAGAGGGCGTGGAGCCGTACCCGCACGGCTGGGATGTCTGGAGCCGCGGCATCAAGGCGTTTATGTCGGCGCAGGGCATCGAACCAAACACCATCTACACCAGCGAAGCGCAGGACGCGCCGCAATACCGTGAACACCTCGGCATTGATACGGTGCTGATTGACCCGCAGCGCTCCTTTATGAGCATCAGCGGCACGCAGATCCGCCAGAACCCGTTCCGCTACTGGGACTACATCCCGACAGAAGTGAAGCCGTTCTTTGTGCGCACCGTGGCGATCCTCGGTGGGGAATCGAGCGGTAAATCGACGCTGGTCAACAAGCTCGCCAACATCTTTAACACCACCAGCGCCTGGGAGTATGGCCGCGATTACGTCTTCTCCCACCTGGGGGGTGACGAGATGGCGCTGCAATATTCCGACTACGACAAGATCGCGCTGGGGCAGGCGCAATACATCGATTTCGCGGTGAAATATGCCAACAAAGTGGCGATCATCGACACCGATTTCGTCACTACGCAGGCGTTCTGCAAAAAGTATGAGGGGCGGGAACACCCGTTTGTGCAGGCGTTGATTGATGAGTACCGGTTTGATCTGGTGATCCTGCTGGAGAACAACACGCCGTGGGTGGCGGACGGCCTGCGCAGCCTGGGCAGTTCAGTCGACCGGCAGAGCTTCCAGCAGTTGCTGGTGCAGATGCTCAACGAGAATAACGTGGAATTTGAGCACGTTGACTCCGCAGATTATGACCAGCGCTTCCTACGCTGCGTCGAGTTGATCCAGCAATTGCTGGGGATGCCGCGCTGACCGGGCCGCATAAAAAAAGCCCGCATTGCGGGCTTTTTTATCAGCGGAGAAGGGCGCTTACTTGGCGATCTTCTTGTACTTGATGCGTTTCGGCTCCAGGGCTTCGGCACCCAGGGTACGCTTCTTGTACTCTTCGTATTCGGTAAAGTTACCTTCGAAGAATTCCACCTTGCCTTCATCCTGGTAGTCGATGATGTGGGTGGCGATACGGTCCAGGAACCAGCGGTCGTGCGAGATAACCATCGCGCAGCCAGGGAACTCCAGCAGGGCGTTTTCCAGCGCGCGCAGGGTTTCGATGTCCAGGTCGTTGGTCGGTTCGTCGAGCAGCAGCATGTTGCCGCCTACCTGCAACAGCTTCGCCAGGTGCAGACGGCCGCGCTCACCGCCGGAGAGTTCACCGACGCGTTTGCCCTGATCCACCCCTTTGAAGTTGAAACGGCCGACATAGGCGCGGCTCGGCATCTCAAAGTTGCCGATACGCATGATGTCCTGACCATTGGACACCTCTTCCCACACGGTTTTTGAGCCGTCCATGTTGTCACGGAACTGGTCAACAGACGCCAGTTGTACCGTCTCACCCAGGGTGATGGTGCCGTTGTCCGGCTGTTCCTGGTTGGAGAGCATCCGGAACAGGGTGGATTTACCGGCGCCGTTCGGGCCGATGATGCCGACAATCGCCCCTTTCGGCAGCGAGAAGCTCAGGTCATCAATCAGGACGCGATCGCCATAGGATTTGCTGAGGTGCTCAACTTCCAGCACTTTGTCACCGAGGCGTGGGCCAGGCGGAATGAACAGCTCGCTGGTTTCATTACGCTTCTGGTACTCAACGCTGTTGAGCTCCTCAAAGCGGGCCAGACGCGCCTTGCCTTTGGACTGGCGGCCCTTGGCCCCCTGACGCACCCACTCCAGCTCTTTCTCAATGGATTTGCGGCGGGCGGCTTCTGCCGAGGCTTCCTGTGCCAGACGCTGATCTTTCTGCTCCAGCCAGGAAGAGTAGTTGCCTTCCCACGGGATGCCTTCGCCGCGGTCCAGCTCCAGGATCCAGCCGGCCACGTTGTCGAGGAAGTAACGGTCGTGGGTGATCGCCACCACGGTGCCTTCGTAATCGTGCAGGAAGCGCTCCAGCCAGGCCACGGACTCGGCGTCCAGGTGGTTGGTTGGTTCGTCGAGCAGCAGCATGTCCGGTTTTTCCAGCAGCAGGCGGCAGATTGCCACACGGCGGCGCTCACCCCCGGAAAGGTTGCTGATTTTGGCATCCCACGCCGGCAGGCGCAGCGCATCGGCGGCGCGCTCAAGCTGGTTGTCGAGGTTGTGGCCATCATGGGACTGGATAATCGCTTCCAGCTCGCCTTGCTGTTTTGCCAGCTTGTCGAAGTCGGCGTCCGGATCGGCGTACGCTGCGTAGACTTCGTCCAGGCGGGTCAGGGCGTTCTTCACCTCGGCCACCGCTTCCTCGATGGATTCGCGGACGGTCTGCTCCAGGTTCAGCTGCGGCTCCTGCGGCAGGTAGCCGATTTTGATGCCGGGCTGCGGGCGCGCTTCGCCTTCGATGTCTTTATCGATGCCTGCCATAATGCGCAGCAGGGTCGATTTACCGGCACCGTTCAGGCCCAGCACACCAATTTTGGCGCCGGGGAAGAAGCTGAGGGAGATGTTTTTCAGGATATGACGCTTCGGCGGAACCACTTTGCCGACGCGATGCATGGTATAGACGTATTGAGCCACGTTGAATTGAGCCTCTTTATCAGACCGGGTATTGGAGTTCGGCTGCGGAGTGTAGCCCGTTTCCGGGCGCGATAACAGCCGAACGCATTGACCACCCAGTATAGCGTGGATGGTTGCCGCTTACCGCCGCTAAACGCGCGGCGAATGCCGGGCAACGCACAACATTGGGCTTTTTACCGGTGCTTAACGGCGGGTGACCTGGATGCCGCTGGTAAGTTGCCCGGCCAGCCGCGCAACGTGGTGGATCACCTGATTATTCATGCAGCCGACTTTGCGCCGGATATTGCCTTTATACAGCGACACGGTTTTTTGCTGGATGTTCAGCTGCCGGGAAATCACCGGGGTCGGCTGGCCCGCCATCCACATGCTCAGCACCTGGGATTCTGAGCGGCTCAGCAATAACGGGGTAAGGTCGATCTCATCTTCGTCGTCCGGCGTGGCAACCGCCGGCAGACACTGGCGCAGCAGCGGGTAAAGGGTGTGCGGCCGGGCCGATTTGGACAGGATCACAATATTGCGGCGGAGTGGAACAAACTCCCGGTAATTTGCCTGCTCATAGTCAATTAAAATCACAAACTGGGTGCCGGGGTAATTATCAATAATTTGCCGGAACTGCGCGGTACCCGCCGGGCTGCGGCAGAAACAGAGTTCATTAATAAACACGGCATGCGGCATCATCAGGCCGATATTCTCCCGCAGGGCGGAGAGGGTTCTTATTGCCAGCATCTCGTGTGTGTCCAGGCCCATATCAAGCAGGGTGGTGGAGAGCGCCAGCCGGGTAAAATGGCACGGATCTACAATAATGGCAGACATAGTATTTCCATGTAATGTCAGGGGCGGTGAAAACGCGCCAGGGTTATCCATCCACGATAAAAGGCAGGCAGGTGTGCGCAACCGGCCATGCGAGCAGTAATAGGGCAGGCCTGCGGCACTGTAAAGCGGGCAGGCCAGGATTGAGACAACCTGACGCCAGATTGAGACGTTATGAACGATCGCCGGTGGGTTCAGCCGCCGGTGATACGGGTTTTTTGATGCGCCCGAGCAACCACTTCTCCAGCTCGACGATCAGGAAGATCCCCACGCCGGCCAGCAGCGTGACGCCCCACCAGGTGGGCGGCAGCGGCACGGTGCCGAACAGGGTGTTCATAAACGGCAAGTACAGGATGGCCAGTTGCAGCAGCAGCAGAATGCCGGACACCACCCACAGCGCGCGGTTGGCAAACACCTTCCGGTTAAGGGCAAAGCCTTGCAGGGTGCGGCAGTTGAGCATGTAGGCCCACTGGGCGGTGACCAGCATCTGCAACAGCACGGTACGGATGAACTCAGGCGCATAACCGCGTGGTTGCAGCCAGGCTTCCAGCAGGAAGGCCGCGCAGGCGATCAACGTGCCGACAAAGCCGATGCGCCAGATCCCGTGCAGGTCGATCACATGCCGTCGCGGATCACGCGGGCGGCGCTGCATCAGATCGGGTTCCGCCGGTTCAAACGCCAGCCCGAACGAAAGGGTGACGGAGGTCGCCATGTTCATCCACAGGATCTGGATCGGCGTCAGTGGGATCAGCGCCCCGGCCAGAATGGCGATCACGATCAGCAAGCCCTGCGCCAGGTTGGTCGGCATGATAAACAGGATGGTCTTGCGGAGGTTGTCATAGACCCGGCGGCCCGCTTTCACTGCCTGGGCCAGGGTGGCAAAGTTATCATCGGTGAGCACCATATCTGCCGCTTCCTGCGTGACTTCGGTGCCCTTGATGCCCATCGCGATGCCGACGTCAGCCTGTTTCAGGGCCGGGGCATCGTTCACTCCGTCCCCGGTCATGCCGACCACTTCCCCGCGCTGTTGCAGGGCGCGCACCAGCCGCAGTTTATGGGCCGGGCTGGTCCGGGCGAAGATGTCGTAACGCTGGGCCGCGCCGGCCAGTGCCTCGTCACTCATCGTTTCCAGCTCCGCCCCGGTGATCGCCGTGGTGCCGTCACCGATCCCCAGCATGGCGCCGATCGCCATCGCGGTCTCCGGGTGATCGCCGGTGATCATTTTGACGCGGATCCCCGCCTGGCGGCAGGTGGCGATGGCATCCACCGCCTCGGGCCGCGGCGGGTCCATCATGCCGGCGATACCGAGGAAGACCATGCCCTGATGCAGGTCAGCGTGATCGAGCGGGGCCGCGTCCGGCGTGGCCGGTTTGCTGGCGGCGGCGAGCATCCGCAGCCCCTGGCGGGCATAACGCGCCATCTCCCGCGCCCAGAATTCGCGCTCAAACGGCACCACGCCTGCGTCGGTGAGCTGGTATTCGCACAGGGAGAACAGCACATCCGGCGCGCCAGTCAGGAAGATCCGGTGCTCATCACCCAACTGGTGGTGGGTCGCCATGTATTTATAAGCGGAATCAAACGGGATCTTATCCACCAGCCGTGCGGTGGCGTGGGTGACTCCCGCTTTGGCGGCCAGCACTTTCATCGCCCCTTCGGTCGGCCCGCCGGTGATTGACCAGTCTCCGGCCGGATCCTGCGCCAACTGGCTGTCGTTACAGAGATGGGCGGCGGTAAGAAAGGCAGAGAGTGCGGTGTCCTGCGTGAGGCTGGCCGGGCGGCCGGAGGTTTCATGCACAATCTCGCCTTGCGGTGCATAGCTGTCACCGCTGACGCGCCATTGGCTGTCGGCCAGGATCACTGCGTTGACCGTCATCTCGTTGCGGGTCAGGGTGCCGGTTTTGTCGGAACAGACCACCGTCATTGCCCCCAGCGTCTCTACCGTGGGTAACTTGCGGATAATGGCATGGTTGCGTGCCATCGCCTGTACGCCGAGCGACAGGATAATCGAGATGATCGCCGGTAACCCTTCCGGCACCGACGCCACGGCCAGGCTGATCAGCGCCAGCAGCAGCTCGCCCAGCGGCATATCCCGCAGGATAAAGGCAAAGAGAAACAGGAAGGCCATCATCAGCAGGATAAGCCCCAGAATGCCTTTGCCGAGGCGATCCATCTGTTGCAGCAGGGGCGTGCGCTGGGCTTTCGCCTCGCCCATCATCTGGTTGATCCGGCCGAGCTCGGTGGCCTGCCCGGTGGCCACCACCACCCCGGCGGCGCTGCCGGCACTGACCATCGTGCCGGAGAACAGCATATTGCTGCGGTCGCCGATGCCCCTTTCGCCCTGAATCGGCGTGCAGGTTTTCTCGGCGGTAATCGATTCACCGGTCAGAATCGCTTCATCGGCCCGGAGATTATGGGCTGCTATCAGGCGCAGATCCGCCGGGACTTTATCCCCCGGCCGGAGCTGAACGATATCGCCTGGAACCAGCTCATCCGCCTCGATCGCCTGGACACGGCCTTGGCGCATAACCCGCGCCCGGCTGGAGAGCATGGCGCGGATGCCCTGCAACGAGCGCTCGGCACTGCTCTCCTGCAGGTAGCCGATCAGGGTGTTAATCACCGCCACGGCCAGGATCACGGCGGTGTCGACCCAGTGGCCCATCACGCCGGTGACCACGGCCGCCGCCAGCAGGATGTAAATCAAGACATCATTGAAATGCAGCAGGAAGCGCAGCCAGGCCGGTTTGCGCGGCGCGGCGGGCAGGCTGTTACGGCCATAGCGCGCCAGCCGGTTTTCCGCCTCCAGGGCAGTGAGGCCGGTTTCGCGGCTGTGGAGGCGTGCCAGGGTTTCATCGGCGCGGTACTGGTACCAGGCGGGCGAAAGGTTTGCGTGGCTATCCGGCGGGGAAGAGGGGGTGATCGCCATAAGGTCGTACTCCTGATCGTGGGATTAAAGGGGAATAACGGCATGACGACACAGCGAAAATAAAAGCCTGAATAAACCAGGGGTAAACAGTCAGGGAGAGAGAAGAAAATAACGCGCCTCTTTTTATTAACGTTTCATTAATAAAACGTAAACTGCCGCCGGATCTAAATTAATCATGCCGTGAATTTGTTACTGCTAAATTATTTGGAGGCGTGATGGTAAATGACCTGCCATTTCGCGTTTTGATCTGGATTAATAAAAAACCGCGTCGGGCTGCCTTATTCGCCCGGCTTTTTTGTTTTCTTTTCATCCCGGCAGGCACCAGGCCGGCGAAAAAGGGCGGTGTGGCGCGTGTAAATTTTGTGGCTTTACCGGGCGCGACCTTCAATTTTAGCGGTGAATAGATTAGCGTTACGGTTAGCCGGCACGGCAAAACGGCCGGCAGAGAATATGCGCAACGGGGGGCATTCCCCCGTTCGCCGACACACAGCGAGGGTAAGAGCACGTATGGTCAAGGTGGACAAAAGAGGGGTTCTGGCAGTAGGGGTGTGGCTGGCATTGCTGGCCGGGAGCGCCCATGCCGATTCGCTGGAGGCCCAGCGGCAGCGCTATCAGCAGATCAAACAGGCCTGGGACAGTAAGCAAATGGATACCGTCTATCAGCTGATGCCGACGTTGCAGGATTATCCGCTCTATCCCTACCTTGAATACCGCCAGCTGACGGAGGATCTCGGTACGGCCGTGTCCATGCGGGTATCGGCCTTTATCAAGGCAAACCCGACGCTGCCGCCCGCGCGGTCACTGGCGTCGCGCTTCGTTAATGAGCTGGCGCGGCGTGAGGACTGGCGCGGCCTGCTCGCCTTCAGCCCGCAGCCGCCGAAACCGGTGGCGGCCCGCTGCAACTATTACTATGCCAAATGGGCGACCGGCCAGCAGCAGGTGGCCTGGGATGGCGCGAAGGCTATCTGGCTCTCCGGCAACTCGCTGCCGGGCAGTTGCGATAAGCTGTTCACCGTTTGGCAGCAGGCCGGCAACGTTACGCCAATTACCATCCTGGCGCGCATCGGCCTGGCGATGAAAGAGGGCAACACCAATCTGGTCAACTTCCTGGCGAAACAACTGCCGGAAGATTACCAGACGATGGCCACCGCGCTGACGACGCTGCAAAACCAGCCGGACAGCGTGGAGAGTTTTGCCCGCACCGTGGGGCCGACCGATTTCACCCGCCAGGCCGTGACCGTGGCGTTTGAGCGCGTGGCGCGTGAGGATGCGGAAAATGCGCGTTCCATGTTGCCGGTGATCGCCCGGCTGCAAAAAATGAGCGACAGCGAAAAGCTGGCGCTGGAGGAGGCGATTGCCTGGCGGCTGATGGGCAATGACGTCACTGCGGAACAGGCCGCCTGGCGCGACAACGTGATCCTGCGCGGGCACGCCACGGCCTTGCTGGAACGCCGCGTGCGTATGGCGCTGGGCGCGGGCGACCGCCAGGGGCTGGCCGTGTGGCTGAACCGTTTGCCGGAAGAGGCGCAGCAGAAAGATGAGTGGCGCTACTGGCGCGCGTCCGTGCTGATAGACCAGGGCCGCCGCAGTGAAGGTGAGGCGATCCTGCGCTCGCTGATGCAGGCGCGCGGCTTCTACCCGATGGTGGCGGCGCAGAAACTCAATGTCCCTTACACCATCAACGTGACGCCTTCTGCCGCACCGGACAGCCGCACCGCCGCGTTGCCGGGCATCGCGCGGGTGCGTGAGCTGATGTACTGGGGCATGGACAACCTGGCGCGTACCGAATGGAGTTACCTGGTCGCCAGCCGTGATAAAACCGAGCAGGGGCAACTGGCGCGCTACGCCTTTAATCAGGGCTGGGCGGATCTGAGCGTTCAGGCCACCATCACCGGCAAACTCTGGGATAACCTGGAGGAGCGGTTCCCGATGGCGTGGGTGAAAGAGTTCCGCACCAACACCGAAGGGAAGGGGATTACGCCAAGCTATGCGATGGCGATCGCCCGCCAGGAGAGCGCCTGGAACCCGAAAGCGCAGTCGCCGGTCGGGGCGGCCGGGCTGATGCAGGTGATGCCGCGCACCGCCGAGCATACGGTGAAAATGAGCAACATTCCCGGCTACTACAACAGCAGCCAGTTGCTTGATCCACAGACCAATATCCTGATCGGCACCAGCTACCTGGAGTACGTTTACCAAATGCTGGGCCGTAACCGCATCCTCGCCTCTGCCGGGTACAACGCCGGGCCGGGGCGGGTCACCACCTGGCTGGAGAACAGCGCCGGGCGGGCAGATGCGGTGGCGTTCATTGAAAGTATTCCTTTCTCTGAAACCCGAGGATATGTTAAAAACGTGTTATCATATGATGCGTTCTACCGCTATTTCATGCACCGGCCGGCAAAAGTGCTGACCGACGCAGAATGGCAGAGGCGTTATTGATTTTTACTGGGTTATGGTATGCTGCTGTACTAGTTAAATAGTATGGCAGCAGATTATGGCGCAATTAATCCTTAACGATCCGGCTCTTTCCCAACAAGGCAATGAAGACTGGCTGCGTTTTGTCGCGCTGCTCCAGCAGGCGTTTGCCGAAAACCGGCACCCGCAGCTGTTGCAGCTGTTTTTGACCCCGGACGAGCGCACCTCGCTGGGCACGCGGCTACGGATTATTGAAGAGCTGATGCGGGGCGAACTGAGCCAGCGTGAGCTGAAAGGGGAGCTGGGGGTCGGCATTGCGACCATCACCCGCGGCTCCAACAGTTTGAAAAGCGCCACGCCTGAACTCAAACAGTGGCTGACCGAGCAACTGCTCGACGACCCGGCCTGATCAGTGCGTGCGGCGGCGTTGCTGGTAGATCTCGTTATGGAACGGGGCCAATGCCAGCACCAGCGCCTGATGGTATACGCGGGTGCGGCTCAGCACCCCGGCAGTAAACAAGCCGATGGCACCGCCCCGGCGTTTTACATCGGCAATGCCGCTGAACCTGGCCATTTCATCCCCGAGCTCACTGCCCTGGCGGATCCCCTGCAGGATGGTTTCCGGCAGCATCAGGCTGGCAGAGCGCGACTCCCCGCGTTGGTGCATGTTTTCGATCACCATCCACGCGAAAGTCATCTCCTCTTCTATCCCGGCTTCAATCCCGACCCAGAAATCCGCTTCCGGGCGCACCTGGCGGGCTGAAATAACCCGGTGACGCGCCCCGGTGCGGGTTTCCAGGTTACTCATTGGCTGGGACGGCACCCCGCTGTCGACGTTGACACCTTCTATACGGAACGTGCCTGCCCCGAAAATGTCTTCAAAAGCCAGTTGGACAGCGTCAAGTTTGGCGGGATTGGTTGTTGCGACGACCACGTGATACATAAAGATTTCAGCATTCTTTGGCAAATTTCACGCAGTATAACGGAAAACACACATGCTACAGGTATATCTTGTTCGCCACGGCGAAACCGAATGGAATGCGGCGCGCCGTATTCAGGGGCAGTCAGACAGCGCGTTGACCGCCAAGGGCGAGCTACAGGCCCGCCAGGTGGCGCAGCGCGCCCGCTCGCTCGGCATCACCCATGTGGTCACCAGTGATCTGGGCCGCACCCGCCGTACCGCAGAGATCATTGCCGATGCGTGTGGCTGCCCGGTTATCCTCGAGCCGCGCCTGCGCGAGCTGCATATGGGCGTGCTGGAAGAACGGGAAATCGACAGCCTGACGGCTGAAGAGGAGACGTGGCGCAAACAGATGGTGGACGGCACGCCGGATGGCCGCATCCCGCAGGGCGAATCCATGACGGAGCTGGGCGCGCGGATGCATGAGGCGCTCAACAGCCTGCTGGAACTGCCGGCAGGCAGCGTGCCGCTGGTGGTCAGCCACGGTATTGCGCTGGGCTGCCTGCTGGGCACCATTATCGGCTTGCCGCCTTATGCGGAACGCCGGTTACGGCTGCGCAACTGCTCGATTTCCCGCGTGGACCACCAGCAAAGCCCGTGGCTGGCCCCCGGCTGGATTGTGGAGAGTGCGGGCGATGTCTCGCATCTGGACTTGCCCGCCCTGGATGAACTCCAGCGTTAACGCCGGATCGGGATCAGGTAGTCACACGCCACTTCTTTCGGAGGGCGTGTGCTCTGATCGCCTCTCGGAGAGAAGCGCTCAATGTCGTAGCCTTTGCGGCGGGTCATTTTCAGCAGCGGCAGGCAGGTGCTGTACAGCATCAGGATAAAGTCCTGGAAGGCGCTGATCGGCCCCTCGTAACGGAACATCGCGTATTCGCCGCCCTGCAATACCACCGGCTGCCCCTCCTGCACGCTCTCCGGCACATGCTCCGGCAACAGGGCAGTGGTGTAGAACACCTCCTGCTCATCATCTTTTTCCTGGCTCGGGCGGGAGTGGTGCAGGCCGTACAGCACCGGCGGCAGGGTGGAAACCTGGCCGAGGAACTGGCCCCAGAACTGCGAGCGCAATTCGCTGCGGAACCGGGAAAGCTGCTCCAGGGTGCAGGTGTAGCTTTGCGTCAGGCCCACCAGATGCTGCTCCGGCAGGGAGACATACTCCGGTTCCGGCAGTGGCTGGTTATCGAGCCTGATCGGCGGGCAGATGCCATAAGAGTGCCAGTCCTCCGCTCGGCGGTAGAGCGCCGGTGTCTGGGCAAACTGTTTTTTGAACGCGCGCGTAAACGTCTGCTGCGAATCAAAGCGGTATTGCAGGGCGATATCCAGGATCGGGCGGCTGGTCAGGCGAAGCGCGACCGCGGCTTTCGAAAGACGGCGTGCACGAATATAAGCACCAATCGCATTCCCTGTAACATCCTTGAACATGCGTTGCAGATGCCATTTGGAATACCCGGCTTTGGCTGCCACATTATCAAGGGATAACGGCTGATCAAGGTGGCTTTCCAGCCAGCTAAGCAGATCGCGAATAATTCCGGCTTGATCCATAGATCGTCCTCATTGAACTAAGATTGGCGCAACTAAATTTGACGCCGCATGATAGCAATATTTTCAGACTAACACTTCTGAAGAATTTTTTGCCCGCACGTGCTATTGCGGGGTAAAAATGTAGAGAATTATCTGTTTTTGTGAGCACGGTACAGAGATGGCAGTGGTAAGCCGACCGCGTTACTTTATGGTAAAAGGGAGTAAGTAAATGAAAATAAGCTGGTTAATATGTTGCAGCCTGCTGTTGGGCAGTGCAGGGATGGCGCAGGCTGAACAGGTCGGCGAAGTGGATACCGTGTTTAAACTGTTCGGGCCGGACCACAAAATTGTTGTTGAGGCTTTTGATGATCCGGACGTCAATAACGTCACCTGTTATATCAGCCGGGCAAAAACCGGCGGGATCAAGGGTGGGCTGGGGCTGGCTGAAGACACCTCAGACGCGGCCATCTCCTGCCAGCAGGTCGGCCCGATTACGCTGAGTGATAAAGTCAAACAGACGCAGGATAAAGGCGTGGTGGTGTTCCAGAAGCGGACGTCGTTGATTTTCAAGAAGCTGCAGGTAGTGCGTTTCTATGATGAAAAGCGCAATGCGTTGATCTACCTGACCTATTCAGACAAAGTCGTGGACGGCTCACCGAAAAATGCCCTGAGCGCGGTGCCGATTATCCCCTGGAGCGGGCGATAACCCATAAAAAAAGCCAGCGCAGACGCTGGCTTTTTTGTTTCCGGCAGAGCCTTAGGCTTCCGGGATTTACTCTTCCAGGTCACCACAGAAACGGTAACCTTCGCCGTGGATTGTGGCGATGATTTCCGGGGTATCCGGCGTGGATTCAAAATGCTTGCGGATACGGCGGATGGTGACATCCACGGTACGGTCGTGCGGTTTCAGCTCACGCCCGGTCATTTTTTTCAACAATTCACCACGGGTCTGAATTTTGCCGGGGTTCTCACAGAAGTGCAGCATGGCGCGGAATTCACTGCGCGGCAGCTTGTAGTGATCGCCCTGGGGGCTTATCAGGGAACGGCTGTTGATGTCCAGCTCCCAGCCATTGAAACGATAGCTCTCCACCAGACGACGTTCTTCACCGGTGCTCGCCAGGTTCATGGTGCGGGAGAGCAGGTTACGCGCGCGGATAGTCAGTTCGCGTGGGTTGAACGGCTTGGTGATGTAATCATCCGCGCCGATTTCCAAGCCAAGGATCTTATCCACTTCATTATCGCGGCCGGTCAGGAACATCAGGGCGACACTCGCCTGTTCGCGAAGCTCACGGGCTAGCAACAAGCCGTTTTTCCCCGGCAGGTTGATATCCATGATAACGAGGTTGATGTCATTTTCAGACAGGATCTGGTGCATCTCCGCACCGTCATTGGCCTCATAGACCAGGTAGCCTTCGGCCTCAAAAATGGTCTTTAACGTATTACGAGTGACCAACTCGTCTTCGACGATCAGGATTTGCGGGGTCTGCATGTTTGCTACCTAAAATTGCCAACAAATAGAAAATAGGAAGTACAGAAGTCTTTGTTCTCATGGAGCTGTATGCGGCAATGGCCGTCAACTCACCTTACTACCCGACTAAAGTACGTAAACTCGTTCTTGATGCACTTTCCATCAACGTCAACAACATCGCCAGTCTGGTTGGGGAAGATACGCTAACCGCGCCAGGGAACCAAAAGAGGCGCACATCCTAGCCCCATTAACAGCAATATAACAGTGTGTATCGAATTTACCACCCAACAAAACTACGCTTTGTTGACATATATCAAATTCAATTGTAGCACGTTAACAGATTGGTGATAAACACTTCGTAGAATGCCGGGTTTAGTCACACTTTAACGATTATTCCTGCGCTTTTAATGACGATTAATGGTGGCAATTAATATTAATTATCTATGAAAAAGATAAACTATATCCGTTTGATTTATAAAAATTTCATCCGTATAAATAAAGCAATGTTATAACTTAAAGTTTTTTAATCATGAAGCGGATTATTCTGCACATCAGCCGGTGAAAATGGCCCCTGCTTTTATGTTAATGCACTGTAAAATTAGCGTAACTGGTCAGCATCCCACCGACAAGGTAAAGTAATGAACGTTTCTCTTTTTTGATCTGTTGAGCCTGTTATGCAACTGCATATTATTTTAGTTTCGCCCGCCCGCCCGGAAAATGTCGGCGCGGCGGCCCGCGCCATGAAGACCATGGGTTTCTCGTCACTGCGTATCGTTGACAGCGATGCCCACCGGCAGCCGGAGGCCGGCTGGGTCGCCCACGGCTCCACCGATATCCTGGAGAAGGCCCGGCACTATCCCACCCTGGAGGCGGCGCTGGCCGGTATCGACCTGACCATCGCCACCACGGCGCGCAGCCGTTCACACTATCACTACTACTGCACCCCGCAGGAGCTCCAGGCACAACTGGAGGAAAAACAGCAGTGGATCCACCATGCGGCGCTGGTGTTTGGCCGGGAGGATTCCGGGCTGACCAACGAGGAGCTGGCGCTGGCGGATCTGCTGACCGGCGTGCCGATGCAGGCCGATTACCCGTCCCTTAACCTCGGGCAGGCGGTGATGGTCTACTGTTACCAGCTTTCCGCCCTGCATCAGCAGGCGCAGGCGGTGGCCCCGGCCGCCGAGCCGGGCCAGCTGGCCGCGCTGCGCAGCCGGGCGCTGGGCCTGTTGCCGCAACTTGGCTGCGAGCAGGACCACAAAATGGTGGCCTGGATCAACCAGCGGCTGGGGAGTGTGTCGCAGCGGGACACGGCGATGTTGCACCGTTTGTTGCATGACATCGAAAAAAAACTCGCTGACTAAGCGCTGAGGATTCTCCTGCCCGGCGTGGATCAGGCAGTGGGATCGTCTGCACGTCTTGCGTGCATCAAGCGATATGCCGGAGCGCACGGGCTTTTGCAGTGAGAACGCTTTGCGGGCTGCCTCGCGCTTTCCGCCGGTGCCCGGAGAAATAATTTGACTTGAAAGGGCGATTGCTTTAGCTAATAGGGGGACAGATAAATCGGACAGACAGACTCCATGCGACACATCAGCCTGAACACCACAATTATTACCACCACCGGTACCACAGGTAACGGGGCGGGCTGACGCGTACAGGAAAAAACAAGAAAAAAGCCCGCACCTCACAGTGCGGGCTTTTTTTTCGGCATAAATTCAGGAGAAACCAGAAATGCGAGTGCTGAAATTTGGCGGGACCTCGGTAGCGAATGCGGAGCGCTTTTTACGCGTGGCCGATATCATGGAAAGCAACGCACGTCAGGGACAAGTCGCCACCGTCCTTTCTGCACCGGCGAAGATCACCAACCACCTGGTGGCCATGGTGGAAAAAACGGTCGCAGGGCAGGACATCCAGCCGAATATCAGCGATGCCGAGCGTATTTTCTCTGAGCTGCTCACCGGGCTGGCACAGGCGCAGCCGGGGTTCGATCTGGCCGGGGTGAAAGCGTTTGTGGAGCAGGAGATCGCCCAGCTTAAGCAGAAGCTGCACGGCATCGCCCTGCTGGGGCAGTGCCCCGACAGCGTCAACGCCGCGATCATCTGTCTGGGTGAGAAACTCTCCATCGCGATCATGGAAGCGGTATTCCGCGCGAAAGGCTTCCCGGTCACGGTGATCAACCCGGTCGAGAAGCTGCTGGCCCAGGGGCACTATCTGGAATCGACCGTGGACATCACCGAGTCCACCCTGCGGATCTCTGCCGCGGCCATTCCCGCTGACCATATTATCCTGATGGCCGGGTTTACCGCCGGCAATGAGAAGGGGGAACTGGTGGTGCTGGGCCGCAATGGCTCCGACTACTCAGCGGCGGTGCTGGCGGCCTGTTTGCGCGCCGACTGCTGTGAGATCTGGACGGATGTTGACGGCGTCTACACCTGTGACCCGCGCACCGTGCCGGATGCGCGCCTGCTGAAATCGATGTCCTATCAGGAGGCGATGGAGCTCTCCTATTTTGGGGCCAAAGTGCTGCACCCGCGCACCATCACGCCGATTGCCCAGTTCCAGATCCCGTGCCTGATCAAAAACACCGCCAACCCGCAGGCACCGGGCACGCTGATTGGGGGTGACAGCCATGACGAGGCCAACCCGGTCAAAGGCATCACCAACCTGAACAATATGGCGATGTTCAACGTCTCCGGGCCGGGCATGAAAGGCATGGTCGGCATGGCGGCGCGTGTGTTTGCCGTGATGTCCCGCGCCGGGATCTCCGTGGTGCTGATCACCCAGTCCTCGTCGGAATACAGCATCAGCTTCTGCGTGCCGCAGAGCGATATGGCGCGCACCCGTTACGCCCTGGAAGAGGAGTTTTATCTGGAGCTGAAAGATGGCCTGCTGGAACCGCTGGATGTGATGGAGCGGCTGGCGGTGATCTCTGTGGTGGGGGATGGGATGCGCACCTTGCGCGGCATCTCGGCTAAATTCTTCTCAGCGCTGGCGCGGGCCAACATCAATATTGTGGCGATTGCGCAAGGCTCCTCTGAGCGCTCGATCTCCGTGGTGGTCAACAATGATGACGCCACCACCGGCGTGCGTGTCAGCCACCAGATGCTGTTCAACACCGATCAGGTGATCGAGGTGTTTGTAATTGGCGTCGGCGGGGTCGGCGGTGCCTTGATCGAGCAGATCAACCGCCAGCAGGCGTGGCTGAAGCAAAAGCACATCGATTTGCGGGTCTGCGGCATTGCCAACTCCCGGGCGATGCTGACCAACGTGCACGGCATTGCGCTGGAGAGCTGGCGTGATGAGCTGGGTGCCGCGCAGGAGAGTTTCAACCTGGGCCGCCTGATCCGCCTGGTGAAAGAGTATCACCTGCTGAACCCGGTGATTGTGGACTGCACCTCCAGCCAGGATGTGGCGGACCAGTATGCCGATTTCCTGGCCGATGGGTTCCACGTGGTAACGCCGAACAAAAAGGCCAACACCTCGTCGATGAATTACTACCACCAGCTGCGCAAAGCCGCGCAAGGCTCCCGCCGCAAATTCCTCTACGACACCAACGTCGGGGCGGGGCTGCCGGTGATTGAAAACCTGCAAAACCTGCTGAATGCGGGCGATGAGCTTACTCGCTTCTCCGGTATTCTTTCCGGTTCGCTCTCCTTTATCTTCGGCAAGCTGGATGAAGGCATGTCACTCTCGGCGGCCACGTTGCAGGCGAAAGAGATGGGCTATACCGAACCCGATCCGCGTGACGATCTCTCCGGCATGGACGTGGCGCGCAAGCTGCTGATCCTGGCGCGTGAGGCCGGGTATACGCTGGAGCTGAATGAGATTGAGGTGGAACCGGTGCTGCCCGCCACCTTTGACAGCCAGGGTGACGTGGCCACCTTCCTGCAACGCCTGCCCACGCTTGACGACGCGTTCGCCCGCCGGGTGGCGGAGGCGCGGGACGCCGGGAAAGTGCTGCGTTATATCGGGGTGATTGAAGAGGGGCGCTGCAAAGTGAAAATCGCGGCCGTTGACGGCAACGATCCATTGTTTAAAGTGAAGAACGGTGAAAACGCCCTGGCGTTCTACAGCCGTTACTACCAGCCGCTGCCGCTGGTGCTGCGGGGTTACGGGGCCGGGAATGATGTCACGGCGGCCGGCGTCTTTGCAGATCTTTTACGCACACTGTCATGGAAGTTGGGGGTTTAATATGGTTAAGGTGTATGCACCGGCGTCAATCGGAAACGTCAGCGTAGGCTTTGATGTGCTGGGCGCGGCCGTGTCACCGGTGGACGGCACCCTGCTGGGCGACTGCGTCAGCGTTGAGGCGGCCGCCACATTCAGTCTGCGTAATGAAGGGCGTTTCGTCAGCAAACTGCCGGATGACCCGAAAGAGAATATCGTCTACCAGTGCTGGCAGCGTTTCTGCCAGGCCGTCGGCCGCGAAATCCCGGTGGCGATGACGCTGGAAAAAAACATGCCGATCGGCTCCGGCCTCGGCTCCAGCGCCTGCTCGGTGGTCGCCGGGCTGATGGCGATGAACGAATTTTGTGACCGCCCGCTGGATGAAACCACCATGCTCTCCCTAATGGGCGAGCTGGAAGGGCGCATCTCCGGCAGCGTGCATTATGACAACGTCGCCCCCTGCTACCTGGGGGGCCTGCAACTGATGCTGGAAGCGGACGGCATCATCAGCCAGCCGGTGCCGGCCTTTGATGACTGGTTCTGGGTGATGGCCTATCCCGGCATTAAAGTCTCCACCGCCGAGGCGCGTGCCATTCTGCCTGCGCAATATCGCCGGCAGGATTGCATCAGCCATGGGCGTTACCTGGCGGGGTTCATCCACGCCTGCCATACCCGCCAGCCGCTGCTGGCCGCCAAATTGATGAACGATGTGATCGCCGAACCGTACCGTACCCGCCTGCTGCCCGGCTTCGCCGAGGCGCGCAAAGCCGCGGGGGACATCGGCGCACTGGCCTGCGGAATCTCCGGCTCCGGCCCGACACTGTTTGCCGTATGCAATGAGGCCGCCACCGCGAAGCGCATGGCGGAATGGCTGCAAAACCATTACCTGCAAAATGATGAAGGTTTTGTTCATATATGCCGTCTGGATACCACCGGCGCACGACAATTAGGATAAGACATGAAACTCTACAACCTGAAGGATCATAACGAACAAGTCAGCTTCGCCCAGGCGGTTAAGCAGGGGTTAGGGAAACAGCAGGGGCTGTTTTTCCCGCTGGAACTGCCGGAGTTTGAGCTGACGGAGATCGACCGCCTGCTGGAGCAGGATTTCGTGACCCGCAGCACCCGCATCCTGTCAGCCATGATTGGCGATGAGATCCCGGTTGAGACGCTGGAAGCGCGGGTGCGTGCCGCCTTCGCTTTCCCGGCCCCGGTGGTGAACGTGGAAGAGGATATCGCCGCCCTGGAGCTGTTCCACGGCCCGACCCTGGCATTCAAAGATTTTGGCGGCCGGTTCATGGCGCAGATGCTGGCGCTGGTCTCCGGCAACCAGCCGGTCACCATCCTGACGGCCACCTCCGGTGACACCGGGGCCGCCGTGGCCCATGCGTTCTATGGCATGGAGAATGTGCGGGTGGTTATCCTCTACCCGCGCGGGAAAATCAGCCCGCTGCAAGAGAAACTGTTCTGTACCCTGGGCGGCAATATCCACACCGTCGCGGTTGAGGGGGATTTCGATGCCTGCCAGGCGCTGGTGAAACAGGCGTTTGATGATGAAGAGCTGAAACAGCGCCTCGGCCTCAATTCCGCCAACTCGATCAATATCAGCCGCCTGCTGGCACAGATTTGCTACTACTTCGAAGCCGTGGCGCAGTTGCCGCAAGAGGCACGTAACCAGCTGGTGGTGTCGGTGCCGAGCGGCAACTTCGGAAACCTGACCGCCGGGCTGCTGGCGAAATCCCTGGGCCTGCCGGTGAAACGCTTTATTGCCGCCACCAATGCCAACGACACGGTGCCGCGCTTCCTGCAAGCCGGGGCTTGGCAGCCGCAAACCACGGTGGCTACGCTGTCGAACGCGATGGATGTCAGCCAGCCGAATAACTGGCCGCGGGTAGAGGAGCTGTTCCGCCGTAAAACCTGGCAACTGAAAGAGCTGGGCTTTGGCGCAGTGGATGATGAAACCACCCGTGATACCCTGCGTGAGCTGGATGAAAAAGGCTATCTCTCTGAGCCGCACGCCGCCATCGCTTACCGTTTATTACGCGATCAACTCCAGGAAGGGGAATTTGGCCTGTTCCTGGGAACGGCGCACCCGGCAAAATTCAAAGAGAGTGTGGAAGCGATTCTCGGAAAAGAACTCGATTTGCCAGAGGCGTTAGCGGCACGTGCCGGGCTGGATTTATTGTCACACGACCTGCCTGCTGACTACCTGAAAATAAGAGAATTTTTACTGAATATTCCTGCATAAATTTTTTCCCCTCTCTTTTCAGATAAAGGCCATTTTTTAATGGCCTTTTTTTATACATAAAAATTATCCAACTTCGCCTGCCGCAAACTTCTCAATTTTAAATCTTTTTAGGTGAGTTAGGCTAAGTTATTTTACCCGGAGAGGGATGTAGCGATATCTAAAGTGATAACGTGCCTAAAACGCTCATGAGGCAGCAATGAAAGAAAGACGTTCCCCGTTATTCGACTACAACCTTATCCGAATTATGGATGAGGTGATCGCCGCAGGGAGCGCGTCTAAAGCCGCAAAGCGTTTGAACCTTTCCACTTCCGCCGTGAGCCTTTCTCTGAGCCGCCTGCAAAAGCATTTTGGTCAGGAGTTGTTCATTAGAACCGGCACCGGACTCAAGCCCACCCCGTCAGCATTGGAAATTAACCGTTCCTTCAGGCAAGCTATTGATATAGTTGATAATATAATTGAAGTCTATCAAAAGGAGGAGAGTCATTTAGAATTTTTGCGGATAACCGGATCAGATTTTACCGAGGCTTACTACGTCTCACAATTAATTGAGATGGGCTATTTACAGATAAACAATATCGTTTTTTATACCCTGATAAACCAGGACGAGTTTGAATTAACCGATAGCCTGTTACAGAATAAAAGTGATCTGGCGTTAACATTTTTGCCACTCGTTCACGAGTCAATAATATCGGAGAAAATAAATAGCCTGCAAAAGTTTGTCGCCATTTGCCGCTCAGATCACCTGCTGGCCGCCAATGAGGGGATCACCCTGGCAAATTATTATGCCCTGCCTCATGCAGGCATGAATGGGGAAATCTCCGATATGGACACCACTTTATTAGGCAGGCTTATGCATATTAACCATGAGTTTCGGGGAAAGCGTAAAATTGCTTATCGGTCCAACAGTTTTAGCGGAATTATTAATGCGATTGAAAAGAGTGATATGATTGCGATTGTCCCTGAGGATATTGCCCGTTTTTTGATAGATAAAGAAAAAAAGAAGCTGGCGACACTGTCGCTTCCTCCGGAATTAGAGCCTTATCCGGTTAATGTGTATGCCAGCCATTATGTTAATTCCGCTTACCATTCAACGATTGAAAGCTTGCTTACTAAATTAAAAGCCATTTAATATTGATTTAAGCCCTCCTTAAATATTTCTCTTTTACCCACTTGTTAAGAAATACGAGAGTAATGACTTCTCTAGTTAATCACATGTTGAACCCGGCTCAGGCTCACAGATAATTATTTTTATACACACGTCACATAGAAAACGAGAGGCAGCGTGATTTGCCGGCCCAGGTGCCGGGTCCTAAAATGCACCCCAGCAAGACAACTCCTTTTTAATGACTCAATGAGGTATCGGTTATGAACGCAACAATGGTAGAAAACTTTGCTTTTATGGAATTTGAATTACTGCTGGTCATTCTTATTATGGCCTCCTGGGGCGGTATTATCCGCGTACTGCTGCAAAAAGATGGCTTGTCCAAAGAGAACCTGGCGCGCCGTTGTATTGCGCAGGTGGTTATCTCCTGCTTCAGTGGCTTTATTCTGAGTGTGCTGGGGCTGGAGCGGGGATTAAGCTCACATATGATTATCATGATGGCCGGGCTGGGCGGGGCCTTTTCCGGTACGCTGTTAACCGTCGCCGGGGAGCGCATTAAAAATATCCTGGGGGGGAATGCGGTCGTGATTAAGTAAGCAAATGCAGCCTAAAAGACTAAAAAGGAGAACAGGACGTTCTCCTTTTTATCTCAGTCAGATTAATGCTACGCGTGTACTCATCCAGCCATAAATGAACGTTTCGTTCTTCTCCCTTTTCTCCACCAATTCCAGATAGTAATTTCCCTGACTGCAATTCAAAGAGGTTATCAAAACATTCTCACCATGCGGATTCCTTTTTTTCAGGAAGCTCTCAAGGGAAGAGAATGATTTTGGGCCTAACAGGCCGTCGACAACAATATCAGGATAATATTTTTGTTGGTTATTAAAGGCATTCAGCCAGCGCTGCAACCATTTCACCGGAAGAACGGTGCCGACATTCGTACCGGTATCACACAGCTCCAGGGCCAGGATCGGCGCCAGGTCATGCACCTTGTCAAACTTCGGTGTTCGCCAGTAGTCATCCTCCAGAATACTATAGGCTTTTTCTTTAGGGAGATCTTTCATCGCCCCCCTGTAACCATGCTTACGGGCGACGTCTTCCGTAATGCCCCAGCATGTCGGCCCACCCTTATCATGAGGGTGATCAACATAATGTCCTTCTTTTTCTATGATGCTATTAATAACAGGATTAGTAAACATAAGGTTTCCCCTTGTTTATAACGACTAATAGAGGAAGAAAAGGGTGCCTACCGCAATTAAAAACAGAATTAAGGCACCCCCAGTGAGATAAAGTCCTTTGCGCGGATAGACGATCTCCGGCGCCTTCTCTAATTTCTCTATCTGCACTGTATCATTAACCCGGATACCAGAGCGCGGAACGGTAATAAAAAAGTCATCCAGCCCCAGGGTCTTGAGATCTTTCCGGATTAAATAGAGGGTTTGGGTCAGACTGGCATCGCTGGCAAATTGGCTGCGTTTCCCCCAGAGCGCCTGTGAAAGCGAGGATTTTTCAATCACGTCTTCATTGGCATGTTCAATGATATAGCTGAGGCAACGTGCCCGCATGGACGTGAGCTTTATAATGACATCACTGTCCACTAATTTCAGTTCTTTAGCATTCTCATTGAAAATACACATCTTATTCAGAAGATAGTTGCTCATCATATTAAGCTCTCTTATGTGTTGCGTTCATTGCAGGAACGGATGGACTTTTAAAAGCGTAATTGCGTTTGCACAATAATCTAGTTCTGAGATGGCTAAAACATTGTCGTTTATTTTATTCTGTGGAGCACTTCAATAAAAACCACCCTTTTTTAGTTTTACTAAATACCCTTTTGAGTTTTACTCAAATTATATTTTTTGAGCCGGATTTATCGCGATAATTATGTATTTGGACGTAACATAATATGTCAGGCTAAGAACAGGAAAATTAATGTTTCCTTCGGCAGAGATAGGTAAATGATGTCGGGGAAGCGCGGCCTGACAATGAAGGTGAGCGGGTTTTTCTTTTCTCAATACATGTGGGAAACTTTATTATCTGGGTGAGTGATTGTTCACATAATAATTTTGATGTGGTGTGATTTGTTTTCGTGGCGTGCAGAGCGAAAAATAACGTCCACAGCGCAAGGCTGTTTGATGTTTTCTCACACTACATAAGGTAAATAAAATGGCGACAAGTAAACTTATTCAAACTGACGATCTGTCAGAGCAGTCCTATAAGATGGATGGTTTTGATCCCGCAACCGAAACGATTAAATACAGCACCACCTCTGCCAGGGTGACTAAACCCGTTTACAATAAATATAACACCGCGAATAAACCTAAAGTATTTGGTTATTACACTGACTGGTCACAGTATGACGGCCGCTTACAGAGTGGTGGCTCCGCCGGGATTGAAGCGCGCGGACGTGGGTATGACCTGGCAAATGTTTCCCCGACCGCCTATGACAAAATTATTTTAGGTTTTATCGGTATTGTTGGCGATCAGGGTGAAAAGCAACAGACCGTGGCGAATGCGGCACAGCAGGCCAATAAAAAAGACAATGAAGTCACCTTCCTTGACCCGTGGGGTGATTTCGCGTCATCCACCAACTGCGGGCTGGATAATCCGGGCTGGGTAGAACTTTCTCTTTCCTCACTGACCCAGGCCAACGCCAAAGGGGTTGTCGGCGGGCTGCGCGATCTGCAGAAAAAAGCCAAGGCGCAGGGGCATAACCTGGTGCTGTCTTTGAGTATCGGTGGCTGGACGCTGAGTAACGGGTTCCACAATATGGCGAAAACCGCCGAAGGCCGCAGTGCCTTTGCCAAAAGCACCGCCGGCCTGTTCAAACGCTTCCCGATGTTCAGTGAGGTAGACCTTGACTGGGAGTACCCGAACAATATCGGGAACAACAACCCGCACGGCCCGGAAGACGGCGCAAACTATGCGCTGCTGATTGCCGAACTGACAAAAGAGTTTGCGGCGATTAACCGTAAAGACATCAAAATCAGTATCGCCTGCTCGGCGGTGCCCAGCACGCTGGAGCACAGCAACATCAAAGGCCTGCTGGAGGCCGGCCTGTACGGCCTTAACGTCATGACCTATGACTTCTTCGGTACACCCTGGGCAGAAACGCTCGCCCACCATACCAACCTCCATGCGCTGGAAAAAGACGGCTGGGGCGTGGATACCGCAGTGGATTACCTGATTGCACAAGGCGTGGCACCCGATCGCATCAACGTCGGCTATGCCGCTTATACCCGTAACGGCCAGAATACCGAGATCGAAAGTTTCTCCCCGCTGAAAGGCACCTATAAGCCTACCGAAGGCGAAAAAACCACCGGTACCTTTGAGAGCGGCACCACTGAATGGTATGACCTGATCAAGAACTACATCGATCTGGAAAACCAGAAAGGGCGCAACGGCTTCAACGTCTACACCGACCAGGTGGCAGATGCCGATTACCTGTATAACCCGGAAACCAAGCTCTATATGTCATGCGAAACCCCGCGCTCCGTCAAAGCCAAAGGGGAATACGTGGCACAGAAAGGGCTGGGTGCCCTGTTTACCTGGACTATCGACCAGGATAACGGCGTGCTGGTTAACGCGGCGCGTGAAGGCCTGGGGTGCAGCATCAGCAAAAAAGTGATTGATATGTCTCCGTTCTATTTCGAAGGCATCAACGTCAGCGGCACCGTGCCGGATGAACCGGCACCGGAAGAAGAAGAACCGGGTGCTGAGAACCGTGCGCCGGTGGCGGCGATTGATCTTCAGGTTGTGGGCGGGTCAAAAGTGCGCCTGAATGGTGTGGGTTCCCATGATCCGGATGATGATGAAATCACGTACCTGTGGACGGTACCGGCGGCGATTTACGTGACGGACAAAACCGCCTCTGACATTGAATTCATCGTCCCGGATGTCGTCAGCGAAGCCAGCTTCACCTTCTCGCTGGAAGTGACGGACAGCAAAAACGCCAGCTCAACGCTGGAGACCTTTGTGCTGACGGTCATTGCCGCAGGGGAAGAGGCGTACCCTGACGAGGAGTATGAAGAAGAGGAGATCCCGGCGGAAGAACCGGAAGAACCTGCTGCACCGGCAGAGGACACGCCCAACCCGCTGTGGGACAAAACCAAAGCGTACAGCGGTGGCGAAACCGTCAGCTGGAAAGGCACCAACTACCAGGCCTCCTGGTGGACGCAGGGCGACGAACCGGGGACCGAACGCGGCACCGGCTCCGGCCGCCCGTGGGTGGCGAAAGGCACCTACTGATCGGTACGCATTGTTATCTGTACTTCTCCAGCCGGGCATTCGCCCGGCTTTTTCTTTTATACCGCCGGGCCGGGTTACGGCTGGGCGCGGGTAAAGACATACTCGTTGCCCTGCGAGCGCGCCTCGTCTAAACGGTAGCCTTCCAGGTCAAACGCTTTAAGCTGTTCCGGCTGCGTCAGCCGCCGGGTAATGATAAAGCGGCTCATCAGCCCGCGCGCCTTTTTGGCATAGAAGCTGATGACTTTATAACTGCCGTTTTTCTCGTCCAGGAACACCGGCTTCACGATCTCGGCCTGAAGCTGTTTCGGTTTCACGGCGCGGAAGTACTCATCCGAGGCCAGGTTCACCACCACATTATCCCCTTGCGCCGCCACCGCCTCATTCAGCGCCGTGGTGATGATTTCCCCCCAGAAGGCGTAGAGATCCTTGCCGCGCGGCGTGTCCAGTTTCGTGCCCATTTCCAGCCGGTAAGGCTGCATCAGATCCAGCGGGCGCAGCAGGCCATACAGGCCGGACAGCATCCGCAGATGTTGCTGGGCAAAGCTGAAATCCTGTTCGCTGAAGGTGTGCGCTTCCAGCCCGGTATAGACATCGCCTTTGAACGCCAGCAGCGCCTGGCGCGCATTGTCCGGCGTGAAATCCGGCGTCCAGTTCTGGAAACGGCCGGCGTTGAGGTCAGCGAGCTTGTCGCTGATGCTCATCAGGCTGGCGATCTGGGCCGGGGTGAGCGCCCGGCAGCGTTCGATCAGCGCCTGGCTGTGGTCCAGCAGTGCCGGTTGGGTATAGTGGGTGGTCGCCAGCGGGCTTTCATAATCCAGCGTTTTGGCGGGGGAGATAATCATCAACATAACGGGCAGTCCTCTGTTTTCCTGGCGCTACTCTACCAAATGCCCGCGTAAAAAGGGGCGATGAGTTTGATAGGGCGCGCCGTCTCAGCGTTCGCGCTCCCAGATGCCGGGCGAAAGCTGTTTTTGCAGCGCCGGGAAGTGGGCGGCATTAAACACCGGCTCCCGGCCAATCTGGCGCTGGCGGTGATAATCTTTGATGAGGGTAAACGCCACCCCGGACAGCAGCAGCAGCGCCGTGAGGTTGGTGAGGGTCATCAGCGCCGTGGCGATGGTCGCCAGCGGGTAGAGCCAGCTGATATCCCAGAGGATACCTGCCGCCGCCGCCAACAGCACCAGCACGCGCAACAGCACCAGGCCAACCGGGCGGTGGCGGGTCAGGAACAGCAGGTTATTTTCGGCATAGGCATAGTTGGCCAGCATGGCGGTGAAGGCGAACAGAAACACCACCAGCGTCACCAGCGGGCCGCCCCACAGCCCGGAAAATGCCGCAAAGGCTTCCGGCGTTAAGGTCACACCCTGCGCCGGGTGGGCGCGGCCGGGCGTACCGGCCAGCAGCATGATCATCGCCGTGGCGCTGGAGATCATCAGGGTGTCCACCACCACGCCGAGCATCTGCATATACCCCTGGGAAACCGGGTGCAACGGCGTCGGGCGGGCCGAGGCCGCGGCATTCGGCACGGTCCCCAGCCCGGCCTCATTCGAGAACATCCCGCGCTGGGCGCCCTGGGTCATCGCCTGTGACATACCGTAACCCATCGCGCCGCCTGCGGCCTGTTCTGCGCCGAACGCCCCGCGGAAAATGGCCGCGAACACCTGCGGCAATGCCGCGAGGTGGGTCGCCATCGTCCAGAGGGTCAGGGCCAGGTAGAGCAGCAGGAGCAGCGGCACCAGCAGGGCGCAACAGCGGGCAATCCGCGGCAGCCCGCCCGACAGCACCAGGCCGCCGGGCAGCAACAGGCCCAGCGCCAGCACCAGCGGCGGGCAATTCAGCGCATAACGGTTCACCACCGCCATGGTGCCTGCCTGTAAGGTATTAAACGCGAAGCCAAAGGCAAAGATCAGCAGCAGGGCAAACACCACCCCCATCCAGCGCATTCCCAGTCCTTTTTCCATATAACAGGCCGGGCCGCCGCGCAGTTGCCCGTGGCTGTCACGGGTTTTATAGAGTTGGCCCAGCGTGCTCTCCACCAGCGCGGTGATCATGCTCAGCCAGCTTATTACCCACATCCAGAAAATTGCCCCCGGCCCGCCGGTATTGATGGCCACCGCCACCCCGGCGAGATTACCGGCCCCGACGCGCCCCGCGAGGCTGAGGCACAGCGCCTGCCAGGCAGAGAGGCTGCCCGGCGGGTGGGCGCGGCGTTGCGTCAGCACGCGGAACATCTCCGGCAGGTGGCGCAGCGGCAGGCCGCCGGTGCGGTAGATAAAATAGAGACCGGCACCGATCAGCAGGTAAATCAGGATCGAATCCCAAAGCAGGGCGTTAAGAAAATCCAGCAATTCTGTCATGAAGGGCCTCATTGCGGGGGGCACACGCGCGGCCCGGTCATGATGTTAACCGGGCACCGGTATAAACCTGACATCCACCGCGACTTTACCACGAACTGCACGGCGCTGCCTGTCAGAACGATTGGCCCGATCTGGTTGAATTGCAGCGTCATTTTTGCAGGCGGAAGGTGTGTGGGAATCGGTAAGGTTTTCGCCCAGATCGTGCCTTGCGCGGCTTCGGTTGCATGTTATTATCAGGCAACGGCCAGGCCGCCCGGCCTCCATGAATACCCATCCTATGAGAAATGCCAACATGACCAATAAACTGACTGCCCTGCGCCAGCTGACGACCGTGGTTGCGGATACCGGCGACATCGCAGCGATGAAACTTTATCAGCCGCAAGATGCCACCACCAACCCTTCCCTGATTCTGAACGCCGCCCAAATCCCTGAATACCGCAAACTGATTGAAGAAGCCATTGCCTGGGCGCGTGACCAGAGCAACGATCACGATCAGCAAATCATGGATGCCTCTGACAAGCTGGCCGTAAACATCGGCCTCGAAATCCTGAAGCTGATCCCAGGCCGTATCTCCACGGAAGTGGATGCGCGCCTCTCCTATGACACCGAGGCGAGCGTCGCCAAGGCCAAGCGCCTGATGAAACTCTACAACGACGCCGGGATCAGCAACGATCGTATCCTGATCAAACTGGCCTCGACCTGGCAGGGCATCCGTGCTGCGGAGCAACTGGAAAAAGCCGGGATCAACTGTAACCTGACGCTGCTGTTCTCCTTCGCCCAGGCGCGTGCCTGTGCCGAAGCCGGTGCGTACCTGATCTCCCCGTTCGTGGGCCGTATCCTCGACTGGTACAAAGCCAACGGCGAGAAAAAAGAGTTCGAATCCCACGAAGATCCGGGCGTGGTGTCCGTTACCGAGATCTACAAATATTACAAAGAGCATGGCTACGACACCGTGGTGATGGGTGCCAGCTTCCGTAATATCGGTGAAATCATTGAGCTGGCCGGGTGTGACCGCCTGACCATCGCCCCGGCCCTGCTGAAAGAGCTGGCGGAAAGCGAAGGCACACTGGAGCGTAAACTCTCCTATACCGGTGAGATTAAAGATCGTCCGCAACCGCTGACCGAGTCTGAATTCTACTGGCAGCACAACAGTGACCCGATGGCCGTGGAAAAACTCACCGACGGCATCCGCAAATTCGCGGCGGATCAGGAAAAGCTGGAAAAAATGATCGCTGATCTGCTGTAAGGCGGAACAAGGCGCAGAAAAGGCGGCTCCGGCCGCCTTTTTTTATGCCGGAAGGATCGCAGCCGGGGCAGAATTCGTATACTAAAGCGCATAATGAAGCATGTGTGGAAAGGTGGAGTATGAATACATTACGCATTGGTCTGGTGTCGGTGTCCGACCGCGCCTCCAGCGGGGTTTATCAGGATAAGGGCATTCCCGCTTTACAGGCATGGCTGGCGACGGCGCTGACCTCGCCGTTTGTGGTGGAAACCCGCCTGATCCCGGACGAGCAGACGCTGATTGAGCAGACCCTGTGCGAGCTGGTGGATGAGAGCGGCTGCCACCTGGTGCTGACCACCGGCGGCACCGGCCCGGCCCGCCGGGACGTCACGCCGGACGCGACGCTGGCGGTAGCTGACCGCGAAATGCCGGGCTTTGGCGAACAGATGCGCCAGATCAGCCTGAATTTTGTGCCGACGGCTATTTTGTCCCGCCAGGTGGCGGTGATCCGCAAACAGGCGTTAATCATTAACCTGCCCGGCCAGCCGAAGTCGATTCAGGAGACGCTGGAAGGGCTGAAAGATGAAAGTGGAAAGGTAGTTGTACACGGCATCTTCGCCAGTGTCCCATATTGTATCCAGTTGCTGGACGGGCCGTACGTGGAGACCAACCCCCAGGTGACAGCAGCTTTCCGCCCTAAAAGTGCCATCCGCGAAACAAATAACTAAAGTTCAGGCTTTTCTGTCATAAGCTGCCTCAGCGCTGGTGTGTAAATAAATTGCCGATATAGTCATGTTAACTTTACAGACAATCGGCACTCTTTACCCCTGATTCGCGTGGTTAATTATGATCCCTGACGCTACCTCCCGCCTGAACCGGCAAGATTTCAAAACCCTCTCCCTGGCCGCCCTGGGCGGTGCGCTGGAGTTCTACGATTTCATTATCTTCGTTTACTTTGCGGCTGTTATCGGCGACCTGTTCTTTCCAGCGCAGATGCCGGAGTGGCTGCGGTTAGTGCAGACGTTCGGCATTTTCGCTGCCGGCTATCTGGCGCGCCCGTTGGGCGGCATCATCATGGCGCACTTTGGCGACAAAGCCGGCCGTAAGAAGATGTTCAGCCTGAGCATCCTGCTGATGGCGCTGCCGACATTGGCGATGGGGCTGTTGCCGACCTATGCCTCCATCGGCATTGCTGCGCCGTTGCTGCTGCTGTTACTGCGGATGTTGCAGGGCGCGGCGATCGGCGGCGAGGTGCCGGGGGCCTGGGTGTTTGTAGCGGAACATGTGCCGGATCGGCGCACTGGTTTTGCCTGCGGCACCCTGACGGCCGGGCTGACCGCCGGGATTTTATTAGGGTCGCTGGTCGCCGCCTTGCTGAACACCTGGCTGACGCCCCAGGCGCTGGCGCAGGGCGGCTGGCGCATTCCGTTCTTCCTCGGTGGCCTGTTCGGCCTTGGCGCCATGTACCTGCGCCGCTGGTTGAAAGAGACACCGGTCTTCACGGAGATGCAGCAACGCAAAACGCTGGCGCAACAGTTGCCGCTGAAAACGGTGCTGACGGCCCATAAGCGCGGCCTGGTGATCAGTATGCTGGTGACCTGGCTGCTCTCGGCCGGCATCGTGGTGGTGATCCTGATGACGCCGACCTACCTGCAAAAACAGCTGGGCGTCCCGGCGGCGCTGGCGTTGCAGGCCAACTGCCTGGCGACGGTGGCGTTGCTGGTGGGCTGTGTGGTGAGCGGGATGCTGGCGGACCGCATCGGCGGCGGCAAGACGCTGATCGGCGGCTCCCTGCTGCTGGGCGGCGGTTGCTGGGCGTTTTACCATCTCGCCTCGGCGGATGCGCCGACCCTGTTCGCCGCCTATACCCTGGCCGGGTTCAGCGTCGGGGTGGTGGGCGCGGTGCCGTATGTGATGGTGCGGGCCTTCCCGGCTGCGGTGCGTTTTACCGGCATCTCTTTCTCGTATAATGTGGCCTACGCGATTTTTGGCGGGCTGACCCCCATTTGCGTTACCCTGCTGATGACCCTGACGCCGATGGCACCGGCCTATTATGTGCTGGCGCTGGCCGCGATAGGGGTGGGGGTAGGGCTGGTGCTGAACCGGCGCTCATCAGAAGGCGCACAAAAAATCGCGCTGGCGCCGGAGCGATAAGCGCGCAGTAAAAGAAAAAATACAAAGAAAAAGCCCTGTCAGACAGGGCTTTTTTATTCCTCTATTATTTACGCCGATGTTTTATTCAGGCCGCTTCACCAATCGGCAACACCGTGCGCCCGAACTGCTCTTTCAGCACTTCCGCCATCGCCAGGTAGATGGCGCTCGCACCGCAGACGATGCCTTCAAACCCGGCAATGCGCAGCAGCCCGGCATTGCCGGTGAGATTACCCACAGCCAGCAGCGCAAACAGCAGCGCCAGGCTGGCGAAAACAAACTGCATCACCCGGTTGGCGCGCAGCGTGCCGAAAAACATAAACAGGGTAAAAACGCCCCACAGCGCCAGATAACCGCCCAGCGTTTCGCCGTCACTGGCCTGGGCCAGGCCCAGTTGCGGCAGCAGTAAAATCCCGACCAGGCTGAGCCAGAACGCGCCGTACGAGGTAAAGGCGGTCATGCCGAAGGTGTTGCCTTTTTTGAATTCCAACAGCCCGGCGAGGATCTGTGCCAGGCCGCCAAAAAACAGCCCCATACTCAGGACAACGGCCGTCAGGTCGCAAAAGCCCGCGTTATGGAGATTAAGCAGGATCGTGGTCATACCAAAGCCCATCAGCCCAAGGGGCGCGGGGTTGGCGTAGTGCGTGGTGTGCATAGGTCCTCTGCATCACAAAAGAGTAAGTGGCCGGATTTGAAAACGGGAAAAATGCCCCGATAACCTTCTTCACGGTGCAGGGCGCGCCATCATAATCAGCGGCAAATGGGCAAACATTGATCCGGAAAGGAAGAAAACGCATTTTTTTTTCATCTCTGCCCCTTGATGCCGTCGCGCTTGGCCCCATCTTATTTGCAACCGCAGTTGCTAATCGCGGGCAAGCCGGACATATCGGGCGTTGAAAAGCAAAAAACCGCCCGCATATCTATTAGCAACCTGATCGAATATGAATATTTAGTGGAGACGTTTAGATGGGCAAAATTATTGGTATCGACCTGGGTACAACCAACTCTTGTGTGGCAATCATGGACGGCACTCAGGCTCGCGTGCTGGAGAACAGCGAAGGCGACCGTACCACGCCTTCTATCATTGCTTATGCGCAGGACGGTGAGACCCTGGTAGGTCAACCGGCTAAACGTCAGGCTGTCACTAACCCGCAAAACACCCTGTTTGCGATCAAGCGCCTGATCGGCCGTCGCTTCCAGGACGAAGAAGTCCAGCGCGACAAAGGCATCATGCCTTACCAGATCATCAGCGCAGACAACGGTGACGCCTGGATCGACGTAAAAGGCCAGAAAATCGCACCGCCGCAGATCTCTGCTGAAGTGCTGAAAAAAATGAAGAAAACGGCAGAAGACTACCTGGGCGAGCCGGTCACTGAAGCCGTTATCACCGTTCCGGCCTACTTCAACGATGCACAGCGTCAGGCGACCAAAGACGCCGGCCGTATCGCAGGTCTGGAAGTCAAACGTATCATCAACGAACCGACTGCTGCCGCACTGGCATACGGCATGGACAAAGGCGCGGGCAACCGCACCATCGCAGTTTATGACCTGGGTGGCGGTACTTTCGATATCTCCATCATCGAAATCGATGACGTTGACGGCGAAAAAACCTTCGAAGTACTGGCAACCAACGGTGATACCCACCTGGGTGGTGAAGACTTCGACAGCCGTATGATCAACTACCTGGTGGATGAGTTCAAAAAAGAGCAGGGCATTGACCTGCGCAACGATCCGCTGGCGATGCAGCGCCTGAAAGAAGCAGCAGAAAAAGCGAAAATCGAGCTTTCCTCTGCACAACAGACCGACGTGAACCTGCCGTACATCACCGCAGACGCAACCGGTCCGAAACACATGAACATCAAAGTGACCCGTGCCAAACTCGAGTCGCTGGTAGAAGATCTGGTTGCACGCTCCATTGAGCCGCTGAAAGTGGCCCTGCAGGATGCCGGCCTGTCTGTGTCCGAGATCAACGACGTGATCCTGGTCGGCGGTCAGACCCGTATGCCGATGGTGCAGAAAAAAGTGGCAGACTTCTTCGGCAAAGAGCCGCGTAAAGACGTTAACCCGGACGAAGCAGTGGCCATCGGTGCTGCGGTTCAGGGCGGCGTGCTGAGCGGTGACGTGAAAGACGTGCTGCTGCTGGACGTGACCCCGCTCTCCCTGGGTATCGAAACCATGGGCGGCGTGATGACTCCGCTTATCACCAAAAACACCACGATCCCGACCAAGCACAGCCAGGTGTTCTCGACTGCGGAAGACAACCAGTCCGCCGTGACCATCCACGTGCTGCAGGGTGAGCGTAAACGTGCCGCGGACAACAAGTCCCTGGGCCAGTTCAACCTGGACGGCATCCAGCCGGCACCGCGCGGCATGTCACAGATCGAAGTGACCTTCGACATCGATGCGGACGGTATCCTGCATGTGTCGGCGAAAGACAAAAACACCGGTCGCGAGCAGAAGATCACCATCAAAGCCTCTTCCGGCCTGAGCGATGAAGAAGTGCAGAAAATGGTGCGTGAGGCGGAAGCCAACGCCGAGTCTGACCGTAAGTTCGAAGAACTGGTTCAGACCCGCAACCAGGCTGACCATCTGGTGCACAGCACCCGTAAACAGCTGGAAGAAGCCGGTGACAAACTCTCTGCTGACGACAAAGCACCGATCGACGCCGCGCTGAAAGATCTGGAAGCCGCGCTGAAAGGCGAAGACAAAGCAGACATCGAAGCGAAAATCCAGGCGCTGGTGCAGGTTTCCGGCAAGCTGCTGGAAGTGGCTCAGGCTCAGGCCGGTGCGGCTGAAGGCCAGCCAACTGACGGTGCCAAGAAAGAAGATGACGTTGTCGACGCTGAATTCGAAGAAGTTAAAGACAAAAAATAATCGCCCTTAAGCGGGCACAGCAGCGGTGAGGCCGGGGAAACCAGGAATATCACCCTGCTGCTGATAACCAGGCACGGGCGTCGGGGAAACTCTACGCCCGTGCACGCATGTTGAGGGCAGGACAACAGAATGGCGAAGAAAGACTATTACGAGATTTTAGGCGTTTCCAAAACAGCGGAAGAGCGTGAGATCAAAAAGGCCTATAAACGCCTGGCGATGAAATACCACCCGGACCGTAATCAGGGTGATAAAGAGTCGGAAGCCAAATTCAAAGAGATCAAAGAAGCGTACGAGATCCTGACGGACGCCCAGAAGCGTGCGGCCTACGATCAGTACGGCCATGCAGCCTTTGAACAGGGCGGCATGGGCGGCGGCGGCGGCTTCGGTGGCGGCGGTGCAGACTTCAGCGACATCTTCGGCGACGTGTTCGGCGACATCTTTGGCGGCGGCCGCCGTCAGCGTGCCAGCCGTGGCTCTGACCTGCGCTATAACATGGAGCTGACGCTGGAAGAGGCCGTTCGCGGCGTCACCAAAGAGATCCGCATCCCGACGCTGGAAGAGTGTGACATCTGCCACGGCAGCGGCGCGAAACCGGGCAGCTCCCCGGTCACCTGCCCAACCTGTCATGGTGCCGGTCAGGTGCAGATGCGCCAGGGCTTCTTCACGGTGCAGCAGGCATGTCCGCACTGTCAGGGGCGTGGCCAGATCATTAAAGACCCGTGCAACACCTGCCACGGCCACGGCCGGGTAGAGAAATCCAAAACGCTGTCGGTGAAAATCCCGGCCGGCGTGGACACCGGTGACCGCATCCGCCTGGCGGGTGAGGGCGAAGCCGGGGAGCACGGTGCACCGGCAGGCGATCTCTACGTTCAGGTGCAGGTGAAAGCCCACCCGATCTTCGAGCGTGAAGGCAATAACCTCTACTGTGAAGTGCCGATCAACTTTGCGATGGCAGCCCTGGGCGGGGAAATTGAAGTCCCGACCCTGGATGGCCGCGTGAAGCTGAAAGTGCCGACAGAAACGCAGACCGGTAAACTGTTCCGTATGCGCGGCAAAGGCGTGAAATCGGTCCGTGGCGGGGCGCAGGGTGACCTGCTGTGCCGCGTGGTGGTCGAGACGCCGGTCAACCTGAGCGAAAAACAGAAACAGCTGCTGCGTGAGCTGGAAGACAGCCTCGGTGGCCCGTCGGGTGAGAACAACAGCCCGCGGTCGAAATCCTTCTTCGACGGCGTGAAAAAGTTCTTCGACGATTTGACCCGCTAACCTGCGGCGCTGCTTGTTTCAAACAGCGGATTAAAAAGACGGCTGCGTAAAAGCGCACCTTACTTAACAAAACCAGATGACACGTCATCTGGTTTTTTTTACTTAACATTTTGTTCCGCCCGCCTTTTATTTATTTGTTCAATTCGTTTATCCCGAATCAAAGTTGTCTAAAAAGCTGCTTTTAACGATGAGTTGAAATGCGTAACCTCTAGGCTCCTGGTTCAACCTGATCATAAATATAAAGGATGGCACTCGTGCGTAACACCATCAGGCATTTCTTCAATATGGAAGCCTCCGGCGGCATTGTGCTGATCGTGGCGGCCATTATCGCGCTCATCATGGCAAACTCGCCGCTGCATGATACCTATTTATGGCTGATCAACACCCCGTTGCCGCTGCATCTGGGCGGTGTTGATCTCAGCCATTCATCACTCTGGTGGATTAATGATGCCCTGATGGCGATCTTCTTCCTGCTGGTCGGGATGGAAGTTAAACGTGAATTGATGGAAGGAGCGCTGGCGGGCTGGAATAAAGCCATTTTCCCGGTGATTGCCGCGTTGGGCGGCATGATTGCGCCATCCCTGATTTACCTGTTGTTTAACGCCGCGGATGAGGTCACACGTGTGGGCTGGGCCATCCCGGCCGCCACCGACATTGCCTTTGCCGTCGGCGTGATGGCGCTGCTCGGCAGCCGCGTCCCTGCCAGCCTGAAAGCCTTTTTGCTGGCGCTGGCGATCATCGACGATCTCGGGGCGATCGTGATTATTGCCCTGTTCTACACCTCCCATCTCTCCCTGACTGCACTGGCCGGGGCGGCAGCGACCATTCTGGTAATGGCGGTGATGAACCGGCGCGGCGTTAATGCGCGCACACTCTATCTGCTGCTGGGGGCAGTTTTGTGGATCTTTATTCTACAGTCAGGCATCCACGCCACCCTGGCGGGCGTGATTACCGGCTTCCTGATCCCGCTTAACCGCGGCCACAAATTCTCCCCGCTGCGCGAGCTGGAGCACCAGTTGCACCCGTGGGTCGCCCGCCTGATCCTGCCGCTGTTTGCGTTTGCCAATGCCGGGATCTACCTGGGTGAAGTGTCGATGGGGGGGCTGCTGTCTGATTTGCCGCTCGGCATCATCGCCGGGCTGTTTATCGGTAAGCCGCTGGGGATCTCCCTGATCTGCTGGCTGGCGGTGAAAAGCGGCATAGCCCGGCTGCCGGATAACACGACGTTCAAACATATCGGCGCGGTGTCCGTGCTGTGCGGCATCGGCTTTACCATGTCTATCTTTATTGCCGGGCTGGCATTCGGCCATGATGACCCGGCGCTGATTAACTATGCCAAACTGGGCATCCTGAGCGGTTCCCTGCTGGCAGCCTGCTTCGGTTACCTGGCCCTGAGCCGGGTACTGCCGGCCAAACGCCCCGCCTGATCCGGGCATTATCCGGCAGACAGGAACGTCTGCCGGTTGTGAGGCTTTATCATGCGTATGTCTCATCTTAACTTTAACCATCTCTACTATTTCTGGCATGTCTGCAAAGCCGGGTCGGTGGCCGGGGCGGCGGAGGCACTGTTTCTGACCCCCCAGACCATCACCGGCCAGATCAAAGCACTGGAAGAGCGGCTGAACGGCAAACTGTTCAAACGGCAGGGGCGCGGGCTGGTGCCGTCTGAACTGGGGCAACTGGTGTTCCGCTATGCGGACAAGATGTTTATGCTCAGCCAGGAGATGCTGGATATCGTCAACTACCGCAAAGAGTCGAGCCTGCTGTTTGATGTCGGCGTGGCGGATGCGCTCTCCAAGCGGCTGGTCAGCCGGGTGCTGGAAACGGCGGTGGCGGAGGAGGGCCAGATTCACCTGCGCTGTTATGAATCAACCCATGAATTGCTGCTGGAGCAGCTGAGCCAGCACAAACTCGACATGATCCTGTCGGATTGTACGGTGGATTCCAGCCAGCAGGCGGGGCTGTTTTCCCTGAAGCTGGGGGAGTGCGCAGTGGGCTTCTATTGCGCGGCACCGCTGCCGCCCCAGCCCTTCCCGGACTGCCTGCGGCACCGTAAGCTGTTGATCCCCGGCCGCCGTTCGATGCTTGGGCGCACGTTGCTCAACTGGTTCAGCTCGCAGGGCATCCAGCCGGAAATCCTGGGTGAGTTTGATGATGCGGCACTGATGGCGGCATTTGGCCGGCGTAACAATGCCATTTTTGTGGCACCGGCGCTGTATGCGGCGGACATGCAGGGCATGATGCAGGTGCATCAGCTGGGGCAGGTCGATTCGGTGAAAGAGGAGTATCACGTGATTTTCGCCGAGCGGATGATTCAGCACCCGGCAGTGCAGCGCATCTGCCACACGGATTTCTCCGGGCTGTTCAGCCACCGCGACCCGCAGGACGAGCGGCTGGCTGACGTCTCCTCGCCGATGCCATAAGCCCGGCGTTGCGGTGGCAGAAATAAAAAAACCGGCGTGAGCCGGTTTTTCAAGGTAACGCAGACGTAAAAAAACCGGCCAAGGCCGGTTTCTTTAACAAAGCAAACAGCGTAATGCGATTATTGCATTGCGTTGATTTGCGCGATCAGGTTTGACTTATGACGCGCAGCTTTGTTTTTGTGGATCAGGCCTTTAGAAGCCTGACGGTCCACAAGCGGTTGCATTTCGTTAAATGCTTTCAGTGCAGTTTCTTTATCGCCAGTAGCGATAGCCGCGTATACCTTCTTGATGAAGGTACGCATCATAGAGCGACGGCTTGCGTTATGCTTGCGACGCTTCTCTGACTGTACGGCGCGTTTCTTAGCTGATTTGATATTAGCCAAGGTCCAACTCCCAAAATATTCTATTGAGGACAATTCAAAGGCCGAGGAATATGCCCTTTTAGCCTTCTTTTGTCAATGGATTTGTGCAAATAAGCGCCGTTTGTACGGCCGGCACTTGTTACGTTGTGATGGCGCAGGATTTTAACAGCTTCGCCCCAGGGAATACAGCCTTTCCCACGAAAATTCGCCGCGGCACGCAGAAAGGATTGAGAAACAGGGCTAACCGGTTGTTTACATTCAGCCGCTCACCGGCAACCTGACGGCAGGCGGCAGCAAAAGGATTTTACCGCCTGCATATCTCCGGTATGGTAGGACATCATACTAAACCCCCAATCGCGGGTTAACCTTGACGGCTGTACAAGGTATAATCCGCCGATTTCCACTCTCTTGAGCCTGCTATGGAGCTTATTCGCGGCATTTACAATCTTCGGGCGCGCCATCACGGTTGCGTGCTCACTATTGGTAATTTTGACGGCGTGCACCGTGGCCACCGGGCGTTGCTGGAGCAGTTGAAATATGAAGGCAGGCGGCTGGGGCTGCCGGTGATGGTGATGGTGTTTGAACCGCAGCCGCTGGAGCTGTTTGCGGCGGACAAAGCACCGGCGCGCCTGACCCGCCTGCGTGACAAAGCCCGCTATCTGGCGGAGGCCGGGGTCGATTACCTGCTCTGTGTGCGGTTCGACCCGCGCTTCGCCGCCATGAGCGCCCAGGCGTTTGTCGCCCAGTTGCTGATTGAAAAGCTGGGCGTGAAGTTCCTGACCGTAGGCGATGACTTCCGCTTTGGGGCGGGCCGCCAGGGGGATTTCACCCTGTTGCAGAAGGCGGGGGTGGAGTACGGCTTTACCGTACAGAATACGCCGACCTTCCATGAGGGCGGCCTGCGCATCAGCAGCACCGCCATCCGCACCGCGTTGAAAAATGATGACCTGGGGCTGGCAGAGCGCCTGCTCGGCCATCCTTACAGCATTTCCGGCCGGGTGGTACACGGCGACGCCCTGGGCCGCACCATTGGCTTCCCCACTGCCAACCTGCCGCTGAAACGGCGGGTGGCACCGGTCAGCGGCGTCTATGCGGTGCAGGTGCACGGCCTGGGGCCGTCCCCGCTGCCCGGCGTCGCCAACATCGGCACCCGCCCCACCGTGTCGGGCGTGCGTCAGCAACTGGAAGTTCACTTGCTGGATGTTGCAATGGACTTATACGGGCGCCATATAGAAGTAGTATTGAGCGCCAAAGTGCGTAATGAACAGCGGTTTGCTTCACTCGATGCATTGAAACAGCAGATCGCCAACGATGTGGTGACTACCCGGAAATATTTCGGGCTGAAGGCACCGGTTTAACCTCTCTTGCCGAAAACGGAACCGAGAATCTGATGAGTGACTACAAAAATACCCTGAATTTGCCGGAAACAGGGTTCCCGATGCGCGGCGATCTCGCCAAGCGCGAGCCTGGCATGCTGCAACGCTGGTATGAGCAGGATCTGTACGGGATGATTCGTGCTGCCAAAAAGGGCAAAAAAACCTTTATCCTGCATGACGGCCCTCCGTATGCGAACGGCAGCATTCATATTGGTCACTCGGTTAACAAAATTCTCAAAGACATTATTATCAAGTCGAAAGGGATGGCCGGTTATGACTCGCCGTATGTCCCGGGCTGGGACTGCCACGGCCTGCCGATCGAACTGAAAGTCGAGCAGCTGATCGGCAAGCCGGGTGAGAAAGTCACCGCGGCAGAATTCCGTGAAGCGTGCCGGAAATATGCCGCTGAACAGGTTGCCGGCCAGAAAGCGGATTTCATCCGCCTCGGCGTGCTGGGCGACTGGGATCGTCCTTACCTGACGATGGATTTCGGCACCGAAGCCAACATCATCCGTGCGCTGGGTAAAATCATCGCCAACGGCCACCTGCACAAAGGCGCGAAGCCGGTGCACTGGTGTACCGATTGCGGCTCTTCGCTGGCGGAAGCGGAAGTGGAGTATTACGACAAAACCTCGCCGTCGATTGACGTGATGTTCAACGCCACCGACGCCGCAGGCGTTGCCGCGAAATTTGGCGTGACGCAGTTCAACGGCCCGGTGGCGCTGGTTATCTGGACGACCACCCCGTGGACCATGCCGGCCAACCGCGCCATCTCCCTGAACCCGGAATTCGCCTACCAACTGGTGCAGGTGGAAGGGCGCTGCCTGATCCTGGCGACCGATCTGGTTGCGAGCGTGATGAAGCGCGCCGGCATCACCGACTGGACGGTGCTGGGCGAGTGCAAAGGGGCGGATCTGGAGCTGCTGCGCTTCCGGCATCCGTTCCTGGGCTTTGACGTCCCGGCCATCCTGGGCGACCACGTCACGCTGGACGCCGGTACCGGTGCAGTACACACCGCACCCGGCCACGGCCCGGATGACTACGTCATCGGCCAGAAATATGGCCTGGAAGTCGCCAACCCGGTTGGCCCGAACGGCTGCTACCTGCCGGGCACCTACCCGGCGCTGGACGGCCTGTTCGTCTTCAAAGCCAACGATGTGATCGTTAACCTGCTGCGTGAGCAGGGCGCCCTGCTGCACGTTGAGAAACTGACCCACAGCTACCCGTGCTGCTGGCGTCACAAAACGCCGATCATCTTCCGCGCCACGCCGCAATGGTTCATCAGCATGGATCAGCACGGCCTGCGTAAGCAGTCGCTGGGCGAAATCAAAGGCGTGCAGTGGATCCCGGACTGGGGCCAGGCGCGTATCGAAAACATGGTCGCCAACCGCCCGGACTGGTGTATCTCCCGCCAGCGTACCTGGGGCGTGCCGATGTCGCTGTTCGTCCATAAAGAGACGGAAGTGCTGCACCCGCGCACCATCGAGCTGATGGAAGAGGTGGCGAAACGCGTTGAAGAGAACGGTATTCAGGCCTGGTGGGATCTCGATCCGGCTGAGCTGCTGGGTGACGACGCCGCAGACTACGTGAAAGTGCCGGACACGCTGGACGTCTGGTTTGACTCCGGCTCCACCAGTTTCTCTGTCGTGGATGCGCGCCCGGAATTTGACGGCCACACGCCGGACATGTACCTGGAAGGCTCCGACCAGCACCGCGGCTGGTTTATGTCATCGCTGATGATTTCCACCGCGATGAAGGGCAAAGCGCCGTACAAAGAGGTGCTGACCCACGGCTTCACCGTGGATGGTCAGGGCCGCAAGATGTCCAAATCCATCGGCAACACCGTCTCCCCGCAGGACGTGATGAACAAACTGGGCGGCGACATCCTGCGCCTGTGGGTGGCATCAACCGACTACACCGGCGAGATCGCGGTGTCTGATGAGATCCTGAAGCGCGCCGCGGACTCCTACCGCCGTATCCGTAACACCGCCCGCTTCCTGCTGGCGAACCTGAACGGCTTCAACCCGGACACTGACATGGTCAGCCCGGAAGAGATGGTGGTGCTGGACCGCTGGGCGGTGGGCCGTGCGCTGGCTGCCCAGCAGGACATCGAACAGGCGTATGCCCGTTACGATTTCCACGAAGTGGTGCAGCGCCTGATGCAGTTCTGCTCGGTGGAGATGGGGTCGTTCTACCTCGACATCATCAAAGACCGCCAGTACACCGCGAAAAGCGACAGCGTGGCGCGCCGCAGCTGCCAGACTGCGCTCTACTACATCGTGGAAGCGCTGGTACGCTGGATGGCACCGATCATGTCCTTCACCGCGGATGAGATCTGGGGCTACCTGCCGGGCAAACGCGCGCAATACGTGTTCACCGAAGAGTGGTTCGACGGCCTGTTCGGGCTGGACGCTGCCGAGCCGATGGGCGACGCCTTCTGGGCTGAGCTGCTGAAAGTGCGCGGCGAAGTGAACAAAGTGATTGAGCAGGCCCGTGCGGACAAACGCCTCGGCGGCTCGCTGGAAGCGGCCATCACGCTGTATGCGGACAACGACCTGGCACCGAAACTGCACAGCCTGGGCGCGGAACTGCGCTTCGTGCTGCTGACGTCGGCGGCCACCGTGGCACCGCTGGCGGAGGCCCCGGCCGATGCACAGGCCAGCGAGCAACTCAAAGGGCTGAAAATTGGCCTGGCGAAAGCGGACGGTGAAAAATGCCCGCGCTGCTGGCACTTCACCACCGATGTCGGCCAGAACCCGGAGCACGCAGAAATCTGCGGTCGCTGCTATACCAACGTAGCCGGTCACGGCGAAGAGCGTAAATTTGCCTGATGCGTAAACCGTTACTTTCAACCGGACTGCGCTGGCTGTGGCTGACGATTGTGGTTTTGATCGTTGACCTCGGCAGCAAGCAGTGGATTATGAACCACTTTATGTTGGGCGAAACGCAGCCGCTGTTTCCGTTCCTGAACCTGCACTACGCGCGCAACTACGGCGCGGCGTTCAGCTTCCTGGCGGACAAAGGCGGCTGGCAGCGCTGGTTCTTCGCAGGTATTGCGATTGCCATCGCGCTGGCCCTGCTGGTGATGATGTACCGCACCCGTGCGCAGAAGAAAATCGCCAACTGCGCGTATGCGCTGATTATCGGCGGGGCGCTCGGCAACCTGTTTGATCGCATGTGGCATGGCTTTGTGGTGGACTTCGTGGACTTCTACATCGGCAACTGGCACTTCGCGACCTTCAACATCGCTGACACCGCCATCTGTGTCGGCGCGGCACTGGTGGTGCTGGAGGGCTTCATCGCCCCCAACACCGATGACAAGGCTGCGGCCGGAAATAAGGGGTAATTGATGGCAGACCATGTTCAACCTGACAGCGCCGTGCTGGTGCATTTTACCCTGACGCTGGAAGATGGCTCAGTGGCGGAATCCACCCGCGGCAACGGCAAACCGGCGCTGTTCCGCCTGGGCGACGGCAGCCTCTCTGACGATCTGGAGGCGCACCTGCTGGGCCTTCAGGTCGGCGACAAGCGCGCCTTTACCCTGTCGCCGGAGTCGGCGTTCGGCCAGAAAAGCCCGGATCTGATCCAGTTCTTTTCCCGCCGTGACTTCATTGAAACCGGCATCCCGGAAGTGGGCACCATTATGATGTTCACCGCGATGGACGGCAGTGAAATGCCGGGCGTGGTGCGTGAGGTGGCGGAGGAGTCGATCACCGTCGATTTCAACCATCCGCTGGCCGGCCAGCACATCAGTTTTGATCTGGACGTGCTGGAGATTGACCCGGATCTGGAGGCCAATGATGCAAATCCTGCTGGCTAACCCACGCGGCTTCTGCGCGGGCGTTGACCGCGCCATCAGCATTGTGGAGCGTGCGCTGGAGATCTACGGTGCGCCGATCTACGTGCGCCACGAAGTGGTGCACAACCGCTACGTGGTAGACAGCCTGCGCGCCCGCGGTGCGGTGTTTATCGAGCAGATCAGCGAAGTGCCGGACGGCTCGATCCTGATCTTCTCCGCGCACGGCGTCTCCCAGGCGGTACGGGCGGAAGCGCGCAGCCGTGACCTCACGGTGTTTGACGCCACCTGTCCGCTGGTGACCAAAGTGCATATGGAAGTGGCCCGCGCCAGCCGCAAAGGCACCGAGGCTATCCTGATCGGCCATGCCGGCCACCCGGAAGTGGAAGGCACCATGGGCCAGTACAGCAACCCGGAAGGGGGCATGTACCTGGTGGAATCCCCGGCGGACGTGTTCGCCCTGCAAGTGAAAAATGAGGATAACCTCTGCTTCATGACGCAGACCACCCTGTCGGTGGATGACACGTCTGACGTGATTGACGCCCTGCGTGCGCGTTTCCCGAAGATTGTCGGGCCGCGCAAGGACGACATCTGCTACGCCACCACCAACCGTCAGGAAGCGGTACGCAACCTGGCCGATGGCGCGGACGTGGTGCTGGTGGTTGGGTCGCGCAACTCCTCCAACTCCAACCGTCTGGCGGAGCTGGCGCAGCGCATGGGCAAACAGGCCTATCTGATCGATTCCGCCGCCGACATCCAGGAAGCCTGGCTGAAAGGCGCGGCGAGCATCGGCGTTACCGCCGGGGCGTCCGCACCGGACGTGCTGGTGCAGGATGTGATCACACGCCTGCAGGCGCTGGGCGGCGGTGCGGCGATTGAGATGAGCGGCCGCGAAGAGAACATCGTGTTTGAAGTGCCGAAAGAGCTGCGGGTGGATGTAAAACAGATCGACTGATCCGGCTCCTGCTGCGTTCTACAGGGTCTGCCTCGGCAGACCCTTTTTTTATGGCGGCGTCAGGCGCGGCGCGCGCGATAGACCCGCTCCGGGCGGCCGACCCGGCCATACACCACTTCGGCCTCCAGGAAGCGCTCTTTCACGCCATGCTCCAGATAGCGCCTGGCGGTGGTTTTGCTGCTGCCGAGCAGGCGCGCCAGGCTGTCGGCGGTGTAGCTGCTCTCCCCGGTGAACAAATCGCGGATTTTTTGCAGCGTATTGCCCTCAATGCCGCGCAACGGTGCGGGCGCTTCCTCCGCCCATTCGCGTGACTGCATATTAAACAGCGCGTCCACATGCTGCTGGCTGGCCTGCTCGCTGGAGCGCAATGAACTGACATAACGGCTGAAGCGGCTCAGGGTATGGTGCAGCCGCTGGTAATGCACCGGCTTTATCAGGTAATCGAACACCCCGAGGCGGATTGCCTCACTGATGGTGTCCATATCATTGTCAGCCGTGATGAACACCACGCGGCTGGTGCTGTTCTCATTGACCAGATGTTTGATAAGCTCAATGCCGCGCCCGTCAGGCAGGAAATTATCCAGCAGGATCAGGTGGGGTTTATAGCGCCGGGTAATCATCCGCGCCTCATTCAGCGTGCCGGCGATGCTCACAATATGAAAATTAAAATGTTGTTTGATGTAGTCCGCCAGCAGCTCTGCCAGTTGCGGCTCATCTTCAACAATCAGCAGCGATAATACCGTCATAATTCATCCTCTTCTCACCACGGGATTGTCAGGGTAAAAATGGTGCCGGTCGGCGTATTGTCATCAATGAAAATGGTGCCCCCGGCCTGCCGTACATAACTGTCCACCAGCCACAGGCCGATGCCGTGATCGCCGGAGGTGCTGGTGGTGATGCCGCGTTCGAAAATCCGCGTGCGGATCGCCTCCGGGATGCCGCAGCCGTGATCCGCCACTTCCAGCACCACGTCCTCCCCCTGCGCATTGAGGTAACACTCCACCACCCGCGGGCTGCCGGGCTGCTTTAACGTGGCGATAAAGGCGTTATCCAGCAGGTTGCCGACAATCGAGATCCACTCGTTGTGCGTCAGGCTCTCCGGCAACTCCGCCACCTCACAGCCGGGGTCGAAAATGAGTTCAATACCCAGTTCCTGCGCGCGGTAATATTTCCCGATTAACAGCCCGGCCAGCGGGTTATTCCGGAAATTCATCGTCACGTAATCCACTATTTTCTGGTGGCGCGCAGATTGCGCCTGAATCATGTTCACCGCATCATCATAGGCTTTTATATGCAGCAGCCCGGCCAGGGTCGATAACGTATTAATTTGCTCATGGCGCATGGCGCGTAAATTATCTGCATATTGCTGGATTTGGCTCAATTGCAGACTCAGGGTATTAATATCATCTTTATTACGGAAGCTGATAACCGACCCCTGCGGGATGCCGTTAATGCAAATGCTCATCCGGCTGGCAATCACCTTCACATTATTAAATGAGGCAATATCATCTTTTTTATCCTGCCCCGGTGCATCCAGGAAAAAGCTGCCGGGGTGCACAATCTCCTGGACCGGCTCGCCAATCAGCAGATGCACCGGCTGCACCAGCCCCAGCATCCGCCGCGCCGCCTGATTGATGGCAGTGATGCGGTTCTCCGCGTCGATGGCAATCAGCCCCTCGAACACCGACTCGAACAGCACTTCCTGCTGGATCAGCAGCCGCGCCAGCGCATCCGGCTCCAGGCTGCGCATCTGCCGCTTGATATGCAGCGAAAAACACCAGGCGCACACCAGCAGGAACAGCAGCAGCAACAGCATCGGCAACAGCAGCGTCTGGCGTTGCAGGCAGATCCAGCTCTCCAGCTGGCTCAGGGTATAGCCCACCGACACAATCCCGATGATCCGGCCATCCGCCGCGCGTACCGGGGCTTTGCCGCGCAGCGACGTGCCCAGTGAGCCGCGCCGTTCAGAGAGGTAACTGCGGCCGTCTTTCAGCGCCGGGCCGCTGTCACCGCCCTCCATCTGCGCGCCGATTTTCTCCTCATCGACGTGGAACAGCCGCACGCCGCGGCTGTCACCGATGGTGATGTAGGTAGCATCTGACAGCGCGCGCAGCCGGGTCGCCAGTGTTTTTACGGCGTCGGTGTCCTGCTGCGCCACCGCTGCCGCCAGCGAGGGCATCGCGGCGATTTGCCGGGCCTGCACCAGCGCACGCTGGCCGACCTGATAATGCAGCCGCTCTTTTTCCATACGGCTGAAATAACCGGTCATCACCAAAAGGCTGATGGTTGAAGTAAACAGCAACAGCAGAAAAACGCGCGTCTGAAAGGTTTTCGGGCCGGCATATTTTCGCCAGCCTGCGGCTTTCCGCGTTGATGAATTAACCGCTTGGATAAATATTCTCCTTATAAAGGGGTGGAATGGATGAAATAGCGCGAAAGGCCGGGGTGAAATGCCTTGCTAATATAATCGCTGGAAAGGTGAAAACCGTGAAGGAATGCGTGGAGTGCTGAAAATTTTATGCACTTTATGCACGTTATGAATAATATTCGTTTATCACGCGGAAAGGGCGGCGCTATTTCGCCAGGTTGTATCAAACAATCGAGAATATTGTAAAGCGGCCGCGATAGACGGCCGCTTTTTTGTTACAGGGTGAGAAAGCAGCGGGTCACCGCGCCAGGATATAATTAATCATCACCCCGGCCGCAATCGCTGAGCCAATCACCCCGGCCACGTTCGGCCCCATCGCGTGCATCAGCAAAAAGTTTTGCGGGTTGGCCTCCAGCCCCACTTTATTGGCGACCCTGGCGGCCATCGGCACTGCCGACACCCCGGCCGCGCCAATCAGCGGGTTAATCGGCGTGTGGCCAAACCGGTTAAGCAGCTTCGCCATCAGCACCCCGCTGGCGGTGCCGATGCCGAACGCAATCACCCCCAGCAGCAGGATGCCGAGCGTCTGCGGTTGCAGAAACTTATCTGCCACCAGTTTCGCACCGACGGACAGGCCAAGGAAAATCGTGACGATATTGATCAGCGCGTTCTGTACCGTCTCGCTCAACCGCTCCACCACCCCGCATTCGCGCATCAGGTTGCCGAAGCAGAACATCCCCAACAGCGGGGCGGCGTCCGGCAGCAGCAGCGCCACCAGCAACAGCAACATCACCGGGAAAATGATCTTTTCCCGTTTATGCACCACCCGCAGTTGCGTCATCACAATCTGCCGCTCCGCCGGGGTGGTCAGCGCCCGCATGATGGGCGGCTGGATCAGCGGCACCAGCGCCATATAGGAGTAGGCCGCCACCGCAATCGCCCCCAGCAGCTCCGGGGCCAGGATGCTGGAGAGGTAGATTGCCGTTGGCCCGTCCGCGCCGCCAATAATGCCAATCGCCGCTGCCTGCGGCAGCGTGAAGCTGATCACCCCCAGCACATTCAGCGCCAGCGCGCCGAGCACCGTGGCGAAGATGCCGAACTGCGCGGCCGCGCCCAGCAGCAGGGTGCGTGGGTTAGCCAGCAGCGGGCCGAAGTCGGTCATCGCGCCGACGCCCATAAAGATCACCAATGGCGCAATGCCGGAAGCGATCGCGACCTTATAGAACACGTAGAGCACGCCGTCGCTGTGGCCCATCTCTTCCGCCAGGGTCGCCAGCCCATGCAGCACTGCCGGGGCAGCGGTCACCAGTTGCGCCTTGATCGCGGCCGCGTCCGGCAGGCAGTGCAGGCGCGCGGCCAGCGCCGCCAGCTGATCCGGCTGCGCCTTGTAGAGCGCCATCTCCAGCGCCGACATCGCCAGACCGGCATCCGGGATATTGGCCAGCAGTCCGCCGAAGCCAATCGGCATCAGGAGCAACGGTTCGAACTTCCGGGCAATCGCCAGCCACAGCAGCAGCAGGCTCACCAGCAGCATCAGCGCCTGCCCGCCGCTCAGATGCAGGATGCCCAATCCCTGAAACAGGGCCGTTAACCTTTCCATGCGGTTTTGCCTCAGGCCAGAGTAAGCAGGCAATCGCCCACGTTGACGGCATCACCCGGTTTCACCTGGATGGCGCTGACGGTGCCGGGCTGTGCAGCACGGATCTCGGTTTCCATCTTCATCGCTTCCAGAATCACCAGCACGTCGCCTTGCTGCACCGCTTGCCCCTCACTGACCACCACTTTCCAGATCGCCCCGGCCAGCGGCGCATTCACCGCCACGCCCCCGGCTGACACCGGGGCAGGGGCGGCCACCGGCGTAATGGTGTCAAGATCGCCCCCTTCAGTGACCTGCACCACGTAACGCCGCCCCTCCATCTCCACGGTGTAGCGCGCCGGTCCGGAATGCGGTGTGGGTTGCGGCGCGGCAGCCACGGAAACGCCGCCAGGCAACGGCTCAAACGCGGCCGGGTTATGGCGGTTTTCCAGGAATTTCCAGGCAATCTGCGGGAACAGCGCCACCGTCAGCACATCATCAATCGGGCTGTCCGCCAGCGTGATGTTTTTCGCCGCCGCCTCGCGCTGCACCTCCGCCTCAAGCGTCGCCATCTCCGGCGGCAGGCGATCGGCCGGGCGGCAGGTCACCGGCTGGCCGCCCGCCAGCACCCGCTGTTGCAGCGCAGCGTTGACCGGCGCAGGCGTCGCGCCGTATTCCCCTTTCAGGATACCGGCCGTCTCTTTGGCGATGCTTTTGTAGCGTTCCCCCAGCAGCACATTCATCACCGCCTGGGTGCCGACAATCTGGGAGGTCGGCGTCACCAGCGGCAGGAAACCGAGATCTTCCCGCACGCGCGGGATCTCCGCCAGCACCGCGTCCAGCTTGTCGGCGGCATTCTGCTGCCTGAGCTGGCTCTCCAGATTGGTGAGCATCCCGCCCGGCACCTGCGCCACCAGGATCCGGCTGTCCGCGCCGCGCAACTGGCCTTCGAATGCGTGGTATTTTTTGCGCACCTCACGCAAACAGGCGGCGATCGCCTCCAGTTGCACCAGGTCCAGCCCGCTGTCCCAGGCGGTGCCGCGCAGCGCCGCGACCAGCGCCTCGGTGGCCGGGTGGCCGTAAGTGCCGCTCATCGACGAAATGGCGGTGTCCACGCCGTCCACCCCGGCCTCGATCGCTTTCAGCAGCGTCATCTCCGCCATGCCGGTGGTGGCGTGGCAATGCAGGTGCAGCGGCACATTGAAGCGCTGCTTAATCAACCCCACCAGCCGGAAGGCGGTGTCCGGCGTCAGGATGCCGGACATATCCTTGATCACCACTGAATCGACGCCGGTTTCCAGCAACTTTTCGGTGAGGGTCAGCCAGGTGTCGTCGTTATGCACCGGGCTGGTGGTGTAGCTCAGCGTGCCCTGGGCGTGCGCGCCCTGTTTGCGCACCGCCTGCAACGCGCAGCGCATGTTGCGCACATCGTTCATTGCGTCAAACACGCGGAACACCTCCATGCCGTTGGCGACCGCCCGCTCCACAAAGCGCTCCACCACATCGTCGGCGTAGTGGCGGTAACCCAGCAGGTTCTGGCCGCGCAGCAGCATCTGCAATGGGGTGGTGGGCATCGCTTTTTTCAGCTCGCGCAGGCGCACCCACGGGTCTTCGCCCAAAAAGCGGATGCAGGCGTCAAAGGTTGCGCCGCCCCAGCACTCCAGCGACCAGAAGCCGATCTTGTCCAGCAGCGCGGCAGCGGGCAGCATATCGTCCAGCCGCAGGCGGGTTGCAAACAGGGATTGGTGCGCATCGCGCAGCACCACATCAGTTATCGCCACAGGGCGCAATAAAGGGGACATCAGGTTCTCCAGAAATCAGTGAATGCCGTGCAGACGGCGGTGGTGGTGAAGGGCGGCGGCGATAACCGGCCGCAGGGGCGCCAGGGCATCGGCAGCCGGGGCCGTGGGCGCCGGTGCCGGGGCCTCCGCCGGCGAGAAACGGGCGATAATCCCGGACATCAGGCGCAGCGCGAACACCAGCACCAGCAGGAAAATCATCACAAAGCCCATGCCGCAGACCATCAGGGCCAGGCCCTCGCGCATCAAACCAGGTTCAGACATTGTTGGGTTCTCCATCAAAGCGCGGCACGGCGGCTGGCCGTGCCGCAGGGGATCAGCCGGTGAACATGCCGAACACCACGCTGGCGATCACCAGCACAATGCCGCCGCCGAGGCGCGAGGAGATCTGCGCGTAGGAGATCAGTGACATGCGGTTACAGGCCGAGAGCACTTCCAGGTCGCCGGAGCCGCCGCGGTTCGCCATGCACAGCCCGGCGGTAATCGCCGATTCCACCGGGAAGAAGCCGATCAGCCAGCCGCCGAGCGCTGCCCCGGCAATCGCGCCGAGCACGATAAACCCGGCAATCACCACGTTGGCGAAGGTCAGCGCCGCGATGATTTCGCCGAGGTCGGTGTAGCAGACGCCGACGCCCACCATCAGCACCCACAGCATCTGTTTGGAGAAGAAATCGGAGAGGCGTTTCGCCCCCTCTTTGATCTCCAGCGAGCAGAGGTTGGCGGCGTTCAGCGCGGCCACAATCAGCACCATGTAGGCAAAGGTATGGATTTGTACCGAACCGATGCCCGGCAGCAATGATTTGGAGAGCACATAGGCCAGCAGGAAGCAGCAGGTCGCCAGCACCATGCCGACCGCCACCTCGCGGTGGGTAATTTTCCCGGCTTTCTCCTCCTCTTCCACCCGGAAAGAGGCTTTGCGCACCAGCTCACCCTCGCCGGTCAGCGACGGGAATTTCTTGCCGATAATGTCGAGGATCGCCGCCGCGACGATGGCGAAAATATTGGCGATGGTCAGGATGGCGATTGCCACCGAGTAGTACTCCTCGCGCGAATTGCCGGTCACTGAATGGTAGATTTCAGAAAGCGGCACCGCCCCGGCACCGTTGCCGCCGCCCATGATCGGCAGCACATAGAGCATCAGCACCCGATCCACCGGAATGCCGAACAGCGCGCCAATCAGCACCCCAAACAGTGCCGCCCCGGCCACCCCGGCCAGAATGGTCGGGATATAACCCACCAGTGAGCGCAGCAGTAATTTACGGTTTACCGACAAAATCGAGCCGGTAATTAACACCGCAATAAACAGGTTCAGGAAATTACTCTCGTCCATCACATTGGTGATGGTTTTTATCTCTTTTTCGGTGAAGATGCCGGCATACACAAACCAGGCGGCGACCAGAAATATCATCACCGGTGCGCCGCCGATATATTTATTAAAGATCGGCAGGCGCTTGCCTATTTCGCCAAACAGCGCGCCAATCACAAACATCAGCGCAAACCCGCCAACCAAATCATTGGGCAGGGTATCGGTGACATGCGCCAGCAACACCGTCACCAGCGTGAAGGCGTAGAGCGGCAGCGGCATACCAAACAGCTTGAATGACCAAAGGGCAGATAAGCCCTTGGCTTCCTTAACCGGAAGCGGGGTAATTGTCGTCATAATGACGTTATCCTTTTATTAAGAGAGACCAGACAGCAGCGGGGGAGATGCTAATGAATCGCAGGGCGTGCGTGATGTGATGGCGTTCAATGAATCACCAGGGTTTTTATTAATTTAATGTGGTTTATACACCTGGGGTAATTAAATAAATAAACGCCATAGGCGGCATTAAAATTGCCGGTGAAATGTGATCCTGCCGGAATTAATCCCCGGCGCGGCGTGGCGAAATAGCGCTCCCTTTCTTTTGCTGATGATGCGGAGCGCATTATGCCGGTTCTGTTTCGCCGCCTTTTTCCCGGCGATGAACGCCTCACCCACCTGTTGCCGTTGCTGCACCAGGCCGGGCTGCGGCTGGAAAAGGATGTGGAGGTGATGGTCGCCGCGTACCGGCAGGGCCGGGTAGTGGCCTGCGGCGGGCTGGCGGGCCGGGTGCTGAAGTGCATCGCCATTGACCCGGCGCGGCGCGGGGAGGGGCTGAGCCTGACCCTGATGACGGAGCTGATTACGCTGGCGTTTGAGCGCGGCCGCCCTGAACTCTTCCTGTTCACCAAACCGGAGAACCACACGCTGTTTGCCGCCGCCGGGTTTTTCCCGCTGGCTGAAGTGCCGGGCTACCTGGTGCTGATGGAAAACAGCCCCGACCGCTTGCGCCGCCATTGCGCCCAGCTCCGCCGTCAGCGTCAGCCGGGACAGCGCATCGGCGCGATTGTGATGAATGCCAACCCGTTCACCCTCGGCCACCGCTGGCTGGTGGAGCAGGCCGCTGCCCGCTGTGACTGGCTGCACCTGCTGGTGGTGCAGGAGGACGCCTCGCAGTTCCGCTACGCCGACCGCTACCCGCTGATTGCGCAGGGCACGCACGGCATCCGCAACCTGACGCTGCACCCCGGCTCGGCATACGTGATCTCACGCGCCACCTTTCCCGGTTACTTCCTGAAAGATCAGGGCGTGGTGGACATCTGCCACAGCCAGATCGATTTACAGCTGTTCCGCCGTTACCTCGCCCCGGCGCTGGGCATCACCCACCGTTTTGTCGGCACCGAACCTTTCTGCCCGCTTACCGCCGCCTATAACCGCCGTATGCAGACGCTGCTGACGGAGCCGGACGGCCTCTGGCCGCCGGTGGAGGTGGTGGAGCTGCCGCGGCTGGAAATCAACGACGCGCCGGTGTCGGCCTCCAGGGTGCGGGCGCTGCTGGCCACCGGTGACTGGGACGCCGTGGCCGCGCTGGTGCCGCCGGCCACGCTGGCGTTTTTGCGACATGCACACCGCAGGGAAACGACCCCTGCCTGACTTAACCAACCAATGAGGCAATACACGACATGGAGATCGTAAAAGACGCTGTCGCGGGCACGCTGGAATCCAGTGATGCGCTGGTGCGCATCGGCCCGTCGCCGGAACCGGGGCTGCACCTGACGCTGGAAAGCGTGGTGCAGGCGCAATTTGGTGAGGCGATCGCACACCTCGCGCGGGTGACACTGGCGGAGCTTGGCATCACCCAGGCGCAGATCGCCATTGATGACAAAGGGGCGCTGGAGTGCGTATTGCGCGCCCGCGTGCAGGCGGCCGCGCTGCGTGCCGCCGGAAAAGAACCTTCAGAATGGAGCCTGCCCGGATGAAATTACGTCGCAGTATGCTGTTTATCCCCGGTGCCAACGCCGCGATGCTCAGCACCTCATTTGTCTACGGTGCCGATGCCGTGATGTTTGACCTGGAAGATGCCGTGGCGCTGCGCGAGAAAGACAGCACCCGCCTGCTGGTGTTTCATGCCCTCCAGCACCCGTTTTACCGGGAGGTGGAAAAAGTGGTGCGTATCAACCCGCTGGACACGCCGTTCGGCCTGGCCGATCTGGAGGCGGTGGTGCGCGCCGGGGTGGACATCATCCGCCTGCCGAAAACCAACAACGTGGAGGATGTACAGCAACTGGAAGCGGAAGTGGCGCGCATTGAGGCCGCCTGCGGCCGCGAGGTGGGCAGCACCCGGCTGATGGCGGCAATTGAGTCGGCACAGGGCGTGGTGAACGCGGTGGCGATTGCCCGCAGCAGCCCGCGCATGGTGGCGATTGCGCTGGCGGCGTTTGACTACGTGATGGACATGCAAACCTCGCGCGGCGACGGTTCGGAGCTGTTTTACGCCCGCTGTGCGGTGCTGCACGCGGCGCGGGTGGCGGGCATCGCCGCGTATGACGTGGTGTGGGCAGACGTTAATGATGACGCCGGGTTCCTGCGTGAGGTGGAGCAGGTGCGGCGGCTGGGGTTTGACGGCAAATCGCTGGTCAACCCGCGCCAGATTGCGCTGTTGCACCAGGCCTACGCGCCGACGCAGCAGGAGGTGGACGACGCCCGCGACGTGGTTGCCGCGGCAGACGACGCCGCCCGGCAGGGGCTGGGGGTGATTTCCCTCAACGGCAAAATGATCGACGGCCCGATTGTGCTGCACGCGCAGCGCGTTCTGTCACGGGCCGCGGGCGGCATTCGCGAATAAGGAGCAACAAACATGACAACCCACACCCTACCGGCACCCCGCATACCGGCACATACTGACCTCCCGGCGTTTACCCATGCCGCCGCCCACAGCCCGTGGCTGTCGCAGGAAGATGAAAAACGCCAGCGCAAGCTGTGCGCCTCGCTGGAGCAGGCGATTGTGCGATCCGGCCTGAAAAACGGCATGACGATCTCTTTCCACCATGCGTTCCGCGGCGGCGACAAGGTGGTCAACCTGGTGGTTGGCACGCTGGCGCGCATGGGGTTCCGCAATCTGACGCTCGCCTCCAGCTCATTGATCGACGCCCACTGGCCGCTGATCGAACACATCCAACAGGGGGTGATCCGCCAGATCTACACCTCCGGCCTGCGCGGCAAACTGGGCGAGGCGATCTCCCGCGGGCTGATGGACAACCCGGTGCAGATCCACTCCCACGGCGGCCGCGTGCAGCTGATCGACAGCGGCGAACTGGCCATTGATGTGGCGTTCCTCGGTGTGCCCTGTTGTGACGAATTCGGCAACGCCAACGGCTTCAGCGGCAAATCGCGCTGCGGCTCGCTGGGCTATGCGCAGGTGGATGCCGAACGCGCCCGCACGGTGGTGCTGCTCACCGAAGCGTTTGTCAGCTACCCCAACCACCCGGCCAGCATCGCGCAGGATCAGGTGGATCTGATCGTGCAGGTGGAGGAAGTGGGCGATCCGGCGAAGATCAGCGCCGGGGCGATCCGCCTCACCAGTAACCCGCGTGAACTGTTGATCGCCCGGCAGGCCGCCAACGTGATCGAGCATTCCGGCTATTTCAACCACGGCTTTTCATTACAGACCGGCACCGGCGGCGCGGCACTGGCCGTCAGCCGCTTTCTGGAAGAGAAGATGCGCCGCCGCCAGATTACCGCCGGGTTCGCGCTGGGCGGCATTACCGGCACGATGGTGGATCTGCATGAAAAAGGGCTGGTGGAAAAACTGCTCGACACCCAATCCTTTGACGCCGACGCAGCGCAATCCCTGAGCCGCAACCCGCACCATATTGAGATCAGCGCCAACCAGTACGCCAGCCCGCGTTCCAAGGGCGCAGCCTGTGAACGGCTGAATGTGGTGATGCTGAGCGCGCTGGAGATCGATCTTAATTTCAACGTCAACGTGATGACCGGCTCCGACGGCGTGCTGCGCGGTGCCTCGGGTGGCCACAGCGACACCGCGGCCGGGGCGGATCTCACCATTATCACTGCGCCGCTGGTGCGCGGCCGCCTGCCGACGGTGGTGGACAAGGTGCTGACCACCGTGACGCCGGGCGAAAGCATCGACGTGCTGGTCACGGACCACGGCATCGCCGTCAATCCGCGCCGCCCGGAGATCCGCGAACGGCTGCACGCGGCGGGCCTGCCGTTGATGACCATTGAGCAATTACATGCGCGGGCGCGGCTGTTGACCGGCGAGCCGAAAGCGATTGAGTTCACTGACCGGGTCGTGGCGGTGGTGCGCTACCGCGACGGTTCAGTGATTGATGTGATCCGTCAGGTCAAACCATGAACCGTCAACACCGGATGCCGCCGCCCCGCGTCGTCACGCTCACGCAGATGCTCGCTGCCCGCGAACGGCGCGCCAGGCGGCAGCAGCAGGCGTTGCAGTGCTTCGGCAATACCCTGATTTGCGGCACGCTGATTGCGCCGGGCGGCATCAAAGACAGCGCGGCGTACCGTCGCCTCAGCCACTACGCACGCGAGGCGGTCGCCGCGCTCTGCCGCGAAAAACAGTGGCCGGTCTGCTGGCACCAGCGCTGGCTGCACGCCACCGGGCCGGAATTTATGCTGGTGGTGGAGGCGGCCGCAACAGAGGTGAAGGCGGCGCTGATCGCGCTGGAAGAGCGCCACCCGCTCGGGCGGCTGTGGGATCTGGACGTGCTGAACGCTGCCGGGGAGGTGATGTCCCGCACGCAGCTCGGCATTCCGCCGCGGCGCTGCCTGATCTGCCCGGAACCGGCCCACCTCTGCGCCCGTGCGCGCCGCCATGCGCTGTGGCTGATAAAGGAAGAGATTCATCACAGGATGGAACATTATGAGCGAAATAACCTTGCCGCCCCGGACGCCGTTACGGGAACAACTGGTGCAGCAGATGGGGGAGGCGTTGTTGCAGGAGGTAATGCTGACGCCGAAACCGGGGCTGGTGGATAAGCGCAACAACGGCGCACACCGGGACATGAACCTCGGGCTGTTTGTGCGCAGCATTGAGGCACTGCTGAGCCAGATGCCGCGCTTTTACGATCTGGGGTTCAGCACCGCCGCGCTCGCCCCAGTGCAGGTGTTGCCGATGTTGCGGCCGCTGGGGCTGGCCGGTGAGGCGCAGATGTTGCGCACCACCGGCGGGGTGAATACCCACAAAGGCGCGATTTTCGCCTTCGGCCTGTTGCTGGCGGCGGCCGGGCGGCTCACTGCCCTACAGCGGCCGCTGGCGCAGCAGCCGCTGTGTGAAACCGTCAGCCACTTCTGCCGCGGGCTGGTGCAACGGGAGCTGGGCGGCATTACCGCACCGCGCACCGCCGGGGAGCGGCTCTATCAGCAGCACGGCCTGACCGGCGCACGCGGCGAGGCAGAGAGCGGCTTTCATACCGTGCGCAGTGTGGCGCTGCCGGCCTGGCGGCGGATGATGGCGAAAACCGGCCAGAAAGAGCAGGCGCAATTGCAGGTGTTGCTGCACCTGATGGCCTGGAACGCCGACACCAATCTGGCGGCGCGCGGCGGAATGGCGGGGCTGCACTATGTGCAGCAGCAGGCGCAGGGGTTGTTGTGGCAGGGCGGGGTACAGGCCCCGGACGGCGCGGCGCGGTTATATGCGCTGGATGATGCGCTGATTGACCGGCACCTCAGCCCCGGCGGCAGTGCCGATCTGCTGGCGGTGACGCTGTTTCTGGCCGCGTTCCCGGCCGGTGAGGCAGAATGGGCGGCCTGGTAAGGCCGCCTGGTCAGGAGTAGGGGGCGATCAGCCCGGCAGAATAAAGCGGTGCTGCGGCATACCGGTTTCGCGGGTTTCCACCTGCAACAGCGCGCCTTCCAGCGGGCCGGGGTTCTCCAGGCCTTTGCGGGCGGAGGTGATAAACAGCGTTTTTCGCTCCGGGCCGCCGAAGGTGCAGCAACTTGGCTGGGTCACCGGCAGCGGGATCGCCTCTTCCGCCAGCAACTCACCCTCATTCAGTTGGTAAGTGAACAGGCAGTGGTGGCCGAAACAGGCGTTAATCAGGCGGCCGCCGGTGGTCAGCGTGGAGCCGTCCGGCGTCAGGTCACCGCTGGAGTAGCAGCTCAGGGTGCGCGGGTTGATGCGCTTACCGTTGCCGGAATAGAAGCGTTTGGCGTGGCTGTCGGCGAACCAGACACGGTTCTCATGCCATACCAGCGTATTCGGGATGGTGAGGTTATCCATCATCTTTTCCGGTGCGGCGTCCCCGGCGGCAAAGCGATACCAGGCGCCGATCGGTTCGCCTTCGGTCAGATCCATGGTGCCGAACCACAGGGAACCGTCCGGGGCGATGGCTGCCTCATTCGGGCGGGTTTTGCTGGTCTCTTCCGGGTAGTCGCACAGCACGGTAATCTCACCGCTGGCATAGTCATAGGCGGCAATGCCCTGATGGGCGGCCAGCAGGAACACCTCTTCTTTATCCGTGAGCAGTACCGCGCTGGTGACACTCGGTAAATTGCGGATCTCCGTTTCCCGGCGTGACGGCCAGTAGCGCAGCAGCCGCTGGCGGTTGATGTCCACCCACAGCAGTGACTGGCTGCGGTCACACCACACGGGCGTTTCACCCAGCTCGGCCCGGTAATCATTAACCGGGGTTATCTCAGAACGTAGAAAATCGGCCATAACGGTGGTTGTCCTCCCTTTCACAGATGGCTTGCGCCGCGAACAGGCGGCGCACTCTCTTAGCGTAGCCCGGTGCGCCCCGCCGCGCTGGCGGAATCGGATCATTCCGGCCGGAATCGCCCGTGCGGCACGCTGGCTGAAAATGCATGACTATGCGAAGATCATGCATGGACAAAACCGGCAGCGGAGGTGATTAAAAATCACACAAATGTACCGGTTTTTGCCTAATCTTTTAACATCATAGGGATAGATTTTACTGATGTTAACAAGCCTATATCATAAATTTCTTATTATCCGAGAATTTATCTGGCCGTGATGATCGGGCGTGGCTACCCTGAAAAGGATTCACGCGAATCATGAAAACAGAAGAGAGAACTTATGCAGAATGCTGATATCCGCATCGCGATTGCGGGATCGGGCGGCCGGATGGGCCGACAACTGATTCAGGCCGTGCAGCAGGCCGACGGGGTGGTACTGGGTGCCGCGCTGGCACGCCCCGGTTCATCACTGGTGGGCGTGGATGCGGGCGAACTGGCCGGGGTCGGCGCGCTGGGCGTGAAGGTCAGTGACAGCCTGGACGCCGTCATGGACACCTTTGACATCCTGATCGATTTTACCCGCCCGGAGGCCACGCTGGCTTACCTGGAAACCTGCCGCCACCACGGCAAAGGCATGGTGATCGGCACCACCGGCTTTGATGACGCCGGAAAAAGCGCGATTAAACAAGCGGCTGATGACATCGGCATCGTGTTTGCCGCCAACTTCAGCGTCGGCGTCAATGTGGTGCTGAAGCTGCTGGAAAAGACCGCCAAAATCATGGGCGACTATACTGACATCGAAATTCTGGAAGCGCACCACCGCCACAAAGTGGATGCCCCTTCCGGCACTGCGCTGGCAATGGGCGAGGCGATTGCCGACGCGCTGGGCCGTGATCTGAAACAGTGTGCGGTCTACGCACGCGAAGGCCATACCGGCGAACGTGACCCAAAAAGCATCGGTTTTGCCACCGTGCGCGCCGGGGATATCGTCGGTGAGCATACCGCGATGTTTGCAGATATCGGCGAGCGGGTGGAGATTACCCACAAGGCCTCCAGCCGCATGACCTTTGCAAATGGCGCGGTTCGTGCCGCTGCCTGGGTGTCAGGCCATAAAACCGGGCTTTATGACATGCGCGACGTGCTTGGATTGCATGAATTATAGTTTACCCAAACCATCGTGATGTGGTTTTTTAATCATAACTCTTTGATTGACGGGCAATTCCTTGATTGCCCTTTTTTTATTGTTAAAAACATGATGTTCATCATATTTCCATCCTATAAGCTGCATTAATTACATTTTTCCCCGGTTTACTTCTCTTGTTTATACAGGGTTGGTATAAAAAATAACCATATCTGGTGTTTCCTTACTGTTTCTTTCTGCTTGAAGAGTCGCAACCGTTTACTGACTCGACTTATCCGGTGCTTTTGCCCGGAATCAGGGGTAATTCCTCTGAATCGAGAGAAAACATAACAAAAAAGGGGCGTTTGGGTAGACAAAGGGGATCGCCCTCATTAGAATGCGCGCAATTTGCCGAAAATTAGCTCTTGCAGCGATTTTTGCATTGATTTAGTGCGTCTGTTCTGAATTAATATGCAAATATTGTGATTGATTATTCCTGGAGGATGCTTTGATTAAGTCAGCGCTGTTGGTTCTGGAAGACGGAACCCAATTCCACGGTCGGGCCATCGGGGCCGAAGGTACGGCAGTGGGGGAAGTGGTCTTCAATACGTCGATGACCGGTTATCAAGAAATCCTCACTGATCCCTCCTATTCCCGCCAGATCGTCACCCTTACTTATCCCCATATCGGCAATGTCGGCACCAACGCCGCCGATGAAGAATCCTCCACTGTTCATGCGCAAGCCCTGGTTATCCGTGACCTCCCGCTGATTGCCAGCAACTACCGTAATGAAGAAACCCTCTCCGATTACCTCAAGCGCCTCAACATCGTCGGCATCGCGGACATCGATACCCGTAAACTGACGCGCTTGCTGCGTGAGAAGGGCGCGCAGAACGGTTGCATCATCGCCGGTGACAACGTTGACGCCGCGCTGGCGCTGGAAAAAGCCAAAGCGTTCCCCGGCCTGAAAGGCATGGATCTGGCGAAAGAGGTCTGCACCCGCGAGAGCTACAGCTGGCAGCAGGGGAGCTGGGCGCTGGAAGGCGGCCTGCCGGAAGCGGCCGACGCGGCAGACCTGCCGTTCCATGTGGTGGCTTATGACTACGGCGTGAAGCGCAACATCCTGCGGATGCTGGTGGATCGCGGCTGCCGCCTGACGGTGGTGCCGGCACAGACCCCGGCCGATGACGTGCTGGCGATGAACCCGGACGGCGTGTTCCTCTCCAACGGCCCCGGCGACCCGGAACCGTGCGATTACGCCATCGCGGCAATCCAGCGTTTCCTTGAGACCGACGTGCCGGTGTTCGGCATCTGCCTCGGCCACCAGTTGCTGGCGCTGGCCTGCGGCGCGAAAACCCGCAAGATGAAACTCGGCCACCACGGCGGCAACCACCCGGTAAAAGACTGGGACAACAACACGGTGATGATCACCGCGCAGAACCACGGTTTTGCGGTGGATGAAGAGGACTTGCCGCCGACGCTGCGCGTCACGCACTCCTCGCTGTTTGACCACACGGTGCAGGGCATCCACCACACCAGCAAACCGGCCTTCAGCTTCCAGGGCCACCCGGAAGCCAGCCCCGGCCCGCACGATGCTGCACCGCTGTTCGACCACTTTATCGACTTGATCAAGACTTACCGTTCCACCGCCAAATAATCAGGAGCCATAACAGCCATGCCAAAACGTACTGACATAAAAAGCATCCTGATCCTCGGCGCCGGCCCGATTGTTATCGGCCAGGCATGTGAGTTTGACTACTCCGGCGCGCAGGCGTGTAAGGCGCTGCGTGAAGAGGGTTACCGCGTTATCCTGGTGAACTCTAACCCGGCCACCATCATGACCGACCCGGACATGGCCGATGCCACCTATATCGAGCCGATCCACTGGGAAGTGGTGCGCAAAATCATCGAAAAAGAGCGCCCGGATGCCGTACTGCCGACCATGGGCGGCCAGACGGCGCTGAACTGTGCACTGGAGCTGGAGCGCCAGGGCGTGCTGGAAGAGTTCGGCGTCACCATGATTGGTGCCACCGCGGACGCCATCGACAAGGCGGAAGACCGCCGCCGCTTTGACCAGGCGATGAAGAAAATCGGCCTGGATACCGCCCGTTCCGGCATCGCGCATAACATGGAAGAGGCGCTGGCCGTGGCGGCTGACGTCGGGTTCCCGTGCATCATCCGCCCGTCATTCACGATGGGCGGCACCGGCGGCGGCATCGCTTATAACCGCGAAGAGTTTGAAGAGATCTGCGAACGCGGCCTCGACCTCTCCCCTACCAAAGAGCTGCTGATTGATGAGTCGCTGATTGGCTGGAAAGAGTATGAGATGGAGGTGGTGCGCGACAAAAATGACAACTGCATCATCGTCTGCTCAATCGAAAACTTCGATGCGATGGGCATCCACACCGGTGACTCCATCACCGTGGCCCCGGCGCAAACACTGACCGACAAAGAGTACCAAATCATGCGTAACGCCTCGATGGCGGTACTGCGTGAAATCGGCGTGGAAACCGGCGGCTCCAACGTCCAGTTCTCGGTGAACCCGAAAAACGGCCGCCTGATTGTCATCGAGATGAACCCGCGTGTGTCGCGCTCCTCGGCGCTGGCCTCCAAAGCCACCGGCTTCCCGATCGCCAAGGTCGCGGCCAAACTGGCCGTGGGCTACACGCTGGACGAGCTGATGAACGACATCACCGGCGGGCGCACCCCGGCCTCGTTCGAGCCGTCGATTGACTACGTTGTCACCAAAATCCCGCGCTTCAACTTTGAGAAGTTCGCCGGGGCCAACGACCGCCTGACCACCCAGATGAAATCGGTGGGTGAAGTGATGGCTATCGGCCGCACCCAGCAGGAGTCGCTGCAAAAAGCGCTGCGCGGGCTGGAAGTCGGCAAAACCGGCTTTGATCCGATGGTCAGCCTGGACGATCCGGAAGCCCTGACCAAGATCCGCCGCGAGCTGAAAGATGCCGGTGCGGATCGCATCTGGTACATCGCGGACGCCTTCCGCGCCGGGATGTCCGTTGACGGCGTCTTCAACCTCACCAACATTGACCGCTGGTTCCTGGTGCAGATTGAGGAGCTGGTACGTCTGGAAGAGAAAGTGGAAGAGGGCGGCGCCAGCGTGCTGACCGCAGACTTCCTGCGTGACCTGAAACGCAAGGGCTTTGCCGATGCGCGCCTGGCGAAACTGGCCGGTGTCTCTGAGGGCGAAATCCGTAAACTGCGCCACAAATATAACCTGCACCCGGTCTACAAACGCGTGGATACCTGTGCGGCGGAGTTCTCCACCGACACCGCCTACATGTACTCTACCTATGAGGAAGAGTGCGAATCCAACCCGACCAATGACCGCCCGAAAGTGATGGTGCTGGGCGGCGGGCCGAACCGTATCGGCCAGGGCATCGAGTTCGACTACTGCTGCGTGCATGCTTCACTGGCGCTGCGGGAAGATGGCTATGAAACCATCATGGTCAACTGCAACCCGGAAACCGTCTCCACCGACTACGACACCTCTGACCGCCTCTACTTCGAGCCGGTAACGCTGGAAGATGTGCTGGAAATTGTGCGCATCGAGCAGCCGAAAGGCGTGATCGTGCAGTACGGCGGCCAGACCCCGCTGAAACTGGCGCGTGAGCTGGAAGCCGCCGGTGTGCCGGTTATCGGCACCAGCCCGGACGCGATTGACCGTGCAGAAGACCGCGAGCGCTTCCAGCAGGCGGTCAACCGCCTCGGCCTGAAGCAACCGGCCAACGCCACCGTGACCACCATTGAACAGGCGGTCGAAAAAGCCGCCGGGCTGGGCTACCCGCTGGTGGTGCGCCCCTCCTACGTGCTGGGCGGCCGGGCGATGGAAATCGTCTACGACGAAACCGACCTCAAACGCTACTTCCAGAATGCGGTGTCGGTCTCCAACGACGCGCCGGTGCTGCTTGACCGCTTCCTGGATGACGCGGTGGAAGTGGACGTCGACGCGATTTGCGACGGCGAGCGAGTGCTGATTGGCGGCATCATGGAGCATATCGAACAGGCCGGCGTGCACTCCGGTGACTCCGCGTGTTCCCTGCCGGCTTACACCCTGAGCAAAGAGATTCAGGATGTGATGCGCCAGCAGGTCGAGAAGCTGGCGTTTGAACTCTGCGTGCGCGGCCTGATGAACGTGCAGTTCGCGGTGAAAGACAACGAAGTCTACCTGATTGAGGTGAACCCGCGTGCGGCGCGTACGGTGCCGTTCGTCTCCAAAGCCACCGGTGTGCCGCTGGCGAAAGTGGCGGCGCGGGTGATGGCCGGGAAATCCCTGGCGGAGCAGGGCGTGACGGAAGAAGTCATCCCGCCGTACTACTCCGTGAAGGAAGTGGTGCTGCCGTTCAACAAGTTCCCCGGCGTTGACCCAATCCTCGGGCCGGAAATGCGTTCGACCGGTGAAGTGATGGGCGTCGGCCGTACCTTCGCAGAAGCGTTCGGCAAAGCGATGCTCGGCAGCCAGTCCGGCATGAACATCAAGAAAAGCGGCCGTGCGCTGCTGTCAGTGCGCGAGGGCGACAAATCCCGCGTGGTGGACCTGGCCGCCAAGCTGCTGAAACGCGGCTTCGAGCTGGACGCCACCCACGGCACCGCGGTGGTGCTGGGCGAATCGGGCATCAACCCGCGCCTGGTCAACAAGGTGCATGAAGGCCGCCCGCATATTCAGGATCGCATCAAGAATGGCGAGTACACCTATATCGTGAACACCACGGCCGGGCGTCAGGCGATTGAGGACTCCAAGCTGATTCGCCGCAGCGCCCTGCAATATAAGGTGCACTACGACACCACGCTGAACGGCGGCTTCGCCACCGCGATGGCGCTGAGCACTGACCCGACAGAGCAGGTTATCTCCGTACAAGAGATGCATGCGCTGATTAACGGCTGATTTTCCCGGCCGCAGTGAAAAACCCCACGGCAACGTGGGGTTTTTTTATGCCCGAATGGCCGGTGCATAATTATTTCGGCACACCGTGCACATTATTCTTTTTCTCCTGCCTGTTGTGGTATCTGCGGTGAATATGCCTGCTTTTATTTTCGTTTAAAATAAACGCGTCATAAAAAAAGAAGCGGCCACGTCACAGTGACGGTTTTTACCGGGTGCGCGGGTCTTCGCATACTTATTTCATAAACGGCGATAATCTTCAGTGTGATGTGAGTAATTATGCTTGTTGATAAGCCATCTGTAATAACCAGTTGAATAAAAACACATTATATTATTGGGTGCCGGGTAAATAATTCAGCCGGAAATAACTATTCACGCCTGCCGATAATTACGCAAAAGCCGCCTGGAAAATCCGTGCGTTACAATGCGTTTAATCAAACTTATTTCAATAAATAGGCGTTGGGCTGCCTCCCGTGAGGTTTATCACATAAATAATCACGTTCGCCGATATTATCCCTCCTGCCAAATCCCCTGAGGAAATAGCACCGGTGCCGGTGATTCACCGGCAGGATGTATTTTGAGAAACAGGATGGAATATGGAAAAACATTATGTGGGATCTGAAATCGGCCGGTTGCGAACCGTCTTGTTGCACCGGCCCAATTTAAGCCTGAAACGCCTGACGCCCTCTAATTGTCAGTCACTGCTGTTTGATGATGTGCTGTCGGTAGAGCGGGCCGGGGAGGAACACGACCGGTTTGCGGCCACCCTGAAAGAGCAGGGGGTGGACGTGCTGTTGCTGACCGATTTGCTCAGTGAAACCCTCCAGGTGCCGGAGGCCAAAGCCTGGCTGCTGGCGGCGCAGGTTTCTGATTTCCGGCTCGGCCCGGCGCTGGCGGCGGAGGTACGCGGCTGGCTGGGCGACCAGCCACACCGGCAACTGGCGCGCTTGATGAGCGGCGGGCTGACTTATGGCGAACTCCCCGGCGTATTCAGCCAGGAGATCCTGGGCCACCCCCAGCCTGATGATTTTATTATGGCACCGCTGCCCAATCACCTGTTTACCCGCGATACCTCCTGCTGGATATACCACGGTGTGTCGATTAACCCGATGGCGAAAGTCGCCCGCCAGCGGGAAACCCATAACTTACGCGCCATCTATCGCTGGCACCCGCGCTTTGCCGACGGGGAGTTCATCAAATATTTCGGTGACGATGACCTGAATTATGACCACGCGACGCTGGAGGGCGGCGATGTGCTGGTGCTCGGGCAGGGCACGGTGCTGATCGGCCTGTCGGAACGTACCACGCCGCAAGGGGTGGAGTTTTTGGCGCGGGCGCTGTTCAAACACCGGCAGGCCAGCCGGGTGATCGTGCTGGAGCTGCCGAAACACCGCGCCTGTATGCATCTGGACACGGTGATGACCCACATCGACATCGACGCGTTTTCCATCTACCCGGAGGTGATCCGCCGGGAGATGCCCTGTTGGACGCTGACGGATGACGGCCACGGTGGCCTGAAATACGGTGAGGCGCCGCATTTTATCCACGCCATTGAACAGGCGCTGCGGCTCGATCAAATCCGCCTGATCACGACCGGCGGCGACAGCTTCGAGGCGGAGCGCGAGCAGTGGAACGATGCCAACAACGTGCTGACCTTACGCCCCGGCGTGGTGGTGGGCTACGCGCGCAACAGCTGGACCAACGAAAAATATGACAAAGCGGGCATCACCGTACTGCCGATCCCCGGCGACGAACTGGGCCGCGGGCGCGGCGGCGCACGCTGCATGAGCTGCCCGCTGGAACGCGACGCGCTCTGACCCCTACACAAGGAACACAGGCATGACAAAACCAACGCTGGTGATCGCGCTGGGCGGGAACGCCTTGCTCAAGCGCGGCGAGCCGCTGGAGGCGGCAGTCCAGAAACAGAATGTGGAACAGGCGGCGGCGATCGTGGCGGCGCTGGCCCAGACATGGCGGGTGGTGCTGGTACACGGCAACGGGCCGCAGGTCGGCTTGCTGGCGTTGCAGAACAGCGCCTATACCGCCGTCGCGCCCTATCCGCTGGACATCCTTGGGGCGGAAAGCCAGGGGATGATCGGCTACCTGCTGCAACAGGCGCTGAAAAACCGCCTGCCGTCACAGGAGGTGAGCGTGCTGCTGACGCAGGTCGAGGTCGCGGCGGACGATCCGGCCTTCCGGTCGCCGACCAAATATATCGGGCCGGTTTACAGCGCGTTGCAGGCGGCGGCGCTCAGCCGCGAAAAAGGCTGGGCGATGCGCGCCGATGGTGTGCATTTCCGCCGGGTGGTGCCGTCGCCGCATCCGCGGCGGATTGTCGAGCAACACGCCATCACCGCGCTGCTGGCGCAACAGCATCTGGTGATTTGCGGCGGCGGCGGCGGGGTGCCGGTGGTGTGTGACGGCGAACTGCGCCACGGGGTCGAGGCGGTGATTGATAAAGATCTCTGTGCCGCGCTGCTGGCAGAGCAGATCCACGCCGATGCCCTGCTGATCCTCACCGATGCCGACGCGGTATGCCTCGGCTGGGGCACGCCCCATCAGCAACCGCTGGCGCGCCTCACCCCGGCTGAGCTGGCCGGTATGGCATTTGACGCCGGATCGATGGGGCCGAAAGTTGAGGCGGCCTGCCGGTTTGTGTCGGCCGGGGGCAGGGTGGCGGGCATCGGCGCGTTACAGCACGGCACCACCATTCTGACCGGCCAACACGGCACGCTGATTCAGGCTGGCCGCAACGGGAACCACGCTGATCACAACGGCCCGGACAATACGGCTTATTAAGGAGAGATGATGAAAACTTCGTTTCAACAACGCCATTTTCTGACGTTACTGGATTTCACCCCGGAGGAGATCGCCTACCTGCTGGCGCTGGCGGTGCAGCTCAAACATGACAAGCAACAGCGCACTGAACAGCCGAAACTGAAGGGGAAAAATATTGCCCTGATCTTTGAGAAAACCTCAACCCGCACCCGCTGTGCGTTTGAGGTGGCAGCCTTTGACCAGGGTGCGCAGGTCACCTACCTCGGCCCCGGCGGCTCGCAGATCGGCCATAAAGAGTCGATGAAAGATACCGCCCGCGTGCTGGGGCGGCTGTATCACGGCATCGAATACCGGGGGTTTGCCCAGGCGACGGTCGAGGAGCTGGCCGCGTTCGCCGGGGTGCCGGTCTGGAACGGGCTGACGGACGACTTCCACCCGACGCAGATCCTCGCTGACCTGATGACCATGCAGGAGCACTGCCCGCATAAAACCCTCAACCAGATGGCGTTCGCTTACCTCGGCGATGCGCGTAACAACATGGGCAACTCGCTGATGGTGGGCGCGGCCAAAATGGGCATGGATATCCGGCTGGTGGCACCTCAAGCGTTCTGGCCGGAGGCCGCGCTGGTGGCCCGGTGCCGTGACATCGCTGCCGCCACCGGCGCACGCATCACCCTCACCGACGACGTGGCGGCGGGGGTGGCCGGGGTCGATTTCCTCTATACCGATGTCTGGGTGTCGATGGGCGAACCGCAATCCGCCTGGGCAGACCGGGTCAGCGTAATGCGGCCCTACCAGGTGAACCGGGCGGTGCTGGCGGCCACCGGCAACCCGGCAGTGAAATTCATGCACTGCCTGCCCGCTTTCCACAATGCGGACACCCACGTCGGGCGGGAGATTGAGCAAGCCTACGGGCTACAGGGGCTGGAAGTCACGGAAGAGGTGTTCGAGTCCGCGCAGTCCATTGTGTTTGATGAGGCGGAAAACCGGATGCACACCATCAAAGCCGTTATGGTCGCCACGCTGGCGGACTGAGCAACCTCTCAGCGCGCCGGTGCGCCGGTGCGCTGTACCCGATACGAGCAGAAAACCTATGAAAAAATTCACCTTTCCTTCTGCCTACACCATTCTGTTTTTCCTGATTGCGCTTATCGCCGTGATGACCTGGGTCATCCCGGCGGGCCACTACAACATGGTGATGAATGCCGATCTGGGCAAAGAGGTGCCGGTCGCCGGCACCTACCAGCCCGCCGCGCCGCAGCCGCAAGGGGCAGTTGATGTGCTGCTGGCGCCAATCGACGGCCTCTACAACCACAAAACCAATGAAGCCGGGGCGATTGATGTCTCGCTGTTCGTGTTGATCATCGGTGGCTTTCTTGGCGTGGTGGGTAAAACCGGCGCGATAGATGCCGGTATTGAGCGCGTGATGGTGCGGCTTAGCGGCAAAGAAGTCTGGATGATCCCGATCCTGATGGCGCTGTTCGCCGCCGGCGGCACCATTTACGGCATGGCCGAGGAGTCGCTGCCGTTCTACACCCTGCTGGTGCCGGTGATGGTGGCCGCCCGCTTTGATCCGGTGGTGGCCGCCGCAACCGTGCTGATCGGTGCCGGGATCGGCACGCTGGGATCGACCATCAACCCCTTTGCCACTGTGATCGCCGCCAACGCGGCGGGTGTGCCCTTCACCACCGGCATCGGCTTACGCCTGCTGGTGCTGGTGGCGGGCTGGCTGGTGTGTGTGGCGTATGTGATGCGTTACGCCTGCCGGGTGCGGCGCGATCCTGCCTGTTCGCTGCTGGCGGACAAATGGGAGGAGAACCGTGCCCATTTTCTCGGCCAGCGGCGCGAAGAGGCGCTGGCATTTACTCCGGTGCGGAAAATCGTGCTGGTGATTTTCGCGCTCGCTTTCGCGGTAATGATCTACGGGGTGGCGGTGCGCGGCTGGTGGATGGCGGAGATCTCAGCGCTGTTTCTGGCGGCGGCGATCCTTACCGGGCTGGTGGCGCGCATGGGGGAAGAGGTGCTGACCAGTACCTTCGTCAACGGCGCGCGTGACCTGCTGGGCGTGGCGCTGATCATCGGCATCGCACGCGGCATTGTGGTGGTGATGGATAACGGCATGATCACCCACACCATCCTGAATTATGCCGAAGGGCTGGTCAGTGGCCTCTCCACGGCGGTGTTTATCAACGTGACTTTCTGGCTGGAGGCGGTGCTGTCGTTTCTGGTGCCGTCTTCCTCTGGGCTGGCCGTGCTGACGATGCCGATTATGGCGCCGCTGGCGGATTTCGCCCAGGTGCCGCGTGATCTGGTGGTCACCGCGTACCAGTCGGCATCCGGTCTGGTTAACCTGATCACCCCCACCTCGGCGGTAGTGATGGGCGGGCTGGCGATCGCCAGGGTGCCCTATGCGCGCTGGCTGAAGTGGGTCGCACCGCTGCTGGGCATACTGTTTGTGATGCTTACCCTGATCCTCAGCCTCGGGGCACTGTTCTGATGTGCAAAAACAGGTAACAAGGTGCCTTCTTTTTCCGGATGGACAACTATCATGGTGAATAAGTCACAAACCACGCTCGACAAGGAACAGAAACAACTGGCGCTCTGCCGGACGCTTATCGCCGGCCACGCCTACCGCTCGCAGGAAGCGCTGCGCCGTGACCTGAAGCGGCACGGCTACCGGCAGGTCAGCCAGTCTACGGTGTCGCGGTTGCTCAGCCTGTTAGGGGTGATCAAAACCCGCAACGCCAGGGGGCATAAAATCTATATCCTGACCCCAAAACCCCAGGCGCTGCCGCACGCTGCCTGCCGCCTGGCGGAGATGGTGCTGAGCATTGAGGCCAACCACGAATTCATTCTGGTGCAGACGGTGGCCGGGTATGGCCGGGCGGTAGGCAGGGTGATTGATCATTGTGCCTTACCTGAGGTACTCGGTGTGGTGGCCGGCAGCAGCATGGTGTGGGTCGCCCCGCGTAACAGCCAGGCCATCGCGCAGACCTGCCGGCAACTCTGCCGCCTGCTGGGGAACCTGTAATTTTCGCGTATGACTATAACGGCCGCAGTGCCGTTATAGCGATCGTCCTCCCTGTTTCTCCCTGCACCTGATAAACAACCAAAGCCGGATAGGCGGTTATCGATTTATCACACTTACGTGAAAAAGATTTAATAAATAATAAAGTAATCATTTAATCTGTTTGAATTTACAGCGCTATTTTTTGGGTGTTACCCTGCCGGTCGCACTATTATTTCGGCGACGTGAGGGACACGTTGCCGGGCAGTAAAAACAGATGTTAATTAAAAGGAGTTTTTATGGAAAAGTTATCAGTAAATAATGTTGCTGCGGTAACCGGCGGCAAAAACTGCAGCACAGACTATACCTGGAGCCTGAATTCATCCAACGGTACCTGGACGTGCCTGGGCTATAACTACTGCACCGATAAGCACGGCAACCGGAAAGATGTAAAATATCACAACGGCACGTATCCCTCTAACTACTGCGGGCCTAAGCCGGTAAAACCCCCTTATCAATGAGTGCGTTAAGCCACGCGGGTAGTTAATTAACATTACAAGGCGTGGCTGATTACGCTACCGGGCGGGCCGTCAAAAACCTGGCCGGTATTGCTCCCCCCACCCCGGTATACAAGCCGGGGTTTTTATTGATGAACACTGAGTTGTCATGTTCCCTCCTATTTTTTTTGCTTATTAAACGCTTTTATCAATAACTCACTTCACATTAACCGCACTAACGTTAAAAACCTTTAATTTATTCAGGGTGAAATAATGATTTAATTCGTTTGAATTTACAGTGCACTTTTCTCAATGCTACGCTTCCGGCCGATAATTTAACTCAGCACTCTGCTGAATAATGTTTTGGCATAAAGACTATTTTTAACAAAAGGACTTTTTTCATGGAAAAATTAGCGTTGGATAATGTTGACGTTATCGTCGGCGGCAAAGATTGCGGCGTCAATTATGACTGGAGTAACTCAGGGAATACCTGGTATTGCGAAGGTTATAAATACTGCAGAAATAAACACGGTAAACTTTCCGAGGTGGAATATCTGCCGGGGACGTTCCCGTCTTCTTACTGCGGTCCGAAGCCGGTAAAACCGCCTTACCAGGGTGGCCTGCGGAAGTAACGTTGGGTTTAACAGGCGTTTATCATTAACCCTGGCAATCGCCGGGGTTTTTTTATCCTGCTGTACCCGCCTGGTTATTCCCTCTTTCAGCGGATATGAACGGCTTTTAACGCGCCTGCGTTTTTTAATACGCCGGTTTTTCCGCTATGTGTTTATATGCTGTGGGCGCATCGGCCTTTATTTATCCGGGTAAGGTTTTGATATCACCCGCCGGCGGTGGCAGTCACCCGGCTCCAGTTTATGCCCGTGGAGTGAACGCACTTCCAGCGGCTGGACGGGCTGCCCGTAGGCGTTATCCAGCAGCACTGAGTGTGTCTCGCCCTGGTCAAACAGATAGCGCTCCCCCCATTGCCGTATGGCCACCACAATCGGGAAGACGGAACGGCCCTTCTCGGTCAGGACATATTCGCTGTACGCGCTGCCATCTGACGCGGGGCAGATCTCAAATACGCCGATATCCACCAAGAGTTTCAGGCGGGAAGCCAGAATATTTCTCGCCAGGCCCAGATTCTTTTGAAACTCACTGAATCTGCGCACATCGTCAAACGCCTCACGGATGATCATCAGGCACCAGCGTTCACCAATAGATTCCAACGTCCTGGCGACGGGACACTCGCTGGTTCTGAGCGATTCCTGTTTTGCCATCTGGGTTTTCTCTCCGTTTGCCTGCTTATTGACGCCAGCATAATCCTCAGCAAAAGAAGTTGCAAAAAAAAACCACTACGGGTAATTCTATGGGATATGTAGTTTCAAAAAAAAACCAGATAAGGGCGTGATGATGGACGGGAAAACAGGTACGAACGCGGAGGTTGTGGAACAGATGGCGTCGGCAGAGGCCCCGGTGCTGACCCCGCAGATAACCTTTTTGTTCTCACTCACCAGTGCCCTGGCGGTGGCCAATGTCTATTCGGCTCAGCCTTTACTGGAATCAATGTCAGCCAGCCTGAAGGTGGTGCCCGGCACGATAGGCAGCGTCATCACTGCCACCCAGGCGGGGTATGCCGCCGGGTTGCTCTTTCTGGTGCCGCTTGGCGATCGGGTAAACCGAAAAGCCCTGGTTATCACGCATCTGTTACTTTCCGTGCTGGCGCTGGCAGCGGCGGGGTTATCACAAAATCTGGCAACCCTGTTATGTGCGATGTTGTTTACCGGCCTGATGGCGGTGGTGGTGCAACTCATGGTGGCCTGGGCGGCGGTACTGGCGGCTCCCAGGAGGCGCGGGCAGGTTGTCGGCACGGTGACCAGCGGCATTGTGCTGGGCATTCTGCTGGCACGCGTTATCTCCGGAACGATTGCCGATCTCGCCGGCTGGCGGGCTGTTTACCTGACGGCAGCCGGCCTGATGTTGCTCGTCGCCTGTTTACTGGGCAAAGCAATGCCGTCCACCCCGCCCCGGAGGCCAGTGCCCGGTTATATTTCCCTGCTGCTGTCGGTTTTCCGGCTGTTTTTCACGGAGCCGCAGTTGAGGAAGCGGGGGCTTTTGGCACTGCTTATCTTTGCGGCTTTCAGCATGCTGTGGACGTCAATGGTCATGCCGCTCACCGCCATGTCATTGTCACATACGCAGATAGGCCTGTTTGGCCTGGCGGGCATGGCCGGTGCGCTGGCGGCGTCAAAAGCGGGGGCATGGGCAGATGGGGGCAGGGGGCAGCGGGCTACCGGCACAGCACTGGTTGTGCTGACTCTCTCATGGCTGCCCATCGCCTATGCTGAAACGTCTTTGCTGTGGCTCGTCATCGGCGTTATCACGCTGGACTTCGCGGTGCAGACCATCCATGTGACTAACCAGAGCATCCTTCTGGCTGCCAGGCCGGACGCGGCAAGCCGTCTGGTCGGTGCCTACATGTGCTTTTACTCCGTGGGCAGCGCACTGGGTGCCATTGCCGCCACAGCGCTTTATGCGCGCTGGGGGTGGCAGCCCGTCTGCTTCGCGGGTGCCTCTGTGAGTGCCTGTGCTTTGCTCTTCTGGGCAGGATCACGTCAATCATGAAATTATATCATTTGCTGCTCGCCATGCTGATCACGGCCATCTGGGGCATTAACTTTTCCGTGATTAAGCTGGGGCTGAGTTCGGTGGAGCCCTTCACGCTGGCAGGCATACGCTTCATGCTATGCGCGTTACCGGCCCTGTTTTTTATTAAAAAACCAGATGTCCCGTGGCGTTACCTCATCAGCTATGGTCTGGTGTTTGGCATTGGCCTGTGGGGGCTGGTCAATCTGGGGATCAGAACCGGGCTTTCAGCCGGCATTGCGTCACTTTTGCTGCAATTCAGCGCCTTTTTTACCCTTTTGCTGGGGTGTCTGGTGTTTAAAGAGAGCCTCAGCCGTTATCAACTCGCCGGGTTCATCATGGCCTGCGGGGGATTACTGAGCATTGTTTTCATCACTGATGGTTCCGTGACGTTCTCCGGGATGCTGTTGGTGCTGGCGGGCGCCATCGCCTGGAGTATCGCCAACATCATCAACAAGAAGATGGGCACAAAGCAGGTATTCGCCTTTCTGGTCTGGTCGAGCGCCTTTGCGCCGGTGCCCCTTTTTCTGCTGGGCTGGCTGGTTAACGGCACCCGCGGCTATCTATCGCTGGTCAGCCACATGGACGCGCGCGCCATGTTGTCAGTGCTGTTTCAGGTCTATCCCAATACCCTGTTTGGCTACTGGGTATGGAATTCCCTGCTGAAGCAATACCCGGTGTCTACCGTGGCCCCCCTGTCGTTGCTGGTGCCGGTGTTTGGGATGCTGGGTTCAATGGCGATATTTGGGGAAACTATCACACCGGTGAAAATCCTCGCCCTGCTGCTGATTATTTCGGGGCTGGTTGTCGGGTTGTATGGTCAGCGGCTGACGCGTTTTTTGGCAGCATCGCGCGCCGGGTAGCCTGACGTCCGTTAAGCGCCCAGCGTGGTGTTTCTTTATGAACCCACCGCACCAGGCGGTGGCGCACGCCGCCTGGTGCCCGTGTTTCTCTTTTTTCCCATTTCTCACACCGGGTTAACCCCGTAGAATGCCTGTTTCCGAAAGGCGGCGGTAACGGGGCCTGTTCCCGTGACCACGACCTGAAGCACACGCTTTGCAGTGAGATCCCTATGATCCTGATTATTTATGCCCATCCCTATCCACAACACTCACACGCCAACAAACGCCTGATCCAGGCGGCCGGTGAGCTGGATCAGGTTGAAGTGCGATCGCTTTACGATCTCTACCCCGATTTCACGCTGAATGTTGAGGCTGAACAGCAGGCGCTGAGCCGCGCCTCGCTGGTGGTCTGGCAACATCCGATGCAGTGGTACAGCGTGCCGCCGTTACTGAAGCTCTGGTTTGACAAAGTGCTGACCCACGGCTGGGCCTATGGCCACGGCGGCAATGCGCTGCGCGGCAAAAAAGCGCTCTGGGCAGTGACTACCGGCGGTGACAACCACCACTTTGAACTCGGCAGTTTCCCGGACTTCGCCGCGCTGGCGCAGCCGCTGGAAGCCACCGCGCTCTATTGCGGGATGCAGTGGCAGCCGCCGTTTGTGCTGCACGGCACCTTTAACTGTGATCCGGCGACGCTGGAGGCGGCCGCCATCCGCTACCACCAGCAGCTTTCCACCTATCTGCTGCCGCAGGCAGCCAATGAATCGGCCGATGTGCTGACCGGAGGTGCGCATGGATAACCATGAAATGATGCTGGAGGGGCTGATTTACCTCGGCTCCGCCACACTGATTGTACCGGTGGCGGTGCGTTTCGGCCTCGGCTCGGTGTTGGGTTACCTGATCGCCGGCTGCCTGATCGGCCCGTGGGGGCTGCGCCTGGTGTCGGATGCCGAATCGATCCTGACCTTTGCGGAAATAGGCGTAGTGCTGATGCTGTTTATCATCGGCCTGGAGCTGGACCCGAAACGGCTGTGGAACCTGCGGGTCGCGGTGTTTGGCGGCGGCGGGCTACAGATGGTCGGTTGCGGCCTGCTGCTCAGCGCGTTCTGCTACTTCCTGGGGCTGACCTGGCAGGTGGCGGCGCTGATTGGCCTGACGCTGGCGCTCTCCTCCACGGCGATCGCCATGCAGGCGATGAGCGAACGCAACCTGACCGGCACCCCGATCGGCAACAGCGCCTTTGCGGTGCTGCTGTTCCAGGATATTGCCGCCATCCCGCTGGTGGCGATGATCCCCTTGCTGGCGACCAGCGGCGGCAGCACCACGCTTGCCGCGTTTGCGCTTTCCGCCGGGAAAGTGGTGATGGCGCTGACGCTGGTGGTGCTGCTGGGGCGTTACGTGACCCGCCCGCTGCTGCACTTTGTGGCGAAATCAGGGATGCGTGAAGTCTTCAGCGCCGTGGCACTGTTCCTGGTATTCGGCTTTGGCGTGCTGCTGGAGATGGCCGGGCTGTCGATGGCGATGGGCGCATTCCTCGCCGGGGTGCTGCTGGCCAGTTCGGAATACCGTCATGCGCTGGAGAGCGATATCCAGCCGTTCAAAGGGCTGCTGCTGGGGCTGTTCTTTATCGGCGTCGGGATGTCGATCGACTTCGGCACGCTTATCCACCATCCGCTGCTGATCCTTACGCTGCTCGGCGGCTTTATGCTGCTGAAAGGCGCGCTGCTGTGGCTTATCGCCCCGGTACTGAATGTGCCGCGCGCGCAACGGGCGCTGTTTGCCATCCTGATCGGGCAGGGCAGTGAGTTCGCCTTCGTGGTGTTCAGCACCGCCCAGACCGCCGGGGTGTTACCGGTAGACTGGGCAAAAGCGCTGACGCTGGCAGTGGCGCTCTCAATGGCGGTGACGCCGGTGCTGCTGGTGCTGGCAAAACGCCTGCAAAAAAGCACGCCGGTGAACACCCGCCCGGCCGACACCATTGATGAACATGCGAGTGTCATCATCGCCGGGTTTGGCCGCTTCGGGCAGATCACCGGCCGTATGCTGCTCTCCAACGGCATTAACGCGGTGGTTCTGGATCACGATCCGGATCACGTCGAGACGCTGCGCAAGTTCGGCACCAAGGTGTTCTACGGCGATGCCACGCGGGTGGAGCTGCTGGAATCCGCCGGGGCGGCGCAGGCGAAAGTGCTGATCAACGCCATTGATGACGTGGACGCCAACCTGCAACTCACCGATCTGGCGCGTGAACACTTCCCGCACCTGAAGATCATCGCCCGTGCGCGCGATGTCGATCACTACTACCAGTTGCGGCTGCGCGGCGTGGAGGCCCCGGAGCGTGAGCTGTTTGAAGGGTCGTTGCGTACTGCCCGGCACACGCTGGAGGCGATTGGCTTCGGCGCGTATGAGGCGCGGGAGAAAGCGGACATCTTCCGTGAGTACAACCTGAAGGTGCTGGAAGAGACGCTGCCGAACTACGAGGACACCGAGTTCCGCATCGCCAGTATGCAGCGTGCGAAAGCGATGCTGACGGACGCGATGGCGATGGACCACACCCGTCTGGCGCAGGAGCAGCGCACCGGCTGGCAGGGCCGCCCGGAAGACGCGGAGCTCCCGGTCGAGGACGACACCCCGCGCCCGGCATAAGGGCGCACGAAAAAAAGGCGGGCATGATGCCCGCCTTTTTACTGCCTGTTTTCAGCGACGCGCTATTCAAACGTCCCTCTGACCGTGGCCTTGCCCTGATCCACCACCCGTTTCCCCTTCGCCCAGACCTGATGAATCGCGAGTTCCGGCGTCAGCACCAGCAAATCTGCATCACTCCCCGGCCGCAGTGCGCCTTTGCCTGACAGCCCGAGAAACGCCGCCACATTGCAGGTGAACGGCCGGAGCGCCTCTGCCAGCGGGAACTGATGTTGCTGCACCAGCGTGCGCAGGGCGCGCGGCAGGCTGTCCACGCCGCCGACGCCGATGCCGGTAAGGTTGCCCTGGGCGTCAAACACCGGCTGGCTGCCGTTGCCGTCTGAACTCACGGTGATCTGCGCCAGCGGCACCGCGGCCGCCACTGCCCGCGCCACCGCAGCGGCAGCGTCGATCGGCTGCTCAATGCCGCTGGTGAAATCGATAAAGCCGCCGTCGCGCGCAAACGCCAGCGCGGCGGTAAACAGCGGCTCGCTGCGGTTGAGGTGGGTCGGCAGCAGTTTGCCTATCGGCACATCGCTGTCACGCAGGATGTCATAAAGGGGGGCCAGCAGGCGTGGGCTGTTGCCCATATGGAATACGCTGACGCCCGCCTTGCCGCCGAGCAAGCCACCGACCCGCGCCTGTGCCGCCATCTCCGCCAGCAACGCCGCCGACGGCGCTGAAGAGCGGTGATCGGCAATGGCGCATTTCACCCCAATCACCTTATCAATCAGCGTCAGATCGCGGGCGATGCTGCCGGTAAGCGTGGGGGAGGGCAGCGCATAGGCACCGGTCAGCATAAAGGCGGTGATCCCCTCATGCTCCAGTGCGCGGGTTTTTGCCAGCAGCGATTCCGGGTGGCGGGTGATGCCGTCCGTGCCCAGCAGCCCGACCACGGTGGTGATGCCCGCCTCCACCAGCCGCGACAGGGCAATTTCCGGCGTGCGGCTGTGCGGGCCGGCCTCACCGCCGCCGCCAATCAGGTGCACATGCTGGTCAATCAGGCCGGGGCAGAGGGCGTAACCGTGCAGATCCACCACCGCACAACCGGGTAGGGCGTCGTCTGCGATATGCGGCGCGACAGCGATAATCTGCCCGCCGCTGAGCAGCAGATCCTGTTGCCCCAGCGCGTCCGGGCTGTAGACCTCCGCGCCGCGTAATAACGTGATACCTGCCAAAGAAAGATCCATCGGTCGCTCCTATACCAGCGCCTGCATCACCCACAGGGAGAGCAGCGCGTTAATCACACAGACCGCGATAATGTGCGGGTAATATCTGGGTTCCACGGCGGCAGTGCCGAGGCAACGCCCGACGTTTTGCACCGGGTTGCCCATCAGGTAGATGGCGGGCAGCAGCACCGTGGCATCATGCCCGGTCAGCGCCCCGGCCACCACCAGGCTGGCACAGACGCCGACCGCGCCGCCCATGCTCATCAGCGAGGTCAGCAACACGGCCGCCGCTTCCCCCGGCAAGCCCCAGATCGCCATCACCGGGCGGCAGAGGTTGCCGACCATCTCCAGCAGCCCGGTGACTTTCAGCGCCTGGATGATCACAAACGCCATCACCACATTCGGCAGCAGGTTGGTGGTGGCGATGGTGAAGCCGCGCCGTGCGCCGTCAATAAACATCTCCATGACGTTTTTACGTGCCTGCGTCGTCATCTTATTGCTCCTGCGCCCGACGGCGCTCCAGGCCGTGGATCCAGGCCCGCAGCAGGTTGGCGCCGATAAATTTGAACATCAGGATCACCGCCAGCGGGGTGATCACCGGCACGGTAATCACCGTGAACAGCGCCGCGCCGGAGGAGAAGTAATTGGTGATAAGCGCACTGCCGCTGGTCTGGAAGGCAGCGAAAACCGCTTTCTCTTCCTGCGTAATCAGCCCCGCTTCGGCCAGGTCTTTGGTCATGCCGGCGGCGGCGTCGGTGTTTTGCAGGTTGGCGATCAGTGCCAGGGAACAGATGCCGGGGACGCCCAGCAGTGGGCGCAGGATCGGCGTCATCAGCTGTTGCGCGGCGCGCAGGCCGCCCAGCCCTTCGGTCACGGCAATGATGCCGAGCGAAAGGATCACCGACGGCGCCAGCTCCAGCGCAAACAGGAAGCCCTCTTTGGCCCCGGTGCCGCCGGTGCCGCGAAAGGAGACCGCCGTTTGCCCCGCCTCGTTCACGGTGCCGAACGCGCCGTTCAGCACGGTGAAATCAAACACCCGCCACCAGCCGGTGCTGGTGGAAAACAGGCCGGAAAAGAAAATGATCGTAATAAAAAACGCCGGGTAGGCCGCCCAGCCCAGGCGTGCGTCACGCTGCTCAGGTTCCATGAATATCCCTCTCAATTGCGGTGAAGTGAATGGTGCGATGCGGCAGAATGGCCGGAAAAGCACCATAAAACAGCGAACTGGCGAAAAAGGCCGGGCGAGATCAACAAAAGCGGCGTTTCAGCAGGCGACAAAGAAAAGTGGGGCGGAGGGCAACTTTTACGGCGGTGAATGTTAAGCCGTATTGACGGTTCGGGGGGAAAGAGGTTTCCGTGGGAATAACAGAATGTAACCGGCGGGCAATAAAAAGGCGGGCCGCAGCCCGCCTGTCACCCCAAAGGGGCGATCAGCTCAGCGCCACTTTGATGCCGAGCGCGATCAGCACCCCGCCCAGCAGGCGATCGATAATCTTCTGCGCTTTGGCCAGCCCGCGGCGCACCGGTTCGCTCTGGATCAACACCACCAGCAGCGGCCACCAGACGGCGGAGAGGCCGAGGATAATCCCGGCGTACCAGAGTTTTTCCCCGACGCTGGAGTTAACCTGCAACACCTGGGTAAACACCGCCAGGAAGAACAACGTGGCCTTTGGGTTCAGCAGGTTACAGAGGTAGCCCTGGACAAAGGCGGTTTTCAGGCTCACGGATTGGGCGCTGAACTGGCTGAGGTTCATTTTGCTGTCGCCTTTGGCACGCAGCGCCTGGATGCCGACCCAGATCAGGTACGCGGCACCGGCATATTTCAGCACGTTGAACAGCCACGGCGTGGTGGTGATCACCACCGCCAGCCCGGCGACACAGTAGGTCATATGGGTGGCGACACCGCAGGTCACACCGAGCGCGGTGATCATGGCGGCGGAGCGCGGGTAGCGGGCGGCGTTTTTAATCACCAGGAAGAAATCGGGGCCGGGGGAGAGCATACCCAGGGCGGCGATGGTCGCGACAAACAGAGACGTTTCTAACATTATTGACAAAACCGGGAGCGGAAAACGGGAATGATAGCCTCCCCGGCAAAATTTCGCATCACGCTTATTGGTTATCCGCTGCCGTTATGTTAACAATTCCCTTTTCTTTGTAAGGATAAAGGGGCCGTTATGCAGGCAGTTTCCTTGTCGCCGCCTCCGGCGACCGCCCACCCGCAACAGCGGGAGATTACCCGGCTCTGCATTCAATGCGCGCTGATGCTGCTCCAGCACGGCGCGGAAAGTATGCTGGTGGAGCAGCTCGCCGCGCGGCTCGGCATCGCGCTCGGCATGGACGCCGTCGAGAGCGCCATCTCCGCCAATGCGGTGGTGCTGACCACCCTGAGCAACGGCCACTGCCTGACCACCACCCGCCGCAACAGCGACCGCGACATCAATATGCATGTGGTCACTGAGGTGCAGCACTGCGTGATCCTGGCGGAGCACAAGCTGTTACAGAGTGACGACGTGGCAAAACGGCTGGCGAACATCCGGCCGCTGCGTTACCCGCGCTGGCTGGTAGTGCTGATGGTCGCCTGCTCTTGTGCCTGTTTCTGCCGGCTGAACGGCGGCGGCTGGAGCGCGGCGGCGGTGACCTTTGTGGCGAGCGGTGCCGCGATGGCGGTGCGCCAGTGGCTGACCGCGCGGCAGATGAACCCGCTGATCAACTTCTGCCTGACGGCGTTTGTGGCGACGGCGATTGCCGGTTTGCTGTTGCGGCTGGAGGTGCTGCATACGGCGTCAGGCGTGGCGATGGCCGCCAGCGTGCTGCTGCTGGTGCCGGGCTTCCCGCTGATTAACGCGGTGGCGGACATGTTCAAAGGGCATGTGAATACCGGGCTGGCGCGTTGGGCGATGGCCAGCCTGCTGACGCTGGCGACCTGCATCGGCATGGTGATGGCGATGGCGCTGTTTGATCTGCCGGGGTGGTCATGAACCTGTTGCTGCTGTTGCTGGAAGATATGGCGCTGGCGGCCATTCCGGCGCTGGGGTTTGCCCTGGTGTTTAATGTGCCGCAGCGGGCGCTGCCCTACTGCGCCGCGCTGGGGGCCGCCGGGCATGGCGCCCGGCTGCTGATGATGCACGCCGGGCTGCCGGTTGAGTGGGCGTCACTGCTGGCGGCGGTGCTGATTGGGGTGATCGGCATTAACTGGTCACGCTGGCTGCTGGCGCACCCGAAAGTGTTTACCGTGGCGGCGGTGATCCCAATGTTCCCCGGCATCTCAGCCTATACGGCGATGATCGCGGTGGTGGAGATTGCCCGTGTGGGTTACAGCGAGGTGCTGATGGCACGCATGGTGACCCATTTCCTGCGGGCCGGGTTTATCGTCGGCGCGCTGTCGGTTGGCCTGTCGCTGCCGGGGCTGTGGCTCTACCGCACGCGGCCGGGCGTCTGACCCTTTTTGGGCAGTCCGGGCGATCTTATTCTGCCGGGTGTGCCTTTAGATACGATGAAACACGTGAATAAGTCACTATTTGTGGCGAAATAAACGGTAAAATGACGGCTTCGCTAAGAGCTGTCTTATAAATTCTTGCGGAGGGGCGAACGCTATCGACGGCTTTACTCCCTTTCCGTATAGTGGCAGCACTTTTCGGTGACACATTTTTTTCCGACGACAACACTTTCCGACACACAAGGTTCAACAATGATTATCAGCCTGATCGCTGCACTGGCGGTGGATCGCGTTATTGGTATGGAAAACGCCATGCCATGGCATTTACCGGCTGACTTGGCGTGGTTTAAACGTAACACGCTCAACAAACCGGTAATTATGGGACGCAAGACGTTTGAGTCTATTGGACGCCCGTTACCGGGACGCCACAATATTGTTATCAGCAGCCATCCGGGCGACCACGACGGCGTCACCTGGGTGACCTCGGTTGACGACGCGATCGGCGCCGCCGGTGAGGCCGCTGAAGTGATGGTGATTGGCGGCGGGCGGGTGTACACCCAGTTCCTGCCGCGCGCTGACCGCCTCTACCTGACGCACATCGATGCGGAAGTCGAGGGCGACACCCATTTCCCGGACTACGAGCCGGACGAATGGGAGAGCACCTTCAGCGAGTTCCACGATGCAGATGACAATAACTCCCACAGCTACTGCTTCGAAATCCTCGACCGCCGTTAACGCCTGACTGACCCCGGCGCGTGAGCTTCACGCGCCTGTTTCCCCTGTTTTCCCGCTGTAACAATTCTTGTTTTTTGTAACAATCCTGTCACTTTCCCTGTTTACACTGGCCCGCATCATTGCAGCCGGCAGCCTTGCTGCGTCAAATAAAGCATAGGGAATTCCGCATGAGTGACAAAATTGAACTGAACGACGATCGCCTGATCAACCCCACCCGCCGTAAGTTGCTGCTCGGCAGCGCCGGGGCGGTGGGGCTGGCGGGTTTCCTGGGCGGCATCAGCGCGTTCCCCGGCAAAAGCTGGGCCGCCGGTACGGCCGCAGGTGTCACCGGCAGCCCGCTGCTGGGCTTCAAAGGCATCGCCGCCTCCACGGAAGACAAGGTGGTACTGGCAGAAGGCTACCGTGCGGATGTGCTGATCTCCTGGGGTGACCCGCTGCACCCGGATGCCCCGGCTTTTGACCCGAACGGCGGCAACAGCGCAGCCGATCAGGAGAAGCAGTTCGGCGACAACAATGACGGCATGAGCTTCTTCCCGCTGGATGAAAACCGCGGCGTCATGGCGATCAACAACGAATACGTCAACGAACAGTACCTGTTCGCCCACGGCGGCAGCAAAGCCACCAGCCTGGAAGATGTGCGTAAATCCCAGGCGGCGCATGGCGTCTCGGTGGTGGAAGTGCGCCGCATCGCCAACTCCCCGCGCTGGGAAAAAGTGATCGATTCGCGCTACAACCGCCGCATCACCGCCGCCACGCCGATGACCTTCAGCGGCCCGGCAGCCGGCAATGCGCTGCTGAAAACCGAGGCAGACCCAAGCGGCACCAAGGTGCTCGGCACCTTCGGCAACTGCGCCAACGGCAAAACCCCGTGGGGCACCTACCTCACCTGCGAAGAGAACTTCGACACCTATTTCGGCACCAAACAAGCAGGGTTTGTCACCACGGCCGATCAGAAACGCTACACCCTGAAGCCGGATGAGCCGGAGCGCAACTGGCCCGATTTCGACCCGCGTTTCGACGTGGCGAAAAACCCGAATGAATTTAACCGCTTCGGTTGGATCGTGGAAATCGATCCGATGGACCCAACCTCCACGCCGATCAAACGCACGGCCCTCGGCCGTTTCAAGCATGAAAATGCCGCCGTGACCGTGGCGAAAGATGGGCGTGTGGTGGTGTATATGGGCGACGACGAGCGCGGCGAGTTCATCTACAAATATGTCTCCAACGGCAAAGTGGACACCGCCAACCCGGCCAACAACCGCACCCTGCTGGATGAAGGCACGCTCTACGTCGCACAGTTCAACGGCGATGAGAACGGCACCCCGCTGAAAGGCACCGGCAAATGGCTGGCATTGCGTTTCGGTGAGAACGGCCTGACGCCGGAGAACGGCTTCCAGGATGCGGCGCAGGTGGTGATCTTCGCCCGTAAAGCGGCGGCCAAAGTGGGCGCGACCCGCATGGACCGCCCGGAATGGATCGCGGTGAACCCGCATGACGGACGCGCTTACTGCACCCTGACCAACAACAGCAAGCGTGGCGGCGAGGGAATGCCCCTGAACGCGGCGAACCCGCGCCCGGACAATATCTACGGCCAGATCATCCGCTGGGATGAGGGCGGCGACGCCACCGCAGAAAACTTCCGCTGGGACATGTACGCGCTGTGCGGCAACCCGATTGCCCACCCGCAGGGCGTGAACCGCGGCACCCCGAACATCACGGCGGAAAACACCTTCAACAGCCCGGATGGCCTGGGCTTTGACCGTGACGGCCGCTTATGGATCCTGACTGACGGCAAGTACACCAATAAGGATGACTACCAGGGGCAGGGCAATAACCAGATGCTGGTCGGTGACCCGAAAAGCGGTGAGATCCGCCGTTTCCTGGTGGGGCCAAAATCCTGTGAGCTGACCGGCGTGGCCTTCACCCCGGACTACCGCACGCTGTTCGTCAACATCCAGCACCCCGGTGAAGAGGGCGATTCCCACTTCCCGAATAACAGCCCGCGCCCGCGTTCGTCGGTACTGATGATCACCCGTGAGGATGGCGGCATCATCGGCGCGTAACGTAACGCCTGAACCGCGCGCATAAAAAAGCCGCCGGGCACTCACCCGGCGGCTTTTTACATCTCATCAGGCCTCAGAACACCCGGCAGAAAATCAGGACGCTTTCGGCGTGGCGTCGTCGAGGTCCGGCTGGCGCAGCGAGGGCTGGTGGAAATAGGTTTTATCTTCCCAGCGCAGCAGCGTTAAATCACCGCCCCAGCAGCAGCCGGTGTCGAGGGCGTAGATCCCCTCCGGCGTGCCGCGCCCTTCCAGCGAGGCCCAGTGACCAAAGATAATTGCGTAACCTTGTTCGGCAACCTGGTTCGGCAGCGCAAACCACGGCTTCAGCGGGGGCGGCGCGCGATCCGGCGTGTCTTTGCAGATCATGTCGAGCTGGCCGTTCGGGAAGCAGTAACGCATCCGCGTCAGCGCGTTGGTGCCGAAACGCAGGCGCGCCAGGCCGGTGAGTTCCGGCAGCCAGTTGTTCGGCATATCACCGTACATGGCATCCAGGAACAGCGGGTAGCTGTCACTGCCCAGCACCGCTTCCACCTCACGCGCACACATTTTCGCCGTCTCTAAATCCCACTGCGGTGTGATGCCGGCGTGCGCCATCACCAGGCGTTTTTCCTCATCCACCTGCAGCACCGGCTGGCGGCGCAGCCAGTTGATCAGGTCATCCGCGTCCGGGGCATCCAGCAGCGGCGTGATGCGATCTTTCGGCTTGTTACGGCTGATCCCGGCGTACACCGCCAGCAGGTGCAGGTCATGGTTGCCCAGCACCATCCGCACCGCGGAGCCGAGTGAGCGCACATAACGCAGCACCTCCAGCGACGCGGGGCCACGGGCGACCAGGTCACCGGTGAGCCACAGGGTGTCATGGGCCGGGTCAAACGCCACCTGCGCCAGCAGCGCGCGCAGCTCGTTGTAACAGCCGTGGATATCGCCTATCAGGTATGTCGACATAGATCAGTTAATCATGGTTGGAATGGCGAGACGGAACGCCGGTATAGCGACACGGAAGGCGTCGCCGTTCTGGTCAACCATCTCGTAGTGCCCTTGCATGGTGCCGAGCGGGGTCTCCAGCACGGCGCCGCTGGTGTACTGGAATTCACTGCCCGGCGCGATCAGCGGTTGCTCGCCGACCACTCCTTCGCCCTGAACTTCCATTTTGCCGCCGTTGCTGTTGGTGATGAGCCAGTACCGGCGCAGTAACTGCACCGGATGGCGCCCCAGGTTGCGGATCGTGATGGTATAGGCAAACACATAGCGATCCTCTTCCGGGAAGGAGTGGGACTCAATGTAAACACTCTGTACCTGAACGCAGACGCGGGGCGACTCAATCATTACAGCGACTCCTGTGGTTCCTGCTGCAAAGGCGGGTTGGCGGAGAGCCAGTTCGCCAGTGCGCAATACTGCGCCACTGAGATGTTCTCCGCACGCAGGCTGGGGTCAACCCCCAGTTCGGTCAACTGCTCCGGCGTAAAGAGGTGGCCGAGGCTGTTGCGGATCGTTTTACGGCGCTGGTTAAACGCCTGGGTGGTGATGCGGCTCAACATGCGCACATCGCCGACCGGGTACGGCAGCTCACGGTGTGGTACCAGGCGCACCACGGCGGAATCCACTTTCGGCGGCGGGGTAAAGGCCGTCGGCGGCACTTCCAGCACCGGGATCACGTTGCAGTAATACTGCGCCATCACCGTCAGGCGGCCATAGGCTTTGCTGTTCGGCCCGGCAACCAGGCGGTTGACCACCTCTTTCTGCAACATAAAGTGCATGTCGCGGATCGCCTGAGTATAGCTGAAAAGATGGAACATCAACGGGGTGGAGATGTTGTACGGCAGGTTGCCGAATACGCGCAGCGGCTGCCCGGCTTCTTCCGCCAGCTCAGCGAAGTTCACCGTCATGGCGTCCTGCTGGTGGATGGTCAGCTTGTCTTTCAGCGTGGGGTGCACTTCAAGGCGGGCCGCCAGGTCGCGGTCCAGCTCGATAACGGTCATTTTGTCCATGCGTGCGCCGACGGGTTCAGTCAGCGCGCCGAGGCCGGGGCCAATCTCTACCACGGCTTCGCCGGGTTGCGGGTGAATGGCAGACACAATGCTGTCGATGACAAACTGATCGTTTAAGAAGTTTTGTCCAAAACGTTTGCGGGCAAAATGCCCTTGGTGGACTCGATTATTCATTACTGTTGGTTATCATTTTAATGGCAAGGTTTAAGGCCGTTTTGAAGCTGCCTGCGTCGGCGGTGCCGCTGCCGGCCAGCTCTAAAGCGGTACCGTGGTCAACTGAGGTCCTGATAAAGGGCAGGCCGAGGGTGATGTTCACCGCGCGGCCGAACCCCTGATATTTTAGCACCGGCAGCCCCTGATCGTGGTACATTGCCAGCACCGCATCCGCATGTTGCAGATATTTGGGCTGGAACAGGGTGTCCGCCGGCAACGGGCCGGTCAGTTGGATCCCGGACTCACGCAGTGCGTTCAGCGCCGGGATAATGGTATCAATCTCTTCACGCCCCATGTGGCCGCCTTCACCGGCATGGGGGTTCAGGCCGCACACATAGATATGCGGGCGGGCAAGACCAAATTTGGTGCGCAGGTCGCTATCCAGAATGGTGATCACTTCATGCAGGCTCTGCGGGGTAATGGCATCCGCTACCGCTTTCAGCGGCAGGTGCGTGGTGGCCAGTGCCACGCGCAGCTCTTCGGTCGCCAGCATCATCACCACACGTTCGCAGCCGCTGCGGTCAGCAAAGAACTCGGTATGGCCGCTGAACACCACGCCCGCGTCGTTGATCACCCCTTTGTGTACCGGGCCGGTGATAAGCGCGGAAAACTCGCCGTTCAGGCAACCGTCACAGGCGCGCGCCAGGGTTTCCACCACGTAGGCGCTGTTGGCGACGTTCAGCGTACCGGCCACGGCCGGTTCCGCCAGCGCCACCGGCAGCACGGTGAGTTGCCCGGCCTGCGGGGTAAACGCCTGCCCCGGCTGGTAGGGACGCAGGCAAAGCGGCAGCCCAAGCTGGGCGGCGCGCTGAGACAACAAAGCCGGATCGGCGCACACCACCAGCTCAACAGGCCACGCCTGCTGAGCCAGGGCAATCACCAAATCCGGCCCAATCCCGGCGGGTTCGCCGGGCGTAATGACCACAGGTTTAGGGTTGTTGAGCATTGCCATCCAGGATTTTTACGTAGGCACTGGCGCGTTGTTCCTGCATCCAGGTCTGTGCCTCTTCAGCAAATTTGCGGTTGAACAGCAGCCGGTATGCCCGGTCTTTCTGGGCCGCATCGGTTTTATCCACCTGGCGGGTGTCCATCAGCTGGATCAGGTGCCAGCCAAAGGCGGAGTGAACCGGCTGGCTGAGTTCCCCTTTCTGCAATTTCAGCAAGGCGTCACGGAAGGCCGGATCATACATATCCGGGGATGCCCAGCCCAGATCGCCGCCCTGCATGGCAGAGCCCGGATCCTGGGAAAGCTGTTTCGCCAGGGTGGCGAAGTCCGCTTTGCCGCTCTTGATCTGCGCGATCGCGTCCTGCAATTTGGCGCGCGCCTGGTCGTCAGTCAGCACCACGGACGGCTTCAGCAGGATGTGGCGGGCGTGCACTTCGGTAACCGACACTGTCTGGTTGTTGCCGCGGATGTCGTTCACGCGCAGGATGTGGAAGCCCACGCCGGAGCGGATCGGCCCGACCACCTGGCCTTTCTGCGCGGTTTGCAGGCGTTCAGCAAACAGCGTCGGCAGCTCTTCCAGCTTGCCCCAGCCCATCTGGCCGCCTTTCAGCGCCTGCGGGTCAGCGGAGTAGGTGATCGCCAGTTTGCCGAAATCGGCCCCGCTGTTGATCTCACCCACCAGTTTTTTCGCCAGATCTTCTGCCTGATCGACCTGATCCTGGGTCGGGTTTTCCGGCAGCGGGATCAGGATGTGGCTCAGGTTGAATTCCGCACCGCTGCCGTTCTGGGCGGCGATCTGCTTCGACAGTGATTCCACTTCCTGCGGCAGGATGGTCACGCGGCGGCGCACTTCGTTGTTACGCACTTCAGAGATCAGCATCTCTTTACGGATCTGCGCGCGGTAGGTGCCGTAGTTCAGGCCGTCATAGGCCAGGCGGCTGCGCAGCTGATCCACGCTCATGCGGTTCTGGGCGGCAATGTTGGCAATCGCTTTATCGACGTCCGCGTCGGTCAGGGTAATGCCCATTTTCTGCGCCATCTGCAACTGGATGTTGTCCATGATCAGACGCTCCAGAATCTGGTGGCGCAGCGTGTTGTCATCCGGCAGTTGCTGGCGGGCGTCTTTTGCATTCATCTTCACTGACTGCATCAGGCCATCCACATCACTCTCCAGCACGACGCCGTTATCCACCACGGCGGCGACCCGGTCAACTTCCTGCGGTGCTGCGAACGCGGTATTGGCACAGATAGCCAAGCCGAGAATCAGCGTTCTCCAGTTCTTCATACCTTTTCCATTTTTGTCATCCGCATAGCGGGTTAAAGTTTACACATCTTGCAGTTGCACATAATCAGAATGCACGCTGATACGGCAGGATACCCTGCTTCAGCATCTCATCCGTCCCGAGCGAATGGTTACTGCTCAGGCCGCGCAACTCAATATTAAATGACACCCTGTTATCGTACTGGCTTGATTGGGTCGTGTTGTCCCAGTCAGTGATTTTGCGCTCATACCCGAGGTTGATGGCCCAGCAGCAGGTGCTGTACTGCACCCCGATCAGCTGATCGGCCGGCTGTTTCGCCTCAATATCGTAGTAGTAAGCGGCCACCACAGCCCAGCGGTCGGCCAGAGGCCAGCTCGCTGTCATCCCTACCTGGGAAATACCCTGCTGGTAACCGGGGTTCTGCACACTCGGCAGCGTGGCCTGGATGTATTCCGGGCTGGCGTAACGGTAATTCAGCTGAACCATCCGCTCTGCGTCTTTCCGGTACTCCACCACCGCATCGCCCAGGGCCACGGCGTCGAGACGGGTGTCATACTGCAACCCACCACGCAGGCCCCAGTTGTTGTCGATCCGCCAGTAGGTATCCCCGGCCCACACCAGGCTGCCGGTATCGTCGCTTTCATCCAGCGAGGAGTTCGGGTCACCGGTGCGCGGCTGGGTGAAGTAGTAGATTTGACCCGCAGAAACATTAAAACGTTCAACCAACGCATCATCATAAATCCGCGAGGTCACCCCGGCGGCCAGCTGGTTGGCTGACGCGATGCGATCCAGGCCGCTGTAACTGCGGTCACGGAACAGGCCGGTATAGTCCGATTGCAGCAGGGTGGAGTCGTAGGTGTAGATGTCGCTCTGGTTGCGGTACGGGATGTAAAGGTACTGCGCGCGCGGCTCGAGCGTCTGGGTGTAGCCCTCGGCCCAGGTCATGCTGCGGTCAAACACCATTTTGCCGTCGGTCTTGAACTCCGGCATGGTGCGGTTGACGTTGTCCTGCAGCGCCAGGTTGTTATTGGTATTGAATTCGTCCGGCACATCCTGCTGGTAGTGCGTGGCCAGCAATTTGGCTTCGGTGTCCAGGCTGCCCCAGCTGTTGGCCAGCGGCAGGCTCAGGGTCGGCTCAATGTGCAGGCGCGTCGCTTCCGGGTTGTCCGGGTTGACGCTGGTGAATTTCACCGCCTGCCCATAGATGTTGAAATCAAACGGGCCGACATCATTCTGGTAGTAGTTGATGTCGAGCTGCGGCTGCGCACGGTAGGCGTTGGCGTTGCCCGAATCGGCAAAGACCTGGAACTGTTTCGACGCCAGTTTCACATCCCAGTGGGTGTCCGCATAGCCGATGCTGAATTTCTGCGTGGCGTAGCCATCGGTGGTGGACCCGTACGTGGAGTCGAGGTCAGTGAAGTATTTGGAGTCACTGACTTTCAGGTAGTCGATGTCAAAACGCCACACCTGATCCATTACCCCGCCGTGGCGCCAGTAGAAGAGCCAACGGGTGTTGTTGTCATCTTCCGGGTAATCTTTTTCGTACTCTTTGTCGCTCGGCAACCAGTCAAATTCCACCACACCGGCGCCTGGGGCGGTCAGGTAGCGGAACTCATTCTGGAACTGCATCCCACGCTTGCTGATGTAGTGCGGCGTCAGCGTGGCGTCAAAGTTGGGCGCGATGTTCCAGTAGTACGGCAACATGAACTCGAAGCCGTTGTTGCTGCCGAATTTGGCATTCGGGATCAGGAACCCGGAACGGCGGCGGTCGCCCACCGGCAGTTGCAGGTACGGGCTGTAGAATACCGGCACCGGGCCGATTTTAAAGCGCGCATTCCAGATCTCGGCGACTTCTTCCTGGCGATCGTGGATAACCTCGGAACCGACCACGCTCCAGCTGTTGTCACCGGGCAGGCAGGAGGTAAAGGTGCCGTTGTCGAGGATGGTGTAGCGGTTGCTGTCACGCATCTTCATCTTGTCGGCGTTACCCCGGCCCTGGCGTCCTACCATCTGGTAGTCGCCCTGATCCATATCGGTATCTTTGGTGTTCAGGTTGGAGAAGGCGCGCGGGCCTTTCAGCTTGATCTGGTTATCGTCGTAATGGACGTTACCGGTGGCCGTCACGGTGCGCGTCGGCTCCGGCTGGTTTTCCACCTGCGTCTGGTTCAGCTCGACCTGGTCAGCCGTCAGCGTACTGTTGCCCTGCTGGATATTGACGTTCCCGGAGAAGACCGCATTGTCCGGGTAATTGGCCTCACTTTTGTCGGCCTGGATATGCACCGGCAGCGTGTTGGGGTCGCCATTAACCAGCGGCTTATTATAGGTGGGAACGCCGATCATGCATTGTTCAGCGAGGTCGGCCAGCGCACCCTGGCTGTAGAGTGCCGAGCCAATCATGGTGGCCAGCAGTGTTGGGAGACATTTTTTCATACGCGGTATTCGGTGTTCCGTCATCAGAGGCGTCATGCCGGCAAACGGTCAGAGACTATATCACTCATCAGCGTTGCGCTAGTGTTAAATCCAGCCGTGGGTCTGTCGTCGTTAGGCATCCGGATAAATGCCGGGTATGATAAAGCAAATCTGACGCAACGGCATGTGAATTGAGGAGTATATGCAGTATTGGGGAAAGGTGCTCGGCGTTGTACTGGGCTTGATGTCCGGCGCAGGCTTTTGGGGCGTAGTACTAGGGTTGTTGATCGGCCATATGGTTGACAAGGCGCGGGCCGCCCGCAGCCGCGGCTATTTTGCCGACCAGCAGACAAGACAGACCATATTTTTCCGCACCACCTTCCAGGTCATGGGGCACCTGTCGAAATCGAAGGGACGCGTGACGGAAACGGATATCCAGACCGCCAACCTGTTTATGCAACGCCTGAACCTGCATGGCGAGCAGCGCACTATGGCGCAGCAGGCTTTCCGTGAGGGTAAAGAGGGCAACTTCCCGCTGCGTGAGAAACTGCGTGAACTGCGCAGCGTCTGCTTCGGCCGCTTTGACCTGATCCGCATGTTTCTGGAGATCCAGTTGCAGGTGGCGTTCAATGACGGCGAGCTGCACCCGAACGAGCGCCAGGTGCTGTATGTGATTGCCGAGGAGCTGGGCATTTCGCGCGGCCAGTTTGAGCAGTTCCTGCGCATGATGGAAGGCGGCCAGCAGTTCGGCGGGCAGCAGCAGGGCGGTTACTCCCACGGCGGTTTCCAACAGCCGCAGGGGCCGACGCTGGCCGATGCCTGCAAAGTGCTGGGCGTGAAAGAAGAGGACGATGCCACCACCATCAAGCGTGCGTACCGCAAGCTGATGAGTGAGCACCACCCTGATAAGCTGGTGGCCAAAGGGTTGCCGCCGGAAATGATGGAGATGGCGAAGCAGAAAGCGCAGTCGATTCAGGCCGCCTATGACCTGATCAAACGCGAGAAAGGTTTCCGCTAAGCCCGTTGCGTGCCGTGTCACCGCGAAAGCCGCCCCTGGGGCGGCTTTTTTATGGTTTCAGCGCCGGGGAAAAGAGGGTCAGTACTGTGCCAGCTCTTTTCTTGCGGCTTCCGCCAGAAAATGGCTGCGGCTGCTGTAACGGGGGTTCTTGTTTACGGTGGTGTCGATTTTCTCAATTAACCTCTGGGGCAACGTGATATTGATGCGTTCCGCTTTCCCCATAAACTTGGTTAAATCGACCATCACGCCGTACCAGAACCCCTGCGAATAATTTTTATCCGGTATCCCTGTCCGGCTCATCATGCCTGATGCCTGGGGAATCTCTCTTCCCAGTTCGGCGAGCATCTCAAAGTGTGCTTCCAGCGCGCTTTTCGCATCAGCCACCGTCTCTTCCAGCGTATCGCCTGCAAACAGGCAGCCCGGCACATCGGGGAAGGTGCCGCTGGCAGAGCCGTCTTCGTCCTGATGGATATAGGCGGGATATAACATGCTTAACACTCCGGCGTTAAAAAGGAGCGCCTGTTCAGGCGCGCCTTGATTATTTTAGTTTCGCATCCTTCAGGATTTGTTGAAGCGTCCCTGTCTTCAGATCTTTCCGTGGGTGTGGAACCGTTACAATGATAGGGAAATCTGGGTGGCTGAAATGATGGTGGCTTCCTTTTACCCTTATCAGCGTCCATCCGTTTTCCTCTAACAACTTCATCAGCTCCGAACTTTTCAAACATCCTCCCTGTCGTTCACTGATGAAGTGATTATACACACGATACACACTGGTGGCCTCCCTGACAAGTCAGTGGAGGTAAGGTCGTGTGTACCGGTTCTCAGCGCCCGCGCAGCTTACGTACCACCTCGAACTCGTCGAAGAACACCGGGGTGCCGCGCTGCATGGAGAGGTTACCGGCGACACCGGTCAGGATAGACAGGGTGCCGGCGCGGTGGTCGGCGGCGCGGTGCAGCGGGTCAGCGGGCGGGTTGCCGAACAGGTCCGCCAGCATCGCCTGATCGCCGCCGCCGTGCCCGCCTTCACCGGCGGTAAAGTCCGCTTCCCACGGGGTGCCGAACATCGGGTACACGGTGATGCGGCAGGCGTCGAGGTTGCCTTCCTCCTCACGCAGGCCGCCGCCGTTGACGTAGGAGTTCTCCTCCACGTTCATCTCCAGCCGCCCCTTGCTGCCGTTGAACACCACATTCAGCCCCTCTTTCGGCAGGTACGCGTTGAGGGAATAGGTGAGCTGCGTGCGGTTGCGGTACTTCACCAGCACTGACAGCGTATCCTCAATGGTGATGCCGTCGCTGAAGACGCTCTGGTCACGGTAGTAGCTGTCTTCATGCTCCGCCTCCAGGTAGAGCGCGCGCAGTTGCGGGTTCTCGTCCATATGCAGGGCGAACGGGTCATCCGCGGCCTGCGGCGCGCCGTGCGCCCGGCTGTAGAACCGGGTTTCGCCGCGTTTTTCCGCATTCTCCCGGCCGTAAAAGCGCAGGTCGCCCAGTGCAAACACCTGTTCCGGCGAGCTGTTGAGCCAGAAGTTCATCAGGTCTAAATGGTGGGTCGATTTGTGCACCAGCAACCCGCCGCTGTTGCGCTTGTCGCGGTGCCAGCGGCGGAAGTAGTCCGCGCCGTGCTCGGTATTCAGCAGCCACTCAAAATGCACTGAAAACACCTCACCAATGGTGTCGTTCATCAGCAGTTCACGCACTTTGCTGTGGTGCGGCGCATAACGGTAGTTGAACGCCACGCGCACCTGGCGGCCGGTCTCCTCAATCGCCTCTGCAATACGCAGGGCGCGCGCCGCGTCGATGGTCATCGGCTTTTCGGTGATCACATCACACCCGGCGTGCAGCGCCCGCACAATATAGTCGTCGTGGGTACGGTCGATGCTGGTAACAATCACGGTATCCGGCCGGGTTTCGGCGATCATCGCCTCAAACTGCCCGGCCCGCCAGGTGGACACCGGTGCTGCCCCGGCCTTGGCCAGCAGATGGTTGGCGTAGTCCATCCGCGTCTGGTTGGTGTCGCAGAACGCCACCCACTGCGCGCTTTCGCGGTAGGTGGCGGCAATTGCCTCAAGGTAAAGCCCGGCGCGGCCGCCGGTGCCGACCAATGCATATCTTTTCATCCAACATTCTCCTGAGAGCCGCACCCAACCGGGCGGGCGGAAAAGGGGGAAGTGCCCATGCTGACAGCATGTTTTTTAAGCATAATGCCTCTCCGTGACCGTTACCCGCATGGCGGTGATAAACAGTAAAAGAGAGCGGCCGCCGGAAAACAGGCAAAGGGCAGCCGCGCTTAACGCTATGTCATGCGCGGTGGAAAAAAGGTGCGTCAGCTCACACGCGGCACGCCTGCCCCAGAGGGAGGCAGGGCAGTCAGAAATCCGCCGGGGCGCGGAAGGTCATGGAAGTGTGGTAGTGCGGGTGGGCCAGCGTCAGGGTTTCAGCGTGCAGTTGCAGGCGGTTGGCCATCGCCCGGGCTTCCGGCGGCGCGTAAAAATTATCGCCGAGAATCGGGTGGCCGAGCGCCAGCATATGCACCCGTAACTGGTGCGAACGGCCGGTGACCGGGGTCAGCCGCACGCGGCTGGTGCCGTCCTCATCCCGTGACAAGACCTGATAGAGCGTCTGCGCGGTTTTGCCGGTTTCAAAGCAGACTTTCTGCTTCGGCCGGTTCGGCCAGTCGCAAATCAGCGGCAGGTCAATCAACCCTTCATCCTCTGCCACATGCCCCCAGACCCGTGCCAGGTAGCTTTTTTTCGGTTCGCGTTCGCGGAATTGCCGCTTCAGCTCCCGCTCTGCCGGTTTGGTCAGCGCCACCGCCAGCACGCCGCTGGTGGACATATCCAGCCGGTGCGCCGATTCCGCCAGCGGGAAATCCCGCTGCACGCGCGTGATCACGCTGTCCTGATGCTCTTCGGCACGGCCGGGCACCGACAGCAGGCCGCTCGGCTTGTTCACGACCATGATGTGATAATCCTGATAGAGAATCTGTAGCCACGGCTCTTGCGGCGGGTTATAGCCTTCCAGCGGCGGTGTCTGTGACGCGGTATGGTCGCTCATGGTGTTGGGTCACTGTAGAGGGGAAAACAGCCGGGCGCGGTGTGCGCCCGGACCGGGGTTACTGGTGGCTCACCACCACCAGACGGATGGCATCCAGCCGCCAGGTGGCGTCGTTGAGGTTCGCCAGCACCTGCTTACGGTTGAACTCCAGCGCTTCGACTTCGTCGTCACGGATGTTCGGGTTCACCGCGCGCAGCGCTTCCAGGCGGGCGAGTTCGGCGCTGGTCTGCTCGTCGGCTTCGATTTTCGCCGCCTCGATCAGCGCCCGCGCCTCGTCGGCCACCAGGGCTTCCGCGTGTTGCAGCATCGCGTGCACATCCTGCTGCACCGCATTCACCAGCTTGCTGGAGGTATGGCGGTTCACCGCGTTCAGCTGGCGGTTGAAGCTCTCAAACTCCACCTGTTTGGCGAGGTTGGTGCCTTTGCGGTCCATCAGCATACGGATTGGCGTCGGCGGCAGGAAGCGCGTCAGTTGCAGGTGCTTCGGTGCCTGCGCTTCCACCACATACACCAGCTCAGTGAGCAGGGTGCCGACCGGCAGCGCCTTGTTCTTCAACAGCGACACGGCACAGCTGCCGGTGTCACCGGAGAGGATCAGATCCAGCCCGTTGCGGATCAGCGGGTGCTCCCAGGTGATGAACTGCGTGTCCTCGCGTGACAGCGCCTGCTCACGGTCGAAGGTCACGGTGCAGCCATCCTGCGGCAGGCCGGGGAAATCCGGTACCAGCATGTGATCAGACGGCGTCAGCACAATCAGGTTGTCGCTGCGGTCATCCTGGTTGATGCCGACAATATCGAACAGGTTAAGCGCAAAGTTTACCAGGTTGACGTCATTATCACCTTCGGCGATCGCCTCAGCCAGCGCCTGCGCGGCCTCACCGCCGTTGGAGTGCTGCTCCAGCAGGCGGTCACGCCCCTGCTCAAGCTGGCGGCGCAGGGCATCGTGCTCGAGGCGGCACTGGTGCACAAATTCCGGCAACCCTTCCTGCTCGGACGGGGTGGCAAGGTAGCCGATCAGCTGCTCGTAGTGCTTGTCATAAATCGCGCGGCCGGTCGGGCAGGTGTGCTCGAACGCGTCCAGCCCGTCGTGATACCAGCGGATCAGCACCGCCTGCGCGGTCTGCTCCAGGTACGGCACCATGATCTGGATGTCACGCTGCTGGCCGATACGATCCAGACGGCCGATGCGCTGCTCCAGCAGGTCCGGGTTGAACGGCAGATCGAACATCACCAGATGGCTGGCGAACTGGAAGTTACGCCCTTCAGAGCCAATCTCCGAGCAGAGCAGCACCTGCGCGCCTTCTTCGGCGGAGGCGAAATAGGCCGCGGCGCGGTCACGTTCGATAATCGACAGCCCTTCGTGGAATACCCCGGCGCGGATGCCTTCACGCTCACGCAGCACCTGCTCCAGTTGCAGCGCAGTTTCTGCTTTGGCGCAGATCACCAGCACTTTTTCGTCGCGGTTGCTGGTCAAAAAGCCCATCAGCCACTCGACGCGCGGGTCGAAGTTCCACCAGGTGCCGTTCTCGCCTTCGAACTCCTGATAGATGCGCTCCGGGTAGAGCATGTCACGCGCGCGATCTTCGGTGCTCTTTTTCGCCCCCATGATGCCGGAGACTTTGATCGCCGTCTGGTACTGGGCCGGCAGCGGCAGGCGGATCTCATGCAGCACGCGGTGCGGGAAGCCTTTCACGCCGTTACGGGTGTTGCGGAACAGCACGCGGCTGGTGCCGTGGCGATCCATCAGCAGGGCAATCAGCTCGCGGCGCGCGGCTTCGCTCTCTTCGCCGTCACTGTTGGCCGCGGCCAGCAGCGGTTCGATGTCCTGTTCTGCGACCATGTCGCCCAGCAGGTTCTGTTCATCGTTGGAGAGGCGATCGCCGCTCAGCAGCAGCGTCACGGCGTCCGCTACCGGGCGGTACTGTTGCTGCTCGGCCACGAACTCCTGATAGTCGTGGAAGCGGTTCGGGTCGAGCAGGCGCAGGCGCGCAAAGTGGCTCTGCGGGCCGAGCTGCTCCGGCGTGGCGGTCAGCAGCAGGACACCGGCGGTGTGTTCCGCCAGTTGCTCAATCACCTGGTATTCACGGCTTGGTGCCTCTTCGCTCCAGGCCAGGTGGTGCGCTTCATCGACCACCAGCAAGTCCCAGGCGGCATCGGCCATCTGCTCCAGGCGGCTTTTGTTGCGGCGCACGAAATCCAGCGAGCAGATAACCAGTTGCTCACTCTCAAACGGGTTGGTGGCGTCGTGCAGCGATTCGGCATAACGCTCATCATCAAACAGGGAGAAACGCAGGTTGAAGCGGCGCAGCATCTCCACCAGCCACTGGTGCTGGAGGGTTTCCGGCACCACGATCAGCACGCGCTCGGCACGGCCGGAGAGCAGTTGCTGATGGATTATCATCCCCGCTTCGATGGTTTTACCCAGGCCCACTTCGTCCGCCAGCAGTACGCGCGGCGCATGGCGCTGGCCCACTTCATGGGCAATGTGCAACTGGTGCGGGATCAGGCTGGCGCGCATCCCGCGCAGGCCGCTCCAGCGCAGGCGGAACTGCTCACGCTGGTATTTGCGCGCCCGCAGGCGCAGCGCAAAGCGGTCCATCCGGTCGATCTGCCCGGCGAACAGCCGATCCTGCGGCTTGCTGAAGGTGAGTTTGCTGTCGAGCAGCACCTCACGCAGGGCAACGGCGGCCTCGTCGGTGTCCAGACGGGTGCCGATGTAGGTCAGCAGGCCGTTCTCCTCTTTAACCTCGTCAACTTTCAACTGCCAGCCTTCGTGGCTGTTGATGGTGTCACCCGGATTGAACATCACGCGGGTGATCGGTGAGTCATTTCTGGCATAGAGGCGGTTCTCACCCGTCGCGGGGAAAAGCAGTGTCACCATACGCGTGTCGAGCGCGACTACAGTGCCTAATCCTAATTCGCTTTCCGTGTCGCTTATCCAGCGTTGACCAAGTTTAAAGGGCATAGTTACTCTCTGTGTTGATGTATCGGGCCGTGCGTTTTTTTACTGCTTTGCGTGCGTTATCCGGGCAATAGCAACGCTGCCATGCCGGGGCGCGGAGTCTCTGGGAGAGGTGCAAAAATGGGAAAGGGCGCTATGGTAATGGATGGTCGCGGTTTCGTCACCTGCCAAACGCCGTTATTTGTCTTAAACCGTTTGCGTCAGAACAATCCCATTTGCCCGGTAATCAGTGTAGCAAAATCGTCCTGAAGGAAAGGCAAAATGCCGTCCGCCACCGGCTCCAGCTGCCGCTCAATATAGTGCTCGTAGTCAATCGGCGCATGGCGTGCTTCCAGCGGTTCCGGCCCGGCGGTGGTCATCACGTAGCGTATCCAGCCGCCTTTCTGGTACTGCAACGGCCGCCCCTGCGCGCGGTTGGCCTCATCCGCCAGCCGTGCGGCGCGTGCATGGGGCGGTACATTGCGCTGGTATTCCGCCAGCGGGCGGCGCACCTGTTTGCGGTAGACCAGCCGGTCATCAAACTCCCCGGCGCGGGTGCGCGCTACATAATCACGCACATACTCCTGGTAGGGCTGGCGGTGGAAAATACGCCGGTAAAGCTCCTGCTGGAAAATCTGCGCCAGCGCCGTCCAGTCGGTGCGCACCGTCTCCAGCCCTTTGTAGATCATCTTCTCTTCACCGTCGCGGCGCACCAGCCCGGCATAACGTTTTTTGCTGCCTTGCTCCACCCCGGCACCGCGGATGGTGGGCATCAGGAAGCGGCAGAAGTGGGTTTCGAACTCCAGCTCCAGCGCGCTCTCCAGCCCCATCTCTTCGCGCAGATGCTGCTGCCAGAACTGGTTCACCTTCGCCACCAGCGCCCGGCCGATCTGCTGCGCGGCGGCCTCGTCGTGCGGCTGTTTCAGCCAGACAAAGGTGGAGTCGGTGTCGCCGTATATCACCTGATAGCCTTCGGCCTCAATCAGTGCGCGGGTCTGGTGCATGATCGCGTGGCCGCGCAGGGTAATAGAGGAGGCGAGGCGCGGGTCGTAAAAGCGGCAGGCACTGGTGCCGAGCACGCCATACAGCGCATTCATGATGATTTTCAGCGCCTGTGACAGCGGGGCGTTCTGCTGCTGTTTGGCCGCCTCGCGCCCCTGCCAGATCTGGCGCACAATCTCCGGCAGGCAGTGGGTGGTGCGGGAGAAGCGCGCACCGCGGAAGCCCTCAACAGAGGCCTGCTCATCCGGGTCGTGCAGCCCGGCCACCAGCCCCACCGGATCAATCAGGAAGGTGCGGATAATTGACGGGTAGAGGCTTTTGTAATCCAGTACCAGCACCGAATCATACAGGCCGGGGCGCGAATCCATCACAAAACCGCCGGGGCTGGCCTGCTCCTCCACATCGCCCCGGTTCGGCGCGACAAAGCCGGCGCGGTGCATACGCGGGAAATAGAGGTGGCTGAATGCGGCTACCGAGCCGCCGTTGCGGTCCGCCTCCAGCCCGGTGACGCTGGCACGCTCCAGCAGGAACGCCAGCAGATCGGTTTTGGAGAAAATGCGCGTCACCAGTTCGCAATCTTTCAGGTTGTAGCGCGCCAGCGCCGGTTTGTCTTCACGAAAGCGCTGTTCAATCTCCGCCAGCCGCTGGTAGGGGTTGTCAATAGCCTTGCCTTCGCCCAGCAGTGTTTGCGACACCGCTTCCAGGCTGAAGGACGGGAAATTCCAGAACGCCGATTTCAGCGCCTCGATACCGTCAATAATCAGCCGCCCGGCGGCCGAGGCGAAGAAATGCCCTTGGCGGAAACCGTGCTCGCGCCACTCCAGCACTGCGCCGCCGCGCCCCAGCCGCAGCGGGATGCCGTAGCGCTCGGCGTGTTTCTGCAACACCCGCAGGTCGAACTGGATTACGTTCCAGCCGATGATCACATCCGGGTCATGCTCAGCCAGCCACTGGTTGAGCTTCTCCAGCAGCAGCGGGCGTGAGGCGACATACTCCAGCGCGAAATCCTCACGCTGCGGCGTGCCGTTCTCCGGCCCCAGCATGTAAACCTGCCGCTGGCCGCACCCCTCAATGCCGATGCAGTACAGCTCGCCGCTGCCGCTGGTTTCGATGTCAATCGAGGCGAGTTTCAGCGGCGGGCGATAGCCTTCGGCCGGTTTCATCCGGGTATTGAACAGCGTGTCCTCTGCACCCGGCTCACCGCTGAACCAGACCGGCGCAGTGATGTAGCGCTCCATCAGGAAACGCTCCGGTGGGCGGATGTCCGCCTCATACAGCGCCACGCCCTGATCCTTCAGCGCCCGCTCCAGCCGGGAGAGCTGGCGCTGCTGGCGGCAATAGAGCGCCAGTTGCGGCCGGTGGCGGAAATCACACAGCGCCACCTCACGCAGCACGGCGCCGCTTTCACCGCGCAACACCGGCTCCGCCAGCGCGCGCTGTTCCGCAGGCAGAAACGCCACCGCCTGCTGGGGCGGCAGGCAGACTTTCTGCGGGCCATCATCGGTCGCCAGCCAGAACGTGATCTCTGTGCCGGTGGGCGTATCACGCCAGTGGCGGGTCAGGATAAATCCCTGGCGGGCTGGGGTCATGGTGCTGCCTGTCGGGTGAAGGGAACGGATGCGCGTAGTATGGTTTTTTATACAGGGGATGTCCAACACCGGCGGCCTCTGCCAACGGCACATACAATTCACATACAATTCATTGATTGACTGCGTGAATAACCACGTTAACAATTCAGCGGAAAAATGATGAATTTACGCCGCAACCTCGTTGGAATTTATGGAATCTTACCTTGAACATCTGATTACCCAGTCTGTGGCCTTTTCACTGTTGGCGGTGGGCCTGGTGGCATTTCTGGAATCACTGGCGCTGGTGGGGCTGCTGCTGCCGGGCACGGTGATGATGGCCACCCTCGGCGCGTTGATCGGCAGTGGGCGGGTGAACTTTTATGAAGCCTGGGTGGTCGGGAGCATCGGCTGTTTCGCCGGTGACTGGATCTCCTACTACATCGGCCACCGCTTCAAAGGGCCGCTGCAACGCTGGTCATTCCTGAAGAAGCATAAATCCCTGATGAGCAAAACCCGCCACGCGCTGCACAAGCACAGTTTCGCCACCGTGCTGGTAGGGCGCTTTATCGGCCCGACCCGCCCGCTGGTGCCGCTGGTGGCCGGGATGCTGGACCTGAAACCGCTGACGTTCGCCGTGCCGAATGTGGTGGGCTGCCTGACCTGGCCACCGGTCTATTTCCTGCCGGGCATTCTGGCCGGGGTGGCGATCGGTATTCCGGCCGGGGCGGACGTCGCGCATTTCCGCTGGCTGCTGCTGGCGACGTTTGTGGCCGTCTGGCTGGCGGCCTGGCTGGGCTGGCGCTGGTTCCGCGACGGCAAACGCAGTGAGGACTGGCTGTCACGCCGTTTGCCGCTGGCGCGGCTGCGCTGGGTGTGCGGGCTGGTCACCGTGGTGGCGGTCGCCTGCCTGGTGATGCTGTTCAGCCACCCGCTGATGCCGGTCTACCGCCGGTTGCTGTGGCAGGTGATGGCGTTCTGAGTCAGGGGCGCGCCACGCCGAGGATGCGTGCCTCGGCGGCGCTGCCGTCAATCAGTGCGGCGGTCGGGCCGTCATAGTAGATCCGCCCGTCCACCACCAGCAGCGTGCGCGGCGCAATCCGTGCCGCGTCATCCAGATTATGCGACACCATTAGCAGCGTCAGTGCGCGGCGGCGGCATACCTCGTCCAGCAGCGCCAGCATGTCGCTGCGCAGGGCCGGGTCAAGTGCCGAGAACGGCTCATCCAGCAGCAACAATGGCTGGCTGCGCAACAAACAGCGCGCCAGCGCCACCCGCTGCCGCTGCCCGCCGGAGAGCTGCGACGGCAGCCGTTCCAGGCATTCCTCCAGCCCGACCTGCGCGGCGATCTCCGCCAGCGCCTGCCGCTGGGCGGCCGTGAGTTTCAGGCCGGAGTGCAGCCCCAGCCCGAGGTTCTGCCGCACCGTCAGGTGGGCAAACAGGTTGTTCTCCTGAAACAGCATCGACACCGGGCGCTTCGCCGGCGGCGTGTCGCGGTGATCCGCCCCGGCGATCTGTAAGGTGCCGCTGCTGGCAGGGAGGAAACCGGCGATCAGGCTGAGCAGGGTGCTCTTGCCCGCGCCGCTCGGCCCCAGCACCGCCACGCGTTCGCCGGGCTGTACCGCCAGGTCAAAGCGCATCGGCAGGTGGTGGTAAAGGTAGGTCAGCTTATCCAGCGTCAATATCGGTTCGGGCATGGTTCCGGCGCTCCGGTAAACGTTCAATCAGGGTGAAAAGCAGGAAGCAGAGCAGCAACAGGAGCAGCGCGGTGACGGCGCCGTCCTGGCTGCGGTAGGCGCCCATCTGTTGATAAAGATAAAACGGCAGGGTGCGGAACTGCTCATTGCCGAACAGCGCCACCACCCCGAAATCCCCCATCGACAGCACGCTGGCAAAGGCCATCGCCTGCGCCAGCGGCAGGCGCAACGCGCTCAGCTCCACCCAGCGCACGCGCTGCCAGCCGCCCATGCCCAGCGCCCGGCAGAGCGGGGTATAGCGCTCCGCCAGGTCACGCATCGGGTTGTCCAGCACTTTGAGCGCGTAGGGCACCGCCATCAGCGCATTGGTCAGGATAACCAGCGCCCACGGGGAAGCAGGCAGGCCGCCGGTGGCGCTCAGCAGCAGGAAGAAGCCGGTCGCCAGCACGATGCCCGGCATCGCCAGAATCACCATGCCGCACAGCTCCAGCGCCTGCGCCCGGCCGCGCTGCTGACGCAACCGCCACTCCCGGCTGCTCCAGAGCAGCATCATGGTCAGCACCACGCAGAGCAGCCCGGCACCCAGCGCAATCCGCAGCGAGGTAGTGAGCGCCTGCCACAGCACCGGCTGTTGCAGCACGCCCAGCAGCGCGCGGTTGGCACCGTCCGCCACCACTGCCAGCAGCGGCGGCAGGATAAGCAAGAGCGCCAGCGTAATCACCACGCCGTCCGACAGCCGGGAAAAAGCGCTGTCCTGCGGGTTACGCCACTGCGCGGCCTGCGTATGCCCGCTGGGCAGCGCCTGGCTGAAGCGCTGGCTCAGCAGCACCAGCCCCAGGCAGCAGCCGAGCTGGATCAGCGCCAGCATCGCCGCGCGGCTGAGATCGTAGTCGTAACTCAGCGCCTGATAGATAGCCAATTCGATGGTGGTGGCCTGCGGCCCGCCGCCGAGGGAGAGCACGGTGGCAAAGCTGGCGAAGCAGAGCATAAAGATCAGCGCCGCGGCGGGCAGCAGTTGCCGCCGCACGGCGGGCCACTCCACAAAGCGCCACTGCTGCCAGCCGTTCATGCCGAGCTGCGCCGCCAATTGGCGCTGTTCCACCGGGATATTCTCCAGTGACTGCAACAGCAGGCGGGCAGCCAGCGGCAGGTTGAAGAACACATGCGCCAGCAAAATGCCCTGCAAGCCATAGGGCGAGAAGGTGTAAGGCACACCGAGCCCGCCGCAGATCTGCGCCAGCCAGCCCTGCCGGCCATACACGCTCAGCAGGCCAAACACCGCCACCAGCACCGGCAGCACCAGCGTCATGGCGCAGAGCCGCAGCAGCAGCGCCCGGCCGGGGAAGCGGCGGCGGAACAGCGCACGCGACAGCCACAGCGCAGGCACCACCGAGCAGACGGCCGACAGCAGCGCCTGCAAAAAGGTGAAGCGCACCACATGCCAGAGATAGGCGTCATCGGCCAGGGTGCGCCACGCCAGCGCCGGGGCGTGGAAGACGATCGCGCCGAACGCCAGCCCGGCGACGCCGAGCAGCAGCGCGCCCGCCAGCAGGCCGGGCAGTTGCCAGCCGGACATCAGCGGCTGACGGCGGTTTGCCATGTGCGGATCCAGGCGGCGCGTTGGGCAGCGACCTCAGCGGCGCTGTAGCTCAGCGCGGTTTGCGGTACAGCCAGGCGCTCAAACCCGGCAGGCAGGGCCACCGGCGTCACCGGGTACATCCAGTTGCCGGTCGGGATGGTGTTCTGGAAGGCGGGCGTCACCATAAACTGCATAAACTTTTGCGCCAGTGCCGGCTGGCGGCTGGCGGCCAGTTTCCCGGCGACTTCCACCTGTAAATAGTGGCCTTCGCTGAAGGTGGCAGCGGCATAATTCGCCTTTTTCTCTTCAATCAGGTGATATGCCGGGGAGGTGGTGTAGCTCAGCACCAGGTCACTTTCGCCCTTGAGGAACAGGCCGTAAGCTTCGCTCCAGCCTTTGGTCACGGTGACGGTTTTCTTTGCCAGTTTCTGCCAGGCGTCGGCTGCGTTGTCGCCGTAGACTTTCTGCATCCAGAGCAGCAGGCCGAGGCCCGGCGTGCTGGTGCGCGGGTCTTCATAAATGACTTTCAGCGGGCGGTCACTCTCGACCAGATCGCGCAGGCTGGTGGGCGGGTTTTTGAGTTTTTCTTTGTTATAGACGAAGGCAAAATAGCCGTAGTCATAAGGCACAAAGGTTTTATCCTGCCAGCCGCCCGGCACCTTCAGCGCGGCGGTGTCAAGGCCCGACGGGGCGAACAGGCCGGTTTGCGCCGCCGCCTGCAACAGGTTGTTGTCCAGCCCCAGCACCACGTCGGCCGGGCTGTTCTTGCCCTCCATCCGCAGGCGGTTGAGCAGCGAGACGCCATCTTCCAGCGCCACAAATTTCAGCTCACAGCCGCACTCTGCCTCAAAGGCTTTTTTCACCGCCGGGCCGGGGCCCCAGTCCGCGGCGAACGAGTCATAGGTATACACCGTCAGCAGCGGTTTGGCGGCCAGCGCCGGGGCAGACAAGATAACGGCAGAGACAACACACAGATAAGGCAGGATCTTTCGTGACACTTTGCGCTCCTCAGGAAAAGGGTGGCAAAGGATTTTGAGCAAGCGTGGCGCAGTCTCAAATCCCTCCGCCGGTATTAACCGGATCAGGTTCGACGGGACTCTCTCAGCGATCACGGCCGGGCAGGCGGTGTCGCACCCCGTTGAGAACGCGCCATTGTAAAGGCTTACTCCGCCCGGCGAAAGGGCGGGCTTAGGCCTCCGGCGGCGCAAACCAGGCAGATTTGAAGTCAAACCAGCCGAGGCTGTTCATCCGCACGCCGCGCATACTGCGCTGGCCCTGGATCTGTAGCCAGTGGTGGAACAGCGGGTGCAGCTGTTGGCGGCTCACCAGCGCCCGGCACCACTCCGCCAGCGGCAAGTGGTTGTCACGCCACTGCGCGGCCGCCGGGTGCAGATCCTCATCCAGGCAATGGTGCAGCAGCGGCAGTTCGTAGAGCCCGGCGAACAGGGAGAACTCCAGCGGCTGGGTGAAGTTAACGCTGCCGAGCCACAGGTCGCTCTGCGCGTCACCGTTGACCCAGGTTTCATAGCTCACCTCCTGCATCACGAGCGTGACGCCCTGCGCCGCCAGCAACGGCCGTAACGCATTGACGATCGCCAGAAACTCCGGGTGGTGGCGGTAGCAGGTCAGCGTCAGCGTCGTCAGCCCGGCGGGCTGGGCGGGCCTGGCGTCATACGTACGGTGGTGCCAGCGCGGCAGCAGGCCAAAGGCCGGTGACCAGTAGCGCTGGTAGAGGCGATCGGCATGATGCAGCAGCGCCAGCGGGTTCAGCAGGTCAGTGAGCCAGGCGCGCACCTCCGGCCGGGCGGCGAGGGCAGAACGCCGGTCAAACAGCAGGAAGTAGCAGCCCTCTTCCAGCCGGTTCTCCAGTTCACGGTGGGCGGTGTCGTCGGCCTGCAACTGTACGCCGCCGAAGATCAGCTCCTCACTCAGCTCCGGCTGCACCCAGATGCTGACCTCATCAATCAGCGCGCGGTAGCCGAAGTAGTCATCAAACGCGCGGATCTTCAGTTGCGCCGGGCGGTTGTGCACCATCGCGTAGGGGCCGGTGCCGATCGGCTGGCGGGCAAAGTCCGGCAGTTGCGGCCATTCGCGCGGCAGGATCATCGCCGGGACGCTGCCGAGCAGCCACGGCAGCCAGTGGTCCGGCATACTGAGACGGATCTCGATGACATGCGGCGTCGGCGAGGTGATCGCCAGCAGGTGGGAAAAGAGCGGCAAAGTGCGGATGCGCGTCAGCGAGGCGATCACATCCTCCATCTCCAGCGGCCGCCCGTGGTGGAACGGGATGGCAGGGCGCAGGTAAAAGCGCCAGTGCAGCGGGGAGAGCGCCTGCCAGTGGTGCGCCAGATCCGGTTCCAGTTCCCCGTTTTCCTCATTTATCCGCGTCAGGCCGCTGAAGATCTGGCGCGCCAGATGGGTTTCCGAGCGGCGCATCGGCGAGCCGGGTAGCAGGTTAAACATCGGACGGTAGTAAAGCACCCGCAACAGGTGCCGCCCCTGGCGGAAGCTGCGCCCGAGCTGGGCGAGCAGCATCTGGCGGGCAGCCTGTTTGTCCCCGACCAGTTGCACCAGCTGGTCAGCGTTGCCTTGCTCGATCAGCTCCTCGGCGCGCTGTTGCTGGAGCGCCAGCCCGGTGCGCAGGAAGGTGAGGGTAGAGCGCCGCCCGCGCCCCGCCTCCGCCTGCCAGTGCAGCCAGCCCTGTTGCTGCATGGTGGTGAGCAGCGAGCGGACGTGGCGGCGCGAACAGGAGAGGATGTCCGCCAGCGCCTGAAGCGTGGTGTCGGCAGGCTGGCCGTGGAAGTGCTGCCAAAGCCGGATGAACTGCTGCTGTAAACGTGAGGTCGGCATAAAAGGGGAACTCCGCGCGAGAACTTCATCAATTTATCTTTCCCCATATTACGCCGATACTGCTTCTCAGCAACCCACACTGCCGCCCGGAGAAGAGAACATGACACGCCTGCTGACCAGCCGGTTTTACCGGCGCTATTTCAACGCCGTCTCGCCGCAATGGGACTGGCTTGCCTGGATCCCCTGCCAGCACCGCATCACGCTGCTCGAACAGCTGATGCAGTGGCAGACGCCTGCTATGACCGACGAGCAATACCACTCACACACCTGACGCACCGGTCATCCACTTTTCTGAGTAATGGTGTTTTTCACCAGCCAGCCGGGTTTCCCGCTGGCTTTTTTATTGCCGTTCACTGAACCAAAAAAGCGGGCGGTTGCAGGTTTTTGCTGCTGTATCCGCGGCAAAACCCGTCTACACTCCACGTTTCACCGGGTTAAAAACCGCTTTCACTCGCAGGGATACACAGTTATGTCCAACCGGTTTATGACTCAGCGGCTGACCGCCTTCCGCCGGCTCAATCCTGTTTTTGTCGCTTTCCTCGCCGTGACGTTCCTGAGCGGGATTGCCGGTGCGCTCCAGGCACCGACGCTCAGTTTGTTTCTGACCACCGAGGTCAAGGCCAGCCCGCTGTGGGTCGGGCTGTTTTACACCATCAACGCCGTGGCCGGGATTGTGGTGAGTTTCCTGCTGGCAAAACGCTCTGACCACAGCGGCAACCGGCGCAGCCTGATCCTGGTCTGCCTGCTGATGGCGGTGGGCAACTGTGTGCTGTTCGCCTTTAACCGCCACTACCTGACGCTGATCACCGCCGGGGTGTTTCTGGCGGCGATTGCCAACGCCGCCATGCCGCAGCTGTTTGCGCTGGCGCGGGAATATGCCGATAACTCGGCGCGCGAAGTGGTGATGTTCAGCTCAATGATGCGGGCGCAGCTCTCGCTGGCCTGGGTGATCGGGCCGCCGCTCTCCTTTACGCTGGCGCTGAACTACGGCTTTACCCTGATGTTCAGCCTGGCCGCGGCGTTCTTCCTGGTCAGCGCCTTTATGGTCTGGTGGATGCTGCCGTCGGTGCCGCGTGCCGAACAGCCGGTCGATAAGATGGTGGTGTCCACCAGCGCCTGGAAGGATGTGAATGTGCGCACGCTGTTTTTTGCCTCGCTGCTGATGTGGACCTGCAACACCATGTACATCATCGATATGCCGCTCTACATCAGCCACGACCTCGGGCTGCCTGACCGGCTGGCCGGGCTGCTGATGGGGACGGCGGCAGGGCTTGAGATCCCGGCGATGCTGCTGGCGGGCTATTACGTCAAACGGTTCGGCAAGCGCAAAATGATGATTGGCGCAGTGGTGGCCGGGGTGCTGTTCTATGGCGGGCTGGTGCTGTTCCAGGGCAAAACGGCGCTGCTGCTGTTGCAGCTGTTTAACGCCATTTTTATCGGCATTGTCGCCGGGATCGGGATGCTCTATTTCCAGGATCTGATGCCGGGGCGGCCCGGTTCCGCCACCACCTTATTCACCAACAGCATCTCCACCGGGGTGATCGTTGCCGGGGTATTGCAGGGCGTGGTGGCCGAGCACGTCAACCACTATGCCGTCTACTGTGTGGCGGCGGCGCTGATGGTCGCCGCCCTGCTGCTGACCTGCCGGATACGGGATGTGTAACCGGCCAGGATAAAAAAAGCCCGCCAGACCGGCGGGCTTTTTTGTCGGCGCGGCGCGGGTTAACGCATAAAGGCCGGCTGTTTTGCTTCGTAGTTGCTTATCTCGGCGTCATGTTGCAGCGTCAGGCCGATGCTGTCCAGCCCGTTGATCATGCAGTGGCGGCGGAAGCTGTCAATCTCAAACGGGTAACGCTGGTCGCCTGCGATCACCTGCTGCTGCTCCAGGTCCACGGTGAAGGTGATGCCCTCGTTTTCCGCCACCAGGCGGAACAGCGTCTCCACATCCGCTTCGCTCAGGGTCACCGGCAACAACTGGTTATTAAACGCGTTGCCGTAGAAAATATCGGCAAAGCTCGGCGCGATGATCACCTTAAAGCCGTAATCGGTCAGCGCCCACGGGGCGTGCTCACGTGAGGAGCCGCAACCGAAGTTTTCACGTGCCAGCAGAATTGTCGCACCCTGATAGCGCGGGGCGTTCAGGATGAACTCCGGGTTCGGCACCTGACCGGCATCATCCAGAAAACGCCAGTCGTTGAACAGGTGCTGGCCAAAGCCGGTGCGCGTCACTTTTTGCAGGAACTGTTTCGGGATGATGGCATCGGTGTCGACGTTGGCCGCGTCCAGCGGCACAACCAGACCGGTATGCTGGGTAAATTTCGCCATGAAAATGCTCCTTAATTCAGTTCGCGGATGTCAGCAAAGTGGCCGGTGACCGCCGCAGCGGCTGCCATTGCCGGGCTGACCAGGTGGGTGCGGCCGCCACGGCCCTGACGGCCTTCAAAGTTACGGTTGCTGGTGGACGCGCAACGCTCGCCGGGGTTCAGGCGGTCATTGTTCATCGCCAGGCACATCGAGCAGCCCGGCAGACGCCATTCAAACCCGGCTTCCAGGAAGACTTTGTCCAGCCCTTCCTGTTCCGCCTGCGCTTTCACCGGGCCGGAGCCCGGCACCACAATCGCCTGTACCCCGGCGGCCACTTTGCGCCCGCGGGCGATGGCGGCGGCAGCGCGCAGATCCTCAATGCGTGAGTTGGTGCAGGAGCCGATAAAGACTTTATCAATTGCCACATCGGTGAGTTTGATGCCCGGCTTCAGGCCCATGTAAGCCAGCGCTTTCTCGGCGGAGGCACGCTCCACCGGGTCACTGAAGGAGTCCGGGAACGGGATGTCCTGATTCACGGCGATCACCTGGCCGGGGTTGGTGCCCCAGGTCACCTGCGGGGCGATGTCGGCGGCGTCCAGGGTGACGACGCTGTCAAAGTGCGCGCCCTCATCCGATTTCAGCGTTGACCAGTAGGCCACGGCGGCGTCCCAGTCGCTCTCTTTCGGCGCAAACTGGCGGCCTTTCAGGTAGGCGAAAGTGGTGGCGTCCGGCGCGACCAGGCCCGCTTTGGCCCCCATCTCAATTGCCATGTTGCACAAGGTCATGCGGCCTTCCATGCTCAGCGCTTCAATCGCCGAACCACAGAATTCCACCACATGGCCGGTGCCGCCGGCGCTGCCGGTTTTGCCGATGACGGCCAGCACGATGTCTTTGGCGGTGATGCCGGAAGCTGCGTCGCCGTTGACTTCAATTTTCATGGTTTTGGCGCGGCCCTGTTTCAGGGTCTGGGTCGCCAGCACGTGCTCCACCTCAGAGGTGCCGATGCCGAACGCCAGCGAGCCGAACGCGCCGTGGGTGGCGGTGTGGGAGTCGCCGCAGACGATGGTCATGCCCGGCAGCGTCATGCCCTGTTCCGGGCCGATAACGTGCACGATGCCCTGAAACGGGTGGTTCAGGTCATACAGTTGTACGCCGAACTCCGCACAGTTCTTGATAAGCTCCTGCATCTGGATGCGGGCCATTTCGCCGGAGGCATTGATGTCTTTGGTCTGGGTCGAGACGTTGTGGTCCATGGTGGCGAAGGTTTTGCCCGGCTGGCGCACCGGGCGGCCCATCGCACGCAGGCCGTCGAACGCCTGCGGAGACGTCACCTCATGCACCAGGTGGCGGTCGATATAGAGCAGCGGCGTCTCGTTGGGCGCTTCGTGGACCACATGGGCATCAAATAATTTCTGGTATAAGGTCTTGGCCATGTTATGCCCCTTCTTTCACAAAGCGGGCGATGATGTCGCCCATGTCACCGGTAGAAATGGCGTTGCCGTTTCCGGCCAGGTCGGCGGTACGGAAACCCTGTTCCAACGCCTGATTGACGGCGCGCTCAATGGCGTCGGCCGCGTCATCCGCACCCAGGCTGTAACGCAGCAACAGCGTCAGGGAGAGGATCTGGGCAATCGGGTTGGCGATGCCTTTGCCGGCGATGTCCGGCGCGGAACCGCCCGCCGGCTCGTACAGCCCAAAGCCCGCTTCATTCAGGCTGGCAGACGGCAGCATCCCCATTGAGCCGGTGATCATCGCGCACTCGTCGGAGAGGATGTCACCAAATAAGTTAGAGCAGAGCAGCACATCAAACTGTGAGGGATCTTTAATCAGCTGCATGGTGGCGTTGTCGATGTACATATGGCTCAGCGCCACATCCGGGTAATCCTTCGCGACCCCGTTAACCACCTCACGCCACAGGATCGAGCTTTGCAGCACGTTGGCTTTGTCGATCGAGGTGACTTTGCTGCGGCGCTTGCGGGCCGATTCAAACGCGATGCGCGCGATGCGTTCAATCTCAAAACGGTGGTAGACCTCGGTATCGAATGCTTTCTCCTGCGGCCCCTGGCCTTCACGCCCTTTCGGCTGGCCGAAGTAAATGCCGCCGGTCAGCTCACGCACACACAGGATGTCAAAGCCACGCGCGGCGATGTCGGCACGCAACGGGCAGAAGGCTTCCAGCCCGGTGTAAAGGCGCGCCGGACGCAGGTTGCTGAACAGTTTGAAGTGTTTGCGCAGCGGCAACAGCGCGCCGCGTTCCGGTTGCTGGTCCGGCGGCAGGTTTTCCCATTTCGGGCCGCCCACTGAGCCGAACAGAATCGCGTCTGCCTGCTCACACCCGGCCACGGTGTCGGCCGGCAGCGGGCTGCCGTGTTTGTCGATGGCCGCGCCGCCGACATCATATTCGCGGGTGGTGATCGCGAGATTAAAACGCTGACGCACTGCGTCGATCACTTTGTACGCCTGGGCCATCACTTCCGGGCCGATGCCGTCACCGGGTAAGACGGCAATGTGGTGGGTTTTGCTCATGTTCACACCGTTTCCTGATTATTTTGTTGTGAAGTGGTTTGCAGGCGCTGTTTCTCTTTTTCTACCTGCTTGCTGCGCCAGATGCAGTTCAGCACGTGCACCATCGCTTTGGCGGAGGACTCGACGATGTCGGTGGCCAGGCCCACGCCGTGGAAGCGGCGGCCCTCGAAGGAAACCACGATATCGACCTGGCCCAGCGCGTCGCGGCCGTGGCCTTTGGCGGTCAGCTGGTATTTCACCAGTTCAATCTGGTAGCCGGTGATGCGGTTGATCGCCTGGTAGACGGCGTCCACCGGGCCGTTGCCGGTCGCCGCTTCGGTCTGCACGTCGTCGCCGCAGCCCAGGTTGACGGTGGCGGTGGCGGTGATGCTGGAACCGGACTGCACGTTGAAGTTGTCCAGACGGTAGAACTCCGGCTCCTCCTGCTGTTTGTTGATAAACACCAGCGCTTCCAGGTCGTAATCAAACACCTGGCCTTTTTTGTCAGCCAGTTTCAGGAAGGCGCTGTAGAGGGCGTCCAGGTTAAAGTCGCTCTCCTTATAGCCCATCTCTTCCATACGGTGTTTTACCGCGGCGCGGCCGGAGCGGGAGGTCAGGTTCAGCTGCACCTGGTTCAGGCCGATGGATTCCGGCGTCATGATTTCGTAGTTCTGGCGGTTTTTCAGCACGCCGTCCTGGTGGATGCCGGAGGAGTGGGCGAAGGCGTTGGAACCGACAATCGCTTTGTTGCCCGGAATCGGCATGTTGGTGATCTGGCTGACGATCTGGCTGGTGCGGTAGATCTCTTTATGGTTGATGTTGGTGTGCACGTTCAGGATGTCTTCACGGGTTTTGATCGCCATGATGACTTCTTCCAGCGCGGTGTTACCGGCGCGCTCGCCGATACCGTTCAGCGTGCCCTCAACCTGGCGCGCCCCCGCCTGCACGGCGGCGATGGAGTTGCCGACCGCCATGCCCAGGTCGTCATGGCAGTGTACGGAGATGATCGCTTTATCAATGTTCGGCACGCGGTTGTACAGGGTGGAGATAATGCCGCTGAACTGGTGCGGCGTGGTGTAGCCCACGGTGTCCGGGATGTTGATGGTGGTGGCCCCGGCGGTGATAGCGGCTTCCACAATCCGGCACAGGTTATCAATCGGCGTGCGGCCGGCATCTTCACAGGAGAATTCGACGTCGCTGGTGTAGTTGCGGGCGCGCTTCACCGAGCGGACAGCCATCTCCATCACATCATCAAAGGTGCGTTTCAGCTTGGATTCAATGTGCAGCGTGGAGGTGGCCAGGAACACGTGGATGCGGAAGGCTTCCGCCACCCGCAGTGCTTCGGCGGCGACATCGATGTCATGGTCTACACAGCGCGCCAGCCCGCAGACGCGGCTGTTTTTGATCTGGCGGGCGATGGTCTGCACGGATTCAAAATCGCCGGGGGAGGAGACAGGAAAGCCGACTTCCATGACATCAACACCCATTCTTTCCAGTGCCAGCGCAACCTGCAGTTTTTCGTTCACGCTCAGGCTGGCTTGCAAGGCTTGTTCACCGTCGCGCAGGGTGGTATCGAAAATAATCACTTGTTGGCTCATGGGGTTAATCCTTTTAGTTGTCTCGTTTCGCGCCCAGCGAGTAAAAAAAAACCCGCGCAATGGCGCGGGTTTTCATCTGGGAGAGGGCTGAATCAGTTTGGGATCCCGGCCACCGCCATACCGCGCAAATAAGATGCGTGAAGTAGTAGGCTGGTTAGGCGGGTGATAATAAACATGATGTGTCAGCGTCCCGTTATCTTGTAAAAAAGTCGTTGCCTAATTTGATACGTTATCAGGATGGCCTTGTCAACCCTGCCTCCTGAAATAGCATTCCGGCGCCCGGCGCACCGCCACAGGATAAAACACTGCCCTTGAAACCGTTACTGACGGAATATGTTGCCGGTCAGAGATCCCGCAAATGATTTGCCGAAAGCGGGCAAACCAGGTTTATTTGATTTTTATCATGGCGTGGGTTTTGGTTTCTGGTTTTAACACAGATTTATCGTTCCCTGTTATCTATTGTTATTTGTGATGAGAGGATTGAGGAGGGTTTAAAGAAATAATTGATATATCATGATGTTAGTAAACAGTTTATTGATAATGAATTTATTATTCTATTTTGCTCATGTTGTCTGTCATAAGAGCATGTGTTCATATTAGCCCAACAAATAAACAGGCATGATAGTTGGTGGCCACTGTTAACTGACAGTTAATTATAAATACTGCGCAGTGACGGGAGCCATGGGTTATCCCTCAAGCACGCGCCTGTTTTTCGTGATGACTTCTCCCCCGTGGTATTGATAACAGCCGGCGGCGTGGAGGCTACTAAATAAGATCCTGCCCTGGACGGAAATCCCTTTGAGTTATTTTTCTGTCTGCCGGCCTAATGGAGTCAACCATGTCTGATACTGTTTTAACGTTGGAACAAGACATTGAACATGAAATTGAAAAAGAAGTTGAAGAAGTTCAGTTGCGTGATTTTGATTTAAATTTACTGACGGTATTTGACGCCGTGATGCAGGCGCAGAATATTACCCGTGCGGCAGAGAGCCTGGGGATGTCTCAGCCGGCGGTCAGTAATGCCGTGGCGCGGCTGAAAATGATGTTTAATGATGAGTTGTTTGTGCGTTATGGCCGCGGCATTCAGCCCACGGTGCGCGCCCGCCAGCTGTTCGGCCCGGTACGCCAGGCGCTGCAACTGGTGCTCAATGAGCTGCCGGGGGCCGGCTTTGAACCGGCCACCAGCGATCGCCTTATTTCGCTCTCGATCAGCAGCCCGCTGGATATCCGCCTGGCACCTAAAATTTATAATGTGGTGGCTGAACATGCGCCCAATGTGCAATTACGGCTGACCTCCTGCTTTGATGAGAATATTGAGCATCAGCTGCGTTATCAGGACGTGGAATTTTTTATCAGTTATAAAACGTTTGAAAGCGAGATGTTTTGCAGTGATGTGCTGTTCAAGGATGAAGTGGTGCTGGTCTGTTCTTCTGCCCATCCGAATATTAAAACGCTGAGCAACCGTGAAAATTATTTAAAAGAGCACCATGCGGTGGTGGATTTCTCCCGGCCCGGTTCTTTCAGCTCAGAATTTTATTCGACCGCCGAAGCGCGCCGGGCGATTGTTTATCAGGCCAATGATTTAAGCAGCGCCATGAATATTGTCTCACAAACGGAGATGATTACGCTCGCGCCGCGCTGGCTGGCCTCTGAATATATGCAGATGCTGAACATTACCTTGCTGCCGATTACCTGGATGGAAAACACCATGAAATGTTATCTGAGCTGGCATAAGGCCGCAGATAAAGATCGTGCCCACCAATGGTTGCGCAACCTGTTGAACCAGTCTAAATCCTCGTTATAACGCCTTTTATGGCGGGCCGGTCAGGGAAATACCCGCCGGCCCGCTGCATTGGCGGTCCCCCTCGGCCGCGCACCATTGATGCTGGGCGTGCCGCACTGAGCAAACGATTATCCTGTGACGCAGTCCGCAAAAAATCCCCTTTCTGCCGGGTGCCTTTCCCCGGTTTCACCAAAATAACGCAGCCAGAAAATGACGGCAGCCCCGGCTGTGCGGCCGCTGCGCATTTCCCGGTGCAGGTTGCCCTTTTTCAGGGCCGCATCACTGCGCACCGGCCGGGCGTTATTTTGCTGCATCATTTACTTCTGTGTTTATTCCCCGCTGCACTATATTTTCTGAGCGTAATGCCGGTTCTCCAGTGAATAATCTCTTTTCCGCACACATTGGCAGGGCGGGATTAATTCAGCGGCCTTCGCCGGGCTTTTTTGCTGTTTGCCTGGCCCAAATTCTGACGTTAAGGTAATCCGTTATATCCGAACAATAATAATAACTGGGCCACGCCCGATATCCACAGAATGGCGGGGAAGGAGTCTCCCCATTCAGTAATGAAAACAGAAGCCTGGAGGCGAGTCATGGAGATGTTGTCAGGAGCCGAGATGGTTGTCCGGTCGTTAATCGATCAGGGCGTCAAGCATGTGTTTGGTTACCCCGGCGGGGCGGTGCTTGATATCTACGATGCGTTGCATACCGTAGGCGGGATTGATCACATTCTGGTGCGCCACGAACAGGGCGCAGTGCATATGGCGGACGGGTACGCCCGCGCGACCGGCGAAGTCGGCGTGGTGCTGGTCACCTCCGGCCCCGGCGCGACCAATGCCATTACCGGCATCGCCACCGCCTACATGGATTCCATCCCGATGGTGGTGCTCTCCGGGCAGGTTCCCAGCTCCCTCATCGGCTATGACGCCTTCCAGGAATGCGACATGGTGGGGATCTCCCGCCCGGTGGTCAAACACAGCTTCCTGGTGAAGCGCGCCGAAGATATTCCCACCATCCTGAAAAAAGCGTTTTATCTGGCATCCACCGGCCGCCCCGGCCCGGTGGTGATCGACCTGCCGAAAGATGTGGTGAGCCCGGCGGTAAAACTGCCGTACACCTACCCGGAGCAGATCGCCATGCGCTCCTACAACCCGACAGTGCAGGGGCACCGCGGGCAGATCAAACGTGGGTTGCAAACGCTGCTGGCGGCGAAAAAACCGGTGCTGTATGTGGGCGGCGGGGCGATCACCGCGGCCTGTGAGGCGGAACTGCTGCAACTGGCGGAAAGCCTGAACCTGCCGGTGACCAGTTCGCTGATGGGGCTGGGCGCGTTCCCCGGCTCGCACCGCCAGAGCCTGGGGATGCTCGGGATGCACGGCACCTTTGAGGCCAATATGGTGATGCACCACACTGACCTGATTTTTGCTGTCGGCGCACGCTTTGATGACCGCACCACCAACAATCTGATGAAGTACTGCCCAAATGCCACCGTGCTGCACATCGACATCGACCCGACGTCGATTTCCAAGACCGTTAACGCCGATATCCCGATTGTCGGCGATGCGCGCCAGGTGCTGACCCAGATGCTGGAACTGCTGGCGCAGGGGAGTGGGGAGCAGGACGGCGCCGCGCTGCAAAGCTGGTGGCAGGAGATTGAACAGTGGCGCGCCCGGCAGTGCCTGGCCTATGAGAAAGGCGGCAAGACCATCAAGCCGCAGGCGGTGATCGAAACGCTCTACCGCCTGACCAACGGCGACGCCTATGTCACCTCCGATGTCGGCCAGCACCAGATGTTCGCCGCGCTTTACTATAAATATGACAAACCGCGCCGCTGGATTAACTCCGGTGGCCTCGGCACCATGGGCTTTGGCCTGCCGGCGGCCCTCGGGGTGAAACTGGCGCTGCCGGAAGAGACCGTGGTCTGCGTGACCGGTGACGGCAGCATCCAGATGAACATCCAGGAGCTGTCGACCGCGCTGCAATATGGCCTGCCGGTGGTGGTGGTCAACCTGAACAACCGCTATCTGGGCATGGTGAAGCAGTGGCAGGATATGATCTACTCCGGCCGCCACTCCCAGTCCTATATGGAGTCGCTGCCGGACTTCGTGAAACTGGCGGAAGCCTACGGCCACGTCGGGATCGCCATCCGCACGCCGGAAGAACTGGAGAGCAAGCTGGCGGAAGCGCTGGCCCTGAAGACCCGCCTGGTGTTTGTGGACATCACCACGGATGAGACGGAGCACGTCTACCCGATGCAGATTCGCGGTGGCGGGATGGATGAAATGTGGTTAAGCAAAACGGAGAGGACCTGATCATGCGCCGGATTTTATCGGTATTACTGGAAAACGAATCGGGCGCACTGTCCCGCGTGGTCGGCCTGTTCTCCCAGCGTGGCTACAATATCGAAAGCCTGACGGTCGCCCCGACCGATGACCCGACGCTCTCCCGCATGACTATCCAGACGGTGGGGGACGAGAAGGTGATTGAGCAGATCGAAAAGCAGCTGCATAAGCTGGTGGACGTGCTGCGCGTCACCGAACTGGCGCAGGGCGCGCACGTCGAGCGCGAGATCATGCTGGTGAAAGTGCAGGCCAGCGGCTACGGGCGTGAAGAGGTGAAGCGCTGTGCGGATATTTTCCGCGGCCAGATCGTGGATGTGACGGCCACGCTTTACACCGTTCAGCTGGCCGGAACCAGCGATAAGCTTGATGCATTTTTGAGCGCGGTGCGCGATGTGGCTGAGATCATGGAAGTGGCCCGCTCCGGCGTGGTCGGGGTGTCGCGCGGCGATAAAATCATGCGCTAACCACGTAAAACAACAGGCTTAATTAGCCGGAAGGGCCGGGCAGAATATGTCCGGCCCTTTTTTTGCGGGCCCGCTGATACCTTTCGGCAAAACACCTTGCTCCACTCAGGCGATTGGGGTTAGATAAATACAGGTTATTTATCCCGGCTGCCTGATTCACCTGCTTATAACGATAATCAGCCGGGAAATATTGGCTGTGCGCCGTTCCTGTACCCTGCATGGAACCGGCGGAATATCACTTTAAGCAATGAGAGGACGTCGTGAAACTGGATGAAATCGCGCGGTTAGCCGGTGTTTCGCGTACTACGGCCAGTTACGTCATTAATGGCAAAGCGAAGCAGTACCGTGTCAGCGATAAAACCGTTGAGAAAGTCATGACGGTCGTCAGACAGCATAACTACCACCCTAATGCCGTGGCGGCCGGGTTGCGTGCCGGCCGGACGCGCTCCATCGGGCTGGTTATCCCCGATCTGGAAAATACCAGCTATACCCGTATCGCCAACTACCTGGAACGCCAGGCCCGCCAGCGCGGCTACCAGTTGTTGATCGCCTGTTCGGAAGACCAGCCGGATAACGAAATGCGCTGTGTGGAGCATCTGTTGCAGCGCCAGGTCGATGCGATTATCGTCTCGACGTCGCTGCCGCCTGAGCACCCGTTCTACCAACGCTGGGCAAATGATCCCTTCCCGATTATTGCCCTGGACCGGGCGCTGGACCGTGAAAACTTCGTCAGTGTGGTCGGGGCCGATCAGGAGGATGCGCGGATGCTGGCCAACGAGCTGCGCAGCTTCCCGGCGGAATCCATCCTTTACCTGGGCGCGCTGCCGGAGCTGTCAGTGAGTTTCCTGCGGGAGCAGGGGTTCCGTGAGGCGTGGGAAGGGGATACGCGGCCTATCAGCTATCTCTATGCCAACAGTTTTGAGCGCGCTGCCGCCGGTGAGCTGTTCCGTAAATGGTTGAAAAGCAACCCGATGCCGCAGGCGTTGTTTACCACCTCTTTTCCGCTGTTGCAGGGGGTGATGGATGTGGCACTGGCGCAACAGGGCCATTTGCCGACCGATCTGATTATCGCGACCTTCGGCGACAATGAGTTACTCGACTTCCTGCAATGCCCGGTGCTGGCCGTGGCTCAACGCCACCGGGACGTGGCCGAACGGGTACTGGAGCTGGTGCTGGCCAGCCTGGATGAGCCGCTGAAACCTAAACCGGGGCTGACCCGCATCCGCCGTAATCTTTATCGCCGCGGCGCGTTAAACCGTAAATAAAATGCCGGTGCAACAAGGTTGCACCGCAATTATTCCGACCTTTATCGGCCGCGCATTTGCATTCTTTACACATTTTTACGTGCAATAAAGGGCGGCAGGGAAAAAGCGAAAGGAATCGAAATAATTTATGTAAGAATTTAATTCAACGTTGTCGGCGGCCAATTAAGATGAATCTTAATAATAACGGCTGTTATATAACATGCTGTCATCTAATAACAGGCTTCGCTTATTTGCTGCGCCCGGCAGCAGTTTAATAAAAGAAAAGAGAAATAAATGCCGAAAATTACCTGGCCTTTAATCAATCTCCTTTATGTTCAGCAGGTTAATCATTATGTAAACACCGGGCTGGTGCAGCCTGCGGCTTTCAACCCCGGCCCCTGCGCGGCGTTGCCCGGCAGTGAGGCACCGTCAAAAGCCTGTTAAAAATGGGATATTGATAACAGAAGAATATAAGAAGCTATTTATTGTTCAATTTGCTTTTTTTTTAATCTATCCGGCAGTGATTAGAAAATTTTCCTCAGCTAATCATAACGTTATTATTTATAACGCGACGAAAGTTTAGCAGGGCAGTGAATTCCGCTCTGCTAACCCCTCAGAAATATTGCGAAACCGCCTCCGCGCTGGCTTGACAAGGTTTTCATACCCTCCGTAAACTCTTTTGGGTGGGAATTTGTGGGGGAAAGTGGTGAAAATGGTTATCAAGGGGTAATTCAGCCATGTTCCGAGGGGCGACGCTCGTTAACCTCGACAGTAAAGGGCGGCTCGCCGTACCAACCCGATACCGGGAAATGCTGACCGAGGGTTCCCAAGGCCAACTGGTTTGTACCATTGACCTTCACCAGCCCTGCTTACTGCTTTATCCCCTCCCGGAATGGGAAGTCATAGAACGAAAATTGTCCCGTCTGTCGAGCATGAACCCCGCCGAGCGCCGCGTACAGCGCCTGCTTCTGGGCCATGCCAGTGAGTGTCAGATGGATAACGCCGGGCGGTTGCTGATTGCCGGTACGCTGCGCCAGCACGCCGGGCTCACCAAAGAAGTGATGCTGGTCGGGCAGCTCAACAAGTTTGAGCTGTGGGATGAACAGACCTGGTATCAACAAGTTAAGGAAGATATTGACGCTGAGCAATCGAGTCAGGAGCCCTTGTCTGACCGGTTACAGGATTTGTCATTATAAGCATGTTGGAAAATTATAAGCATAAGACCGTGTTGCTTGATGAGGCCGTTAACGGCCTGAACATCCGCGGCGACGGCATTTACATCGACGGTACTTTTGGTCGCGGCGGCCACTCTCGCCTGATTCTGTCCCAGCTCGGGCCGGACGGGCAACTGCTGGCGATTGACCGTGACCCTCAGGCCATCCAGGCTGCCCAGTCTATCACCGATCCCCGGTTCACTATCGTACACGGCCCGTTTTCCGAGTTGTCGCACTATGTGCGCGAACGCGGCCTGGAAGGGAAGATCGACGGTATTTTGCTCGACCTTGGCGTCTCTTCCCCTCAACTGGACGACCCGGAGCGCGGTTTCTCCTTTATGCGTGATGGCCCGCTGGACATGCGCATGGACCCGTCCCGTGGCCTGTCGGCTGCGGAATGGCTGCAGAAGGCCGAGGCCGAGGACATCGCCTGGGTGCTCAAAACCTTTGGCGAGGAGCGTTTTGCCAAACGTATTGCCCGTGCCATTGTGGAGCGTAACCGTGAACTTCCGATGACACGTACCAAAGAGCTGGCTGAGCTGATTGCCGCCGCCACGCCCATCCGTGACAAACACAAGCACCCGGCGACCCGCAGCTTCCAGGCTATCCGCATCTATATCAACAGCGAGCTGGAAGAGATTGAGCGTGCGCTCGACGGCGCGCTGGAGGTGCTGGCCCCCGGCGGCCGCCTTTCCGTCATCAGCTTCCACTCCCTGGAGGATCGCATCGTGAAGCGCTTTATGCGCCAGCACAGCCGTGGCCCGCAAGTGCCGGCCGGGCTGCCGATGACCGAACAGCAGTTAAGTGAGCTGGGCGGCCGGTCGCTGAAAGTGGTCGGCAAAATGATGCCGTCAGAACCGGAAGTGGCCGAGAACCCGCGCGCGCGCAGTTCCGTGCTGCGCTTTGCTGAGAGGACCGGCGCGTGATCGGCACTGAGCGGCATGGCCTGGTCGGCGTTATCGGCGGTGATCTGCTGCGCCACGGCAAAATCCCGGTGATCTTACTGATCGCCGTGCTGGTCTCCGCCATTCTGGTGGTGACCACCGCTCACCGTACCCGCCTGTTAACAGCAGAACGTGAACAACTGGTCCTGGAACGGGACGCGCTGGATATCGAATGGCGCAACCTGATTCTGGAAGAGAATGCCCTGGGCGATCACAGCCGGGTTGAGCAGATCGCCACGCAGAAGCTGCAGATGCAGCATGTCGATCCTGCACAGGAAAATATCGTGGTTAAACAATAATTACCGGAGCCGATAAGTCGCGCATGAAAGCCAAAGCCACACGTGGAGTGAAGTTAAAACGCCAGGAAGATCAAGCCAGCTTTGTCAGCTGGCGTTTTGCGTTGCTGTGTGGCTGCATTTTGCTGGCGCTGGTAGGGCTGATGTTGCGGGTGGCGTATCTGCAGGTGATTAACCCTGACCGGCTGGTGAGGGAAGGGGATATGCGTTCGCTGCGGGTGCAGCAAATCCCGACCTCACGCGGCATGATCAGTGACCGGGCCGGGCGGCCGCTGGCGGTGAGTGTGCCGGTCAACGCCATCTGGGCCGATCCGAAAGAGCTGAACGAGCATGGCGGCATTACGCTGGATACCCGCTGGAAAGCGCTCTCCGATGCGCTCTCCATCCCGCTCGACCAGCTCTCCGCCCGCATCAACGCCAACCCGAAAGGGCGCTTTGTTTACCTGGCACGCCAGGTGAACCCGGCTATCGGCGAGTACATCCATAAACTGAAACTGCCGGGGATTTTTCTGCGTCAGGAGTCACGCCGCTACTATCCGGCCGGCCAGGTGACGGCGCATGTAATCGGCGTGACCAACATTGACGGCAAAGGCATTGAGGGCGTGGAAAGCAGCTTCAACCGCTGGCTGACCGGCCAGCCGGGCGAACGTACGGTGCGTAAAGACCGCTACGGCCGGGTGATTGAAGACATCTCCTCCGTAGACAGCCAGGCGGCACATAACCTGGCGCTCAGCATTGATGAGCGGTTACAGGCGCTGGTCTACCGTGAGCTGAACAACGCCGTGGCGTTCAACAAAGCGGAGTCAGGCACCGCGGTACTGGTGGATGTGAACACCGGCGAAGTGCTGGCGATGGCCAACAGCCCGTCCTATAACCCGAACAATTTGAGCGGCACCCCGCAGGAAGCGATGCGTAACCGCGCCATCACGGACATCTTTGAGCCGGGTTCCACCGTCAAACCGATGGTGGTGATGACGGCGCTGCAACATGGCGTGGTGCGTGAAAACACCGTGCTCAATACGTTGCCCTACCGGGTAAATGGCCACGAGATCAAAGACGTGGCGCGCTATAACGAGCTGACCCTGACCGGGGTTCTGCAAAAATCGAGTAACGTCGGTGTGTCAAAGCTGGCGTTAGCGATGCCCTCCTCGGCGCTGGTAGAAACTTACTCGCGCTTCGGGTTGGGAAAAGCGACCAATTTGGGGTTGGTCGGAGAGAGCAGTGGCTTATATCCCCATAAACAACGGTGGTCTGACATAGAGAGGGCCACCTTCTCATTCGGCTACGGGCTGATGGTAACGCCGTTACAGTTAGCACGTGTTTACGCCACCATCGGCAGCCTGGGCATTTACCGCCCGCTGTCGATCACCAAGGTTGACCCGCCGGTCTCCGGGGAGCGCGTCTTCCCGGAACAACTGGTGCGCACGGTTGTGCACATGATGGAAAGCGTCGCCCTGCCGGGCGGCGGCGGCACCAAAGCCGCCATCAAGGGTTACCGCATCGCCATCAAGACCGGTACGGCGAAGAAAGTCGGCCCGGACGGCAGGTACGTGAATAAATATATCGCCTATACCGCCGGTGTTGCTCCGGCCAGTAACCCGCGCTTTGCGCTGGTGGTGGTCATTAATGATCCACAAGCCGGTAAATACTACGGCGGTGCGGTCTCGGCACCGGTATTCGGTGCCATCATGGGCGGCGTGCTGCGCACCATGAATGTGGAGCCGGATGCGTTGACGACCCCGCCAACCGGCGAGAAAAATGATTTGGTAAATAACAAAAATGAGGGTTCAGGTGGCCGATCGTAATTTGCGCGACTTACTCGCTCCTTGGGTGTCCGATGCCCCTGAGTGCGCGCTGCGGGAAATGACACTGGACAGCCGCGTGGCGGCTGCCGGGGATCTGTTTGTGGCGATTAAAGGCCATCAGGCAGATGGGCGCCGCTATATCCCGCAAGCCATTGCCCAGGGTGTGGCTGCCGTCGTGGCCGATGCAGACAGCCCGGCTGAGCACGGCACGCTGACCATCCTGCATGGCGTACCGGTTATCGCTATCCACGGCCTGCACCAGCAGCTTTCCGCGCTGGCAGGCCGCTTCTATCAGCAACCGGGCGAAAAACTGCGCCTGGTTGGCGTTACCGGCACCAACGGGAAAACCACCACCAGCCAGTTGCTGGCGCAGTGGAGCCAGGCGCTGGGCGATACCAGCGCGGTCATGGGCACCATCGGTAACGGCCTGCTGGGCCAGGTGGTTCCGGCAGAAAATACCACCGGCTCCGCCGTGGATGTGCAGCAGGCGCTGCACCAACTGACGGAAAAAGGAGCGACCTTCGCCGCGATGGAAGTCTCCTCGCACGGTCTGGTGCAGCACCGGGTTGCGGCGTTGCCGTTTGCCGCCGCGCTGTTTACCAACCTGAGCCGCGATCACCTGGATTACCACGGTGATATGGCCGCCTATGAGGCGGCGAAATGGCTGCTGTTCTCCACCCATCAGGTGGGGCAAAAAATTATCAATGCTGACGATGAGGTCGGCCTGCGCTGGTTGCAACAACTGCCGGATGCGGTAGCGGTCTCTGTCGACGGCAAGGTGCCGGCAGGGTGGGGCGGTCATTCGCTCACCGCCCATGCCGTGCAGTACCACGATAACGGCGTCCGGGTGGAGTTTAGCTCCAGCTGGGGCAATGGCGTACTGGAAGCGCGGCTGATCGGCGCGTTCAACGTCAGCAACTTACTGATGGCGCTGGCGACCTTGCTGGCACTGGGTTACCCGCTGGCGGCCCTGCTGGACGCTGCACCGCAGCTTCAGCCGGTCAGTGGCCGGATGGAAGTCTTCAGCGCACCGGGCAAACCCACTGTCGTGGTGGATTATGCCCACACACCGGACGCCCTGGAAAAAGCCCTGGCGGCGGCGCGCCTGCACTGCACCGGCAAACTCTGGTGCGTGTTTGGCTGCGGCGGCGATCGCGACAAAGGCAAACGTCCGCTGATGGGCGGCATTGCCGAACAGTATGCCGATCGCGTCGTGGTAACGGACGACAACCCGCGCAGTGAAGAACCTCAGGCGATTGTCGCAGACATCCTGCGCGGCATGCTGGACGCCGGGCGGGCGCAGGCCATTCATGGCCGTGCTGAGGCAGTGACCAACACGATTATGCAGGCGAAACCAGACGATCTGGTGCTGATTGCCGGTAAAGGGCATGAGGATTACCAACTGGTGGGCAACCGCCGCCTTGACTATTCCGACCGTCTGACGGTCGCGCGGCTGCTGGGGGTGATGGCATGATCGCAGTCTCCCTGCACACCCTGGCAGAGGTGCTGGACGCCGAGCTGATTGGCGAGGATGTCCTGATTGACGCCGTGGCCACCGATACGCGTAAGCTGAGCGTCGGCAGCCTGTTTGTGGCGCTGAAAGGCGAAAATTTTGACGCCCATACGTTTGCTGACAATGCCGTGGCTGCCGGTGCGGCCGCGCTGCTGGTCAGCCGCCGGGTAGACGCCGATGTGCCGCAACTCTGCGTGGCGGATACCCGCATTGCGCTCGGCCAGTTAGGGGCCTGGGTTCGCCGGCAGGTGCCGGCGCGCGTGGTGGCGCTGACCGGTTCCTCCGGGAAAACCTCTGTGAAAGAGATGACTGCCACCATTCTGCGTGAATGCGGCAATGTGCTGTTTACCCAGGGTAATTTTAACAATGACATCGGCGTGCCGCTGACGCTGTTACGCCTTGAGCCGCAGCATGATTTTGCCGTGGTGGAGATGGGCGCAAACCATATCGGTGAAATTGCCTACACCACCGCGCTGGTGCAGCCGGAAACCGCGCTGGTGAATAACCTCGCTGCCGCGCACCTGGAGGGCTTCGGCTCATTGGCGGGCGTGGCGCAGGCCAAAGGTGAAATTTTTGACGGGCTGCCGCCCCAGGGCGTGGCGATCCTGAATGCGGACAGCCATGACTGGCCGCACTGGCAGGCGAAGCTGGCCGGCAAAACGGTCTGGCGTTTTGCGCCGCAGGCTGCCGCAGGCGTGGACTTTTTCGCCAGTGACATCGTGATAGACCAGCAGGGCACGGCGTTTACCCTGCATTCGCCGTTTGGTGAAGTAAGTGTTCGCTTACCTCTGCCGGGGCGTCATAACGTGGCGAATGCGCTGGCGGCCACCGCGATGGCGATGTCCGTCGGTGCCTCATTAGAGGCCGTGCGCCGCGGGCTGTCACAGCTTCAGGCGGTACCGGGGCGTTTGTTCCCGATTACGCTGGGGCAGGGCAGGTTGCTGCTTGATGACAGCTACAACGCCAACGTTGGCTCGATGACGGCCGCAGCGCAGGTGCTGGCAGAAATGCCGGGCTACCGCGTGATGGTCGTGGGCGATATGGCGGAACTCGGCGCAGAGAGCGAGGCGTGCCACCGTCAGGTGGGCGAGGCCGCGAAAGCCGCCGGGATTGATAAAGTATTGAGCGTTGGGCGCGAGAGCCGGCTGGTGAGTGAGGCCAGCGGCTGTGGCGAACATCTTCAGGATAAGACAGCAGTGGCAGCCCGGTTAACGAGCTTACTGTCTGAACATGCGGTAATTACCGTTTTGGTTAAAGGTTCACGTAGTGCCGCAATGGAGCAGGTAGTACGCGCGTTACAGGAGAATGCAACATGTTAGTTTGGCTGGCCGAGCATCTGGTCAAGTATTATTCCGGCTTCAACGTCTTTTCTTACCTGACGTTCCGCGCCATTGTCAGCCTGCTTACTGCGCTGTTTATCTCTCTGTGGATGGGCCCGCGCCTGATCGCCTATCTGCAAAAGCTGCAGATTGGCCAGGTCGTGCGTAATGACGGCCCGGAGTCGCATTTCAGCAAACGCGGCACCCCGACAATGGGCGGGATTATGATCCTCACCTCTATCACCATTTCGGTGCTGATGTGGGCCTATCCTTCTAACCCCTATGTCTGGTGCGTGCTGTTTGTGCTGGTGGGTTACGGCATTGTGGGCTTTGTGGATGACTACCGCAAAGTGGTGCGCAAAAACACCAAAGGGCTGATTGCCCGCTGGAAATATTTCTGGCAGTCGGTGATTGCGCTGGTGGTGGCGTTTGCGCTGTATGCCATCGGCAAAGATACCCCGGCGACGCAGCTGGTGGTGCCGTTCTTTAAAGACATCATGCCGCAGCTGGGCCTGCTTTATATTCTGCTGTCGTACTTTGTGATTGTCGGCACCAGCAACGCTGTCAACCTGACCGATGGCCTTGACGGCCTCGCGATTATGCCGACTGTGTTTGTCGCGGCCGGGCTGGCGCTGGTCTCCTGGGCGACCGGGAACATGAATTTTGCCGGTTACCTGCATATTCCTTATCTGCGCCATGCCGGTGAACTGGTGATTGTCTGTACGGCGATTGTCGGCGCGGGGCTGGGTTTCCTGTGGTTTAACACCTACCCGGCGCAGGTCTTTATGGGTGACGTCGGCTCACTGGCGCTGGGCGGCGCGCTCGGCACCATCGCCGTGCTGCTGCGTCAGGAGTTCCTGCTGGTGATTATGGGTGGGGTATTCGTGGTGGAAACCCTGTCCGTTATCCTGCAGGTCGGTTCTTTCAAGCTGCGCGGCCAGCGCATCTTCCGGATGGCGCCGATTCACCACCACTATGAATTGAAAGGCTGGCCGGAACCGCGCGTGATTGTGCGCTTCTGGATTATTTCGCTGATGCTGGTGCTGATTGGCCTGGCGACGCTGAAGGTGCGGTAATCATGATTGACTATCAGGGTAAGCAGGTTGTCATCATCGGGTTGGGGCTGACCGGCCTCTCTTGTGTTGATTTCTTCATGGCACGGGGCGTTACGCCGCGCGTCATGGATACCCGTGTCAATCCGCCGGGGCGCGATAAATTACCGGCCGGTGTGGAATGCCATGTCGGCTCGTTGAATGAGGCGTGGCTGCTGGCGGCGGATCTGATTGTCGCCAGCCCCGGCATGGCGCTGGCGCACCCGGCCCTGAGCGCCGCGGCAGACGCCGGTGTCGAGATTGTGGGTGACGTCGAACTCTTCTGCCGCGAGGCACAGGCGCCGATCGTCGCCATCACCGGCTCAAACGGCAAAAGTACCGTCACCACGCTGGTGGGTGAAATGGCGAAAGCCGCCGGTTGGCAGGTGGGCGTAGGCGGCAATATCGGTTTGCCGGTGCTCTCCTTGCTCAGCACGCCCTGCCAGCTCTATGTGCTGGAACTCTCCAGCTTCCAGCTGGAAACCACCTCCAGCCTGAAAGCCGCGGCGGCCACCATTCTGAACGTGACGGATGATCATATGGATCGCTATCCGTTCGGCCTTCAGCAGTACCGCGCGGCCAAACTGCGCATTTATGAAAACGCGGCGGTGTGCGTGGTCAATGCCGATGACGCCCTGACGATGCCGGTGCGCGGGGCGGATACGCGCTGCGTGAGTTTTGGGGCGGATGTGGGGGATTACCACCTCAACCGCCAGATGGGCGAAATCTGGCTGCGGGTCCGTGGCGAGAAAGTCCTGAATACCAACGAGATGGCGTTGACCGGTCAGCATAATTACACCAATGCCCTGGCGGCACTGGCGCTGGCCGATGCCGTGGGCTTGCCGCGCGCCTCCAGCCTGAAGGCGCTGACGACCTTTGGTGGCCTGGCACACCGCTTCCAGCTGGTGCATCAGCATAACGGCGTGCGCTGGATCAATGACTCCAAAGCCACCAACGTCGGCAGCACCGAAGCAGCGCTGAAAGGCTTACAGGTTGACGGCACGCTGCACCTGCTGTTGGGCGGGGACGGCAAATCAGCGGATTTTTCCCCGCTGACGCCTTACCTGCAACGGGACGCCATCCGCATTTACTGCTTCGGCCGTGACGGCGAGGCGCTGGCGCAGTTACGCCCTGAGGTGTCGCTGCTGACCGGCACCCTGGAAGAGGCGATGCGCGCCCTGGCCCCGGCACTGCAACCCGGCGATATGGTGTTGCTCTCCCCGGCCTGCGCCAGCCTGGACCAATTCCGTAACTTTGAGCAGCGCGGTGACGAATTCGCCCGGCTGGCTAAGGAGCTGGGCTGATGAAAATCCCAGGGCTGATGCTGGCCGGCCGTGTTTCCGGCAATTTGTTTGGCAAACTCAATGACTGGGTGATGGGCGCGCGCGAAAGCGACAACACCAGCATGGTGCTGTATGACCGCACGCTGCTGTGGCTCACGTTCGGCCTGGCGATTATCGGCTTTGTGATGGTGACCTCCGCCTCGATGCCGATTGGTCAGCGGCTGGCAGACGACCCGTTCCTGTTTGCCAAGCGTGACGCGCTTTACCTCGGGCTGGCCTTTGTGTTGTCCCTAGTGACGCTGCGGGTGCCGATGGCCGTCTGGCAGCGTTACAGCAACGTGATGCTGCTGGTGTCGCTGGTGATGTTGCTGATCGTACTGGTAGTCGGCAGCTCGGTAAACGGTGCGTCCCGCTGGATCGCCCTCGGCCCGCTGCGTATTCAGCCGGCCGAGTTCTCCAAGTTGTCGCTGTTCTGTTACCTCGCCAGCTATCTGGTGCGCAAAGTAGAAGAAGTGCGCAGTAACTTCTGGGGCTTCTGCAAACCGATGGGCGTGATGGTGATTCTGGCCGTGCTGCTGCTGGCTCAGCCAGACCTCGGTACGGTGGTGGTGCTGTTTATCACCACCCTGGCGATGCTGTTCCTGGCCGGCGCAAAAATGTGGCAATTCCTGGCGATTATCGGGTCAGGGGCCTTTGCGGTGGTGCTGCTGATTATTGCAGAACCCTACCGTATGCGCCGCGTAACCTCGTTCTGGAACCCGTGGGCCGATCCGTTCGGCAGCGGCTACCAGCTGACCCAGTCACTGATGGCATTCGGCCGTGGTGAATTCTGGGGGCAGGGGCTCGGTAACTCTGTACAAAAACTGGAATATTTACCAGAAGCACACACCGACTTTATTTTCTCTATTCTCGGTGAGGAGCTGGGGTATTTCGGTGTGGTTTTGGCCTTGTTAATGGTATTCTTCGTCGCTTTTCGCGCGATGTCCATCGGGCGCAAGGCATTGGAGATTGACCAGCGTTTTTCCGGCTTCCTGGCGTGCTCCATCGGCGTATGGTTCAGCTTCCAGGCGCTGGTTAATGTGGGCGCGGCGGCCGGTATGCTGCCGACCAAAGGCCTGACGCTGCCGCTGATCAGTTACGGCGGTTCCAGCTTGTTGATTATGTCCACGGCAATCGTTCTGTTGCTGCGGATCGATTTTGAAACGCGGATGACGAAAGCGCAGGCGTTTGTAAGGGGTTAATGATGAGTGGCAAGACCAAGCGTTTACTGGTGATGGCAGGCGGCACAGGCGGGCATGTGTTCCCCGGCCTCGCCGTGGCCCATCATCTGATGGCGCAGGGCTGGCAGGTACGCTGGCTGGGAACTGCCGACCGGATGGAGGCCGATCTGGTGCCGAAACACGGTATCGAGATCGACTTCATCCGCATTTCGGGGCTGCGCGGCAAAGGGCTGAAAGCTCAGCTGATGGCCCCGGTGCGCATTTGGCGCGCCGTGCGTCAGGCCAGAGCCATTATGCGCGCTTACCAGCCGGACGTGGTGCTGGGCATGGGCGGTTATGTCTCCGGCCCCGGCGGGCTGGCCGCCTGGCTGAACGGTGTGCCGGTGGTACTGCATGAGCAGAACGGCATTGCCGGGCTGACGAACCGCTGGCTGTCGAAGATTGCCAAAAAAGTATTGCAGGCGTTTCCCGGTGCGTTTCCGCAGGCTGACGTGGTCGGCAACCCGGTGCGTACCGATGTGCTGGCCCTGCCGTTACCCGGTGTGCGTCTGGCGGGGCGTGAAGGTCCGGTGCGCGTGCTGGTGGTCGGCGGCAGCCAGGGCGCACGCATTCTGAACCAGACGATGCCTGCCGTGGCAGCCTCATTGGGTGACCGCATCACCCTGTGGCACCAGGTCGGCAAAGGCGCGCTGGATGAGGTGACGCAGGCGTATCAGCACGTCGGCCAGGCCCAGCACAAGATCACCGAGTTTATCGATGATATGGCCGCGGCCTACGCCTGGGCGGATGTGGTGGTCTGCCGCTCCGGCGCCCTCACCGTGAGCGAAATTGCCGCCGCCGGGCTGCCCGCGATTTTCGTGCCGTTCCAGCATAAAGATCGCCAGCAGTACTGGAATGCCCTGCCGCTGGAGCAGGCCGGGGCCGCAAAAATTCTTGAGCAGCCGGATTTCACCGCTGAGGCGGTGTGCGGGTTGCTGACACAATGGAACCGCCCGGTGTTGGCTGAGATGGCGCAACGCGCCAGGGCGGCAGCCATTCCGGATGCCACCGAACGGGTGGCCGCCGAGGTATGTGCGGTTGCGCACATTGACTATGAACGATCTGCGCCGCGCGCGGTCGTCAATCAGTAACGATGAAAAGTGAAGAATAACGTGAATACACAACAATTGGCGAAACTGAGAACCTTCGTGCCCGAGATGCATCGCGTCCGGCACATCCACTTTGTCGGCATCGGTGGCGCCGGCATGGGGGGTATCGCCGAAGTGTTGGCTAATGAAGGCTACCAGATCAGCGGGTCTGATCTGGCGCCAAACCCGGTGACGCAACATCTGACGGCACTGGGCGCACAAATTTACTACCACCATCGTGCAGAAAACGTGCTGGATGCCAGCGTGGTGGTGGTGTCTTCGGCCATCAGCCAGGACAACCCGGAAATTGTGGCCGCACGTGACGCGCGTATCCCGGTGATCCGCCGCGCGGAGATGCTGGCAGAGCTGATGCGTTTCCGCCACGGCATTGCGGTGGCCGGTACGCACGGCAAAACCACGACGACGGCAATGGTCAGCAGTATTTATGCCGAGGCCGGGCTGGATCCGACCTTTGTGAACGGTGGGCTGGTGAAAGCGGCCGGCACCCACGCGCGGCTGGGCACCAGCCGTTACCTGATTGCCGAGGCGGATGAAAGTGACGCCTCGTTCCTGCATCTGCAACCGATGGTGGCGATTGTGACCAACATCGAAGCGGATCACATGGATACCTATCAGGGCGACTTTGAAAACCTGAAACAGACGTTTATCAACTTCCTGCACAACCTGCCGTTCTATGGCCGTGCCGTGATGTGTATTGATGACCCGGTAGTGCGTGAGTTGCTGCCGCGCGTCGGCCGCCATATCACCACGTATGGTTTCAGCGAAGATGCGGATGTCCGTATTGAAAGCTATCACCAGCAGGGCGCTCAGGGGCACTTTACGCTGAGCCGCCAGGATAAGACGTTGATGACCGTCACGCTGAATGCGCCGGGCCGCCATAACGCGCTGAATGCGGCGGCGGCGGTGGCGGTTGCTACCGAAGAAGGCATTGCCGATGCGGCGATCCTCAGCGCGCTGGCCGGCTTCCAGGGCACCGGCCGCCGTTTTGATTTCCTCGGTGAGTTCCCGCTGGCCCCGGTGAACAGCAAAACGGGTGCTGCGATGCTGGTGGATGATTACGGCCACCACCCGACAGAAGTGGATGCGACCATCAAAGCCGCGCGCGCCGGCTGGCCGGACAAACGGCTGGTGATGATTTTCCAGCCGCACCGCTATACCCGCACCCGTGACCTGTATGACGATTTTGCCAATGTGCTGTCGCAGGTGGATGTGCTGCTGATGCTGGATGTGTATGCCGCAGGTGAAGCGCCGATTCCGGGTGCCGACAGCCGCTCACTCTGCCGGACTATCCGCGGGCGCGGTAAGATTGATCCTATTTTGGTTTCCGATGTGGACACCGTGCCGGAAAATCTGGCCCAGATCCTGGAGAATGATGACCTGGTTCTGGTTCAGGGCGCCGGTAATGTTGGCAAGGTTGCCCGTAAATTGGCTGAGCAGAAGTTTCAGCCCGTAAGAAAAGGTGAAGAGCAGCATGGCTGATAAAGTCGCGGTATTACTGGGCGGGACGTCCGCCGAACGCGAAGTGTCGTTGCAGTCCGGGCAGGCGGTACTGGCCGGCCTGCGTGAATCAGGCATTGAGGCTTACGCGGTTGACCCAAAAGAGACGCCGGTCACTGAGCTGAAAGCGCTGGGCTTTACTAAGGTGTTTATCGCGCTGCATGGCCGCGGCGGGGAAGACGGAACGTTGCAGGGGGTGCTGGAGCACCTTGGCCTGCCTTATACCGGCAGCGGCGTCATGGCCTCTGCCCTGACGATGGACAAGCTGCGTACCAAACGCATCTGGCAGGCGATGGGCCTGCCGGTCGCGCCGTTTGTGGCGCTGAACCGTACGCAGTTTGCATCCGGTGAGCTGGGCGAAGATGCCACGACCCTGGCAGCGCTGGGCTTCCCGTTGATTGTGAAGCCGAGCCGCGAAGGCTCCAGCGTCGGGATGAGCAAAGTAGACAGCATTGAGCAGTTGCAGCCGGCGCTGGAAGAGGCGTTCCGCCATGACGATGACGTGCTGGTGGAGAAGTGGCTGAGCGGGCCGGAGTTCACGGTGGCGATTCTGGGGGACGAGGTTCTGCCGTCCATCCGTATCCAGCCGGCCGGCGTATTTTACGATTATGAGGCGAAATACCTGTCAGATGAGACACAGTATTTCTGCCCAAGCGGCGTCAGTGAGGCTGATGAGGCGTATCTGGCGGCCCTGGCGTTGCGCGCTTACCGCGCGCTGGATTGCCGCGGCTGGGGCCGGGTGGACATCATGCAGGACAGTGACGGTGGTTTCTGCCTGCTGGAGGTGAATACATCGCCGGGGATGACCAGCCACAGCCTGGTGCCGATGGCCGCCCGTCAGCATGGCCTGAGTTTCGCCCAGCTGACGGCGCGCATTCTGGAGCTTGCTGACTGATATGTCGCAGGCGGCCTTGAATTCACGCGAGCGCGATGAGCCTACGGTCAGCCGTAGCCTGCGCCGCAGTAACGGTACTCAGCTGGCAGGTATTCTTTTCCTGCTGATGGTACTGGGGACCATCGGCTGGAGCGGCTGGGCAGTGCTGGGGTGGATGAAAGATGCCAACCGGCTGCCGCTCTCCAAACTGGTGGTGACGGGTGAACGCCATTTCACCACCAATGACGACATCCGGCAGGCCATTATGGCCCTGGGGTCGCCGGGCACGTTTATGACGCAGGATGTGAACGTCATCCAGCAGCAGATTGAGCGGTTGCCGTGGATCAAACAGGCCAGTGTCCGCAAGCAGTGGCCGGATGAACTGAAGATCCATGTGGTGGAGTATGTGCCCGTTGCCCGCTGGAACGACCTGCATATGGTCGATGCTGAAGGAAAAGCCTTCAGCGTGCCGTCGGAACGGATGAGCAACCAGAAGATGCCGTTGCTCTACGGGCCGGAAGGCAGTGAACAGGATGTTTTGCAAGGTTACAGAACGATGAGCCAGACGCTGGCTGCCGGTAAGTTTACGCTGAAGATGGTCTCTATGACCGCGCGGCACTCCTGGCAACTGGCGCTGGATAACGATATCCGTATTGATCTGGGCCGTGATGACCGTGCAGGACGCTTGCAGCGCTTTATTGAGCTGTTCCCGGTATTGCAGCAGCAGGCACAGACCGACAACAAGCGCGTCAGCTATGTCGATCTGCGTTATGACACCGGTGCGGCAGTGGGCTGGGCTCCGGCATTCGTTGAGCAGCAAAACAGTAATCAGCAACAAAATCAGGCACAGGCAAAACAACAATGATCAAGTCGACGGACAGAAAACTGGTAGTTGGACTGGAAATCGGTACGGCAAAGGTTGCGGCATTGGTAGGGGAAGTTCTGCCCGATGGCATGGTCAACATTATTGGGGTGGGCAGTTGCCCGTCCCGCGGTATGGATAAAGGTGGCGTCAACGATCTTGAGTCGGTGGTAAAATGCGTGCAACGCGCCATCGATCAGGCCGAACTGATGGCAGATTGCCAGATATCGTCAGTCTACCTGGCGTTATCCGGCAAACACATCAGTTGCCAGAACGAAATCGGGATGGTTCCTATTTCGGAAGAGGAAGTCACGCAGGAAGATGTGGAAAATGTGGTACATACCGCTAAATCGGTACGTGTACGTGATGAACACCGCATTTTGCACGTGATCCCGCAGGAATACGCCATCGACTACCAGGAAGGGATTAAAAACCCGGTGGGGTTGTCCGGCGTGCGGATGCAGGCAAAAGTGCATCTGATTACCTGCCATAACGACATGGCAAAGAATATTGTTAAAGCCGTGGAACGTTGCGGCCTGAAAGTTGACCAACTGATTTTTGCCGGTCTGGCAGCCAGCTATGCGGTGCTGACAGAAGATGAACGTGAACTGGGCGTGTGCGTCGTGGATATCGGCGGCGGCACGATGGATATCGCCGTGTATACCGGTGGGGCATTGCGCCATACCAAGGTGATCCCTTACGCCGGCAATGTGGTGACCAGTGACATTGCGTATGCCTTTGGTACGCCGCCGACCGATGCTGAAGCCATTAAAGTGCGCCACGGATGTGCGCTGGGTTCCATCGTCAGTAAGGATGAGAGCGTTGAGGTGCCGAGCGTAGGCGGTCGTCCGCCGCGCAGCCTGCAACGCCAGACACTGGCTGAGGTGATCGAGCCGCGTTATACCGAGCTGCTGAACCTGGTCAACGATGAGATCCTGCAACTGCAGGAGCAGCTGCGCCAGCAGGGCGTTAAGCATCATCTGGCCGCCGGCATTGTCCTGACCGGCGGCGCGGCACAAATCGATGGTCTGGCAGCCTGTGCCCAACGGGTGTTTCACACCCAGGTCCGCATCGGCCAGCCGCTGAATATTACCGGACTGACGGATTATGCGCAGGAGCCTTACTACTCCACAGCGGTAGGGTTACTGCACTACGGAAAAGAGTCTCACCTGAGCGGTGAGGCGGAAGTGGAAAAACGCGCCTCAGTGGGCAACTGGTTCAAACGAATCAACAGCTGGCTGAGAAAAGAATTTTAATGTTTAACAAGAGATCAAGCTGATCCTCTTTTTTTGATCTCGAAGCGACAGGCACAAAACGGAGAGAAATTATGTTTGAACCTATGGAATTAACCAATGACGCGGTGATTAAAGTCATCGGCGTCGGCGGTGGCGGCGGTAATGCCGTTGAACATATGGTGCGTGAACGCATCGAAGGTGTTGAATTCTTCGCCGTAAACACAGACGCCCAGGCGCTGCGTAAGACGGCGGTGGGCCAAACCATCCAGATCGGCAGCGGGATCACCAAAGGGCTGGGCGCAGGCGCCAACCCGGAAGTGGGCCGCAACTCTGCCGAAGAGGACCGCGAGGCATTGCGTACGGCCCTGGAAGGCGCCGATATGGTCTTCATCGCGGCCGGCATGGGCGGCGGTACCGGTACCGGTGCTGCGCCTGTTGTCGCTGAAGTGGCAAAAGATCTGGGTATTCTGACCGTGGCCGTTGTGACCAAGCCTTTCAATTTTGAAGGCAAGAAACGTATGGCCTTCGCCGAGCAGGGGATTGCTGAGCTGTCCAAGCACGTTGACTCCCTGATCACTATCCCGAACGACAAGCTGCTGAAAGTCCTGGGCCGCGGTATCTCCCTGCTGGACGCCTTCGGCGCAGCCAATGACGTGCTGAAAGGCGCGGTACAGGGCATCGCTGAGCTGATCACCCGCCCGGGCCTGATGAACGTCGACTTTGCCGACGTGCGCACCGTGATGTCCGAAATGGGTTACGCCATGATGGGTTCCGGCGTGGCTTGCGGGGAAGACCGTGCAGAAGAAGCAGCCGAAATGGCGATCTCCAGCCCGCTGCTGGAAGACATCGACCTTTCCGGTGCGCGCGGCGTGCTGGTCAACATCACTGCCGGCTTCGACCTGCGTCTGGATGAGTTCGAAACCGTGGGTAACACGATCCGCGCCTTCGCCTCGGATAACGCGACCGTGGTTATCGGTACGTCCCTTGACCCGGAGATGAATGACGAACTGCGCGTCACCGTAGTGGCAACCGGCATCGGCATGGACAAACGTCCGGAAATTACGCTGGTGACCAACAAGCAGCAGACCCAACAGCAGCCGGTTATGGATCACCGTTACCAGCAGCATGGTCTGTCGCCGCTGCCGCAGCAGCAGGAGAACAAACCTGCCGCCAAAGTGGTCAACGAGCAGAATACGCAGTCGAACAAAGAGCCTGATTACTTAGATATTCCGGCTTTCCTGCGTAAGCAGGCTGATTAATTGTCGCTGCTTTAGCATCTCCGCTCTTTGTGCTAAACTGTCCCGCCGATCCTGGTATAAGCTGGGGTTGGTAGGATGGATAACATTGCGAGATAAAACGATGATCAAACAACGCACATTAAAACGTATTGTTCAGGCGACAGGCGTCGGTTTGCATACCGGTAAGAAGGTCACGCTGACTCTGCGCCCTGCACCGGCCAATACCGGGGTCATCTATCGTCGCACTGACTTGAATCCACCGGTAGATTTCCCGGCAGATGCCAAATCCGTGCGTGATACCATGCTCTGTACTTGCCTGGTCAATGAGCATGACGTACGTATTTCTACGGTTGAGCACCTGAATGCTGCCCTGGCCGGTCTGGGCATCGACAACATTGTGATTGAGGTCGATGCGCCGGAAGTTCCGATCATGGACGGCAGCGCCGCGCCTTTCGTCTACCTGCTGCTGGATGCCGGTATCGAAGAGCTGAATGCAGCCAAGAAATTCCTGCGGATTAAAGAGACTGTCCGTGTGGAAGAGGGTGACAAGTGGGCCGAACTGCGACCGCATAATGGTTTCAGCCTCGACTTCACCATCGATTTTAATCACCCGGCGATTAACAGCAGTTCACAGCGTTATCGTATGGATTTCTCGGCCGACGCGTTTGTGCGCCAAATCAGCCGGGCACGTACTTTCGGTTTCATGCGTGACATCGAATACCTGCAGTCCCGTGGCCTGTGCCTGGGCGGCAGCTTCGACTGCGCGATTGTCGTCGATGACTATCGCGTCCTGAACGAAGACGGCCTGCGTTTTGAAGACGAATTCGTGCGTCATAAAATGCTGGATGCCATCGGTGACCTGTTCATGTGCGGCCATAACATCATTGGCTCCCTGACGGCGTACAAGTCAGGCCATGCGCTGAACAATAAACTGCTGCAGGCTGTGCTGGCGAAACAGGAAGCGTGGGAATATGTGACCTTCCAGGACGAAGCGGAAATGCCGCTGGCATTCAAAGCGCCGTCTGCTGTGTGGGCCTGACCTTAGCTTAGTTTTTCTTATCACGACTGGTTGCACTGGTACTCTCTCCGGCCAGGGCAGCCAGCCGTTCTAACGCCTTTTTCAATTTTTCCGGGCTGCGATCCGCGACACCGCGTAACGCATCCGCACTCTGCGGGCTTAATTGCCGGTAAACCTCGCTCGTCTCTGCATTCTGCGGTTTTTGCGCAGCAGCTTCCGCTTTTGCCATTAACGACGGATTAATCCTGATGTCGATCGCGGACAATGATGGTAATATTTGCGCTCGTAGTGCAGAGAGAAGATTGGACTGTTCGTAGCGTAATCGCATCATCCAACTGGCATTCGCCGTTTCAAGCACTAAAATACCCTGTCGGTAGTTAGCGACACGGCACCAGGGATGCAACTGAACAGGCAACAGACCTTTCACTGCACGGTTAAGCTTTAACAGCGCGGTAGCGCGTTGTTGTACGCTTTGCAGCGGGCTTTTCCCTCCTGCCGAGGCATCGTCGAACAGGACATCTAATAATTGTGGGCGGCTATCACGCATGGCGGGGCTCCGGCGGATCTAAACTCGTGATCGGTATTCTAAATCGTTGGCGACAATTTGGCAGACGTTATTTCTGGCCGCATCTTCTGCTGGGGATGGTCGCGGCGAGCTTTGGCGTGTCGTCAGGGTTAACCAGCTCTTCTGATCAATCCGCGCTGCCTAACCCGTCGTCCAGCTTAAACCGTCAGAACAGCGCCAGTACAGCCTTTACGCGCCTGATGTTGTTGCAAGAGGCGCATCGCCGCCCTTCCTTCAGTGTCGACTACTGGCACCAGCATGCCATCCGTACGGTTATCCGTCACCTTTCCTTTGCATTGGCACCGGCCGCTGTCTACCAGACCGCTACCGATGCTGAATCCATTCAGGCCGAGCCGTTACAGGCACAGCGCCTCGCTTTGCTGGTCACGCTCAATGCTTTACTGACGCATGAACCCAAACCACCGACGATTATCCGCTTCACCTCTGCCCGTCTTTTTATGGCGGTCATCCGCTACCAGGCGGGCTTGTGGCTGGCGCAGGTGCAAGGTATTCGTGCCGGTCCGATTGCATAATTCCCCCAATACCTTTAAAACAATTGATAAATCAATAAAGTAGTGGCTAATAATTAGCCAGCTGAGAGATATTAAGAATTATGTTAATCAAATTATTGACCAAAGTATTTGGCAGCCGCAACGACCGCACCCTGCGCCGTATGCGTAAAGCGGTAGAGCAAATTAACCGTCTTGAGCCGGAAATGGAAAAGCTTTCCGATGACGCGCTGAAGGCGAAAACGGACGAGTTCCGCGCCCGCCTGGCAAAAGGGGAAGTGCTGGAAAGCCTGATCCCGGAAGCGTTCGCCGTTGTGCGTGAAGCCAGTAAACGTGTCTTTGGTATGCGTCACTTTGACGTCCAGCTGCTGGGCGGCATGGTACTGAACGATCGTTGCATCGCTGAAATGCGTACCGGTGAAGGTAAAACCCTGACCGCTACCCTGCCGGCGTACCTGAATGCGCTGAGCGGCAAGGGCGTGCACGTCATTACCGTCAACGACTATCTGGCCCAGCGTGACGCCGAAAACAACCGCGCCCTGTTTGAATTCCTCGGCCTGTCCATCGGGATCAACCTGCCGGGTATGCCTGCGCCGGCCAAACGCGCCGCATACGCCGCTGACATCACCTACGGCACCAACAACGAATACGGTTTTGACTACCTGCGCGACAACATGGCCTTCAGCCCGGAAGAGCGCGTGCAGCGTAAACTGCACTATGCGCTGGTGGATGAGGTGGACTCCATCCTCATCGATGAAGCGCGTACTCCGCTGATTATCTCCGGCCCGGCTGAAGACAGTTCGGAAATGTACATCAAGGTTAACAAGCTGATTCCAAAACTGATTCGTCAGGAAAAAGAGGACTCAGACACCTTCCAGGGCGAAGGCCACTTCTCCGTGGATGAAAAAGCCCGCCAGGTGCATCTCACTGAACGCGGCCTGATTCTGATTGAAGAATTGCTGATGGACGCCGGCATCATGGAAGAGGGCGAGTCACTCTACTCCCCGACCAACATCATGCTGATGCACCACGTGACCGCTGCCCTGCGTGCCCATGTGCTGTTCACGCGTGACGTTGATTACATCGTCAAAGATGGCGAAGTCATCATCGTTGACGAACACACCGGCCGTACCATGCAGGGCCGCCGCTGGTCTGATGGCCTGCATCAGGCAGTGGAAGCCAAAGAGGGCGTGGAGATCCAGAACGAGAACCAGACCCTGGCCTCCATCACCTTCCAGAACTACTTCCGCCTGTATGAAAAACTGGCCGGGATGACCGGTACGGCTGACACCGAAGCGTTCGAATTCAGCTCCATCTATAAGCTGGACACCATTGTCGTGCCGACCAACCGCCCGATGATCCGTAAAGATCTGCCGGATCTGGTCTACATGACCGAGCAGGAAAAGATTGGCGCGATCATCGAAGACATCCGTGAGCGTACCGCCAACGGGCAGCCGGTGCTGGTGGGGACTATCTCCATTGAGAAATCGGAAGTGGTTTCCAATGAGCTGACGAAAGCCGGTATCAAGCACAACGTGCTGAACGCCAAGTTCCACGCCCGCGAAGCGGAAATCGTGGCACAGGCCGGTCAGCCGGGTGCCGTCACCATTGCCACCAACATGGCGGGCCGTGGTACGGACATTATGCTGGGCGGCAGCTGGCATGCCGAAGTCGAAGAGTTGGAAAACCCAACCCAGGAACAGATTGACGCCATTAAAGCCGCCTGGCAGAAACGCCATGACGCGGTACTGGCGTCCGGCGGCCTGCATATCATCGGGACTGAGCGCCATGAATCCCGCCGTATCGACAACCAGTTGCGCGGCCGTGCCGGTCGTCAGGGTGACGCAGGTTCTTCCCGCTTCTACCTGTCGATGGAAGATGCGCTGATGCGTATTTTCGCCTCCGACCGTGTGTCCAACATGATGCGTAAACTGGGCATGAAACCAGGTGAAGCGATTGAGCACCCGTGGGTGACCAAAGCGATTGCCAATGCCCAACGCAAAGTGGAAAGCCGTAACTTCGACATCCGTAAACAGCTGCTTGAGTATGATGATGTCGCCAACGATCAGCGCCGCGCGATCTACACCCAGCGTAATGAGCTGCTGGATGTGTCTGACGTCAGCGAAACCATTGCCAGCATCCGTGAAGATGTCTTCAAGGCTACGCTCGACGGCTACATCCCGCCGCAATCCCTGGAAGAGATGTGGGACATCCCCGGCCTGCAACAGCGCCTGAAAACGGACTTTGATCTCGACCTGCCGATCGCCGACTGGCTGGACAAAGAACCGCAACTGCACGAAGAAACCCTGCGCGAGCGCATCCTGCAAAATGCGATTGAGGTTTACCAGCGTAAAGAGGAAGTGGTCGGCATCGAGATGATGCGCAACTTCGAGAAAGGCGTGATGCTGCAAACGCTGGACTCCCTGTGGAAAGAGCACCTGGCGGCTATGGATTACCTGCGCCAGGGCATCCACCTGCGTGGTTATGCGCAGAAAGATCCGAAGCAGGAATATAAGCGTGAGTCCTTTGCCATGTTTGCGGCGATGCTGGAATCACTGAAATATGAAGTCATCAGTACCCTGAGCAAGGTGCAGGTGCGTTTGCCGGAAGAAGTCGAAGCGCTGGAGCAACAGCGTCGTGAAGAGGCAGAGCGTCTGGCCCAGCAACAGCAACTGAGCCACCAGACTGACGCCGCGATCGAAGCGGAAGCCGCACGCAGCGGCGCCGTGGGTGAGCGCAAAGTCGGCCGTAACGACCCGTGCCCATGCGGTTCAGGGAAAAAATACAAACAGTGTCACGGGCGCCTGCAAAAATAAGGCGGCGTTGATGACTGCGCCGCCCCGCAAAGGGGCGGCACAACCGCTAAGACACAGGGGTTCAGCGCGCTGAGCCCCTGTTTTTTTGCTTGGTGTTCAGAGAAGAGCGGTGGCCAGACAAGGCTGGCGCTCACAACAAAAGGAGACGCGTGTGACATTAAAACACCTGACGATTGCCGTCGGTATCATCCGTAACCCTCGCCATGAAATCTTTATTACCCAGCGTGATGCCGGTTCCCATATGGCAGGCTTTTGGGAGTTCCCCGGCGGCAAAGTTGAAGCCGGTGAGACGCCGGAACAGGCCCTGATACGTGAGCTGGACGAAGAGACCGGCATTGTGCCGGTTTCAGTGCAGCCGCTGAAAAGCGTGGAGCACGCGTTTGACGATCGCCGCGTCACCCTCCATTTCTTTCTTGTCGAGGCGTGGCAGGGCGAACCCTATGGCCGTGAAGGGCAACCGATGCGCTGGGTCCCGCAGCACGCATTACGGGAAGAGGATTTCCCCCCGGCCAATGCGGCCATCATCGCCTTACTGAAAGCCTGATTATCCTGTCCGGCGCGCCCTGTCGGGCAGCGCCGTCAGCCGGCCTCAGCGCTCGTCCTCTTCACTCCACTTTTCAGAATCATTGATGTCGGTCTGGCTGGGGATTCGTTTCTCTTCGTCTGCCCATTCACCGAGGTCAATTAACTGACAGCGCTTGCTGCAAAATGGGCGGTAGGGGCTCTCTTCACCCCAGACCACCGGTTTCTGGCAGGTCGGGCAGTTGACGATAGTCTGTTCGGTATCCATGTGTTCTCCTAAAAATAAACCGGGCAGCACCTAGCAGCAGGCAAGGGTGAAGGAAAGGCGCGCCGGTACCTGTCCGCGTTCGCTATCCAGTGATAAAAAGCGAATGGCGTAACGGGTTTTGTGGCCTGAAATCTGTGGGTAAATCTGGTGCTCCAACGCCACCCGTAACCGCAACAGGTCTGCATCTTCCGCATTATCCTGGAAGAAGCCGTTCAGGCTGATCTGGTTTTTGAAGGGGCCGGACTGGCGGATCAAATCCAGGATAATCGTCAGTGCGTCGCTCAATGGCGCAAGGGTCGCCAGCCAGCTGTTTACCTGGCTGTTACGCGCTTCCTGATCCAGATGCAGCCACATATGCAGCGTTGGCAAGTCAAAACTGCAACAGCCGCCGGGAATGCTCAACCGCTGTTTAACCAGGCTGATTAACCGATCCTCACGCAGTGACTGCCCCAGCCGCGGGGCAGCCATCAGGGCGGTAGAGCGTTGTTTCAGTTGCTGGCGCAAGGCTTCAACCCGGCTCATATCCACGCCCGGCACGTCTGCCCATACCCGTAACTTCTGCTGTTGACGTTCCAGCTCTTTGACCAGCTCGGTGCGGACTTCACCGCGCTCCAGAACGTCCAGCAGGTCAGAGATGGTACGGAAGAAGGCGAGGGCGGTAGCAATATCACGCAACACCGGGTACTGATGCAGTTGTTGCAGTAAAAACTCAATACGCAGCCAGGTGCGCATTTTCTCATTCAGGGGGTGTTCAAACAGAACGCTGGGGGAAAGGTCACTCATGTCTATTAATCCTGTTGGGTTGCCGCCGCCAGTTGCAGGTAATACTGGTGAAGGGCAGCAACGCGCGGTTCGATCGCTGAGGGATCGCCGCTGTTATCAATCACATCGTCGGCACAGGCCAGGCGTTGTTCGCGTGTCACCTGTGCGGCAAGAATATTTTCGGCCTGCCGGCGTGTTACCCCGTCGCGCGCAGTGGTCCGGGCCAGCTGCGTCTCACGGTCAACATCGATCACCAGCACCCGGTCAGCGCGGGTCTGGAGGCCATTTTCGATCAGCAACGGCACCACCCACAGCACATAGGGCGTGGTGGCCTGCTGAATACAGCGTTGTGTCTCTTGCTGGATCAGCGGATGCAGCAAGTTGTTCAGCCACGTTTTTTCCGTGGGATCGGCAAAGATGAGCTCGCGCAGGCGGGCGCGGTTAAGGCTGCCGTCAGGGTGCAGCAACGCCTCACCGAAATGCGCCGCAATGGCGGCGAGGGCCGGCGTTCCCGGTTCCACGACCTGACGGGCAATCACATCAGCGTCAATCACCGTTACACCTAAGCGGGAAAACGCATTTGCCACGGTACTTTTGCCACTGCCGATGCCGCCTGTCAGTGCAACAAGGTAGCTCATGGTCATGCTCTCACTAAGAAGGATAGACGAAACATCATGATACCTAATGGAACCTTTTACTGCGGCAGTGTGCACAGGGCGTTTTTTTGGACTGCCGTACAGTAATAATCGTGAGCAGTGTCACGCCGGATTTATCTAGTTAAATTTCTGTGATTGTAGCGTAAATAAAGTCAAATTCGCAGACTTGTTCGGCGATTATTCCGGCGTATGATGACGTCACTGGGAATGGCAGCACGACTTTTCGCGCACCTTTCTGCCCGATCACCTTTTTGCGATCCGTCGCCTACGACCAGGAAACCGTCACTATGCGTATTGAAGAAGATGTAAAACTCGGCTTTAAAGATGTCTTGATCCGCCCGAAACGCTCTACGCTGAAAAGCCGCTCTGACGTTGACCTGCAACGCCGCTTCACCTTTAAACATGCCGGTGCCGCCTGGTCGGGCGTACCGATTATTGCCGCCAATATGGACACGGTCGGCACCTTCCGTATGGCAACCGTTCTGGCCTCATTTGATCTGTTAACGGCTGTGCATAAACACTACAGCGTTGAGCAGTGGCGCACCTTTATTGAAGGGGCAACAGACGAGGTGCTGAACCATGTGATGGTGTCTACCGGCACCTCAGAAGCTGACTTTGTTAAAATGAAGCAGATTCTGGCACTCTCCCCGGCATTAAAATTCATCTGCATCGATGTGGCTAACGGCTATTCCGAGCATTTTGTTGCCTTCCTGCAACGGGCGCGCGAAGCCTGTCCGGATAAAGTGATCTGTGCCGGGAATGTGGTTACCGGTGAAATGGTGGAGGAGCTGATCCTCTCCGGGGCTGACATTGTCAAAGTCGGTATTGGCCCCGGTTCTGTTTGCACCACGCGGGTAAAAACCGGCGTAGGCTACCCACAACTCTCCGCCGTTATCGAATGTGCGGATGCTGCCCACGGGCTGGGCGGGCAGATTGTCAGTGACGGGGGCTGCGCCGTACCGGGTGATGTGGCCAAAGCATTTGGCGGCGGCGCGGATTTCGTCATGCTCGGCGGGATGCTGGCCGGCCATAATGAATGCGAAGGCACCATCGTGGAAGAGAACGGCCAGGAGTTTATGCTGTTCTACGGCATGAGTTCTGAGTCCGCCATGAAACGCCACGTCGGCGGCGTGGCAGAGTACCGCGCTGCTGAAGGCAAAACGGTAAAACTGCCCCTGCGCGGGCCGGTTGACCATACCGTCCGTGACATTCTGGGCGGGCTGCGCTCCGCGTGCACTTATGTCGGGGCTGAGCGGCTGAAAGAGCTGACCAAGCGCACCACCTTTATCCGGGTGGCCGAGCAGGAAAACCGTCTGTTCGGGCAGTAACGCCTCTTTGCATCGGCAGCCGGAAGGCAACGCCCGGCTGCCGATGTCTCCTCTCACTGGTTCCTGATGTTTAATCGCTGATTCCTGCGCCCGGCACCCTGATTCCTGCGCTGTGTACGCGTTTGGTAACCGCTATCATTGCATTTACCCACTACTCACTTCATTTACCCATTGCCCATCACACTGCCCAGCTGGAAAATCGGCAGGTACATGGCGATCACCAGCCCACCCACGATGCAGCCCATCACCACCATCATCAGCGGCTCCAGCGTTTGCGCCAGCCCCTCAGCCTGTTGCATGGTTTGCTGTTCGTACCATTGCGCCAGCCTTGCCAGCAGGGTGTCCAGTGAGCCGGACTCCTCACCGACCCGGGTAAGCTGCCGGCACAGTGGGGTAAACAGCGGCTCTGCGGCAATCGCCTGGTGCAGAGGCACACCCTGGCTCACCTGTTGCTGAACCCGCATCACGGCCTGCTGGTAACAGAGATTGGGAACGGCTCTGGCTGCCGCCTGCAAACCGGTAAGCAAGTCCAGCCCGGCCCGCTGGGTCAGGGCCAGCGTCGAAAAAATCTGGGCAATGCTGCCGCCCTGAATCAGCCCGGCCATCAGGGGCAGGCGCAACAGCAGTTGCTGTTCCCGTTGTTGCCAGCGCGGCTGGGGATGGAGCCGGAAACCATACCCCAGTGCTGCCATCACCAGCAGCATAAGCAGCCACGGTCCTTGTGTGATAAGCCAGTGAGAACAGCTTATCAGCACCTGGGTAAACCACGGCAGCGGGGTATTAAAGCTCTGGTAAATCGCTGCAAAAGCCGGCAGCACCAGCGTCAGCATCAGGATGCAAACCAACAGCGCAATTGCACTGACAATCAGCGGGTAACGTACCGCCTTGCTGATCCTTTGGCGCAACCGCTGGGCCCGCTCCTCCAGCTGAGAAAATTGCTGGCAGCAGTGATCGATATTGCCTGTCAGCTCACCGACTTCCATCATCTGGAGACAGATAGCCGGAAACACCGCGGGGTAACGTGCCAGCCCCACTGAGAGCGGCAGGCCGTCTGCAATCCGGGCCGCCACGTCCTGCAAAACACAGCGCCAGCCCGGCCTGGGGTGCCCCTCCGCCAGCAGGGTGAGGCTCTCCATCAGCGGCAGCCCGGCTTGCAGCAGGGTAGCCAGTTGCTGAAACAGCGCAGTGCGCTCCGTAGGTGTCCAGTCGCGTTTACGTAACCGGCCCAGAGACACGATCCGCAGCGGTTGCAGCCCCTGATCGATAATCTGTTCAAGCACCGCCTGCTTACCGGCAGCCAGCAGATCGCCCTGTTGAAACTGCCCCTGAAGGTCTATGGCTTGCCACCGGAACAGGCAAAGGTCAGCCATCTTGTGCCCCCACCACCCGGTACACTTCCTCCAGTGACGTGGTGCCCTCTGCCGCCAGGGCCAGGCCCACATCCAATAACGAGGCCTGGCCCTGATGCCGGGCAATCTCTGCCAGCTCCTGTACCGTGGCCTGCCGGGTTAACGCCTGTTGAATTTCCGGGGTGACCACCAGCATTTCATATAAACCGGTACGGCCATAGTACCCGGCACAACAGTGGTCACAGCCTGCCGCCCGCCAGGGAAACAGCGGCCCGCCGGTGCTTCCCGGCGGCAGGGGCGACGGGTCAGGGCTGCGGGTGCGGCAATAGGGGCAGAGGCGGCGCACCAGTCGCTGGGCGATCACCAGCTTCAGGCAGGAGGCGATAAGGTAGCCCTCAATGCCCATCTGGTTCAGCCGCACCAGCGTCTCAGTTGTTGAGTTGGTATGCAGCGTCGACAGCACCAGATGCCCGGTCTGCGCGGCATTCACCGCAATCTCTGCGGTTTCCGCATCACGGATTTCACCCACCATGATGATGTCCGGGTCCTGGCGCAGCAGCGCCCGCAGAATGCGCGCAAAGCTCAGTTCTGCTTTCGGGTTGACCTGCGTCTGGTTGATGCCCTCCACCGGAATCTCGACCGGATCTTCCACACTACAGAGGTTATGCGCCGGGCTGTTGAGCTGCTTCAGCCCACTGTAGAGCGTGACGGTTTTGCCGCTGCCGGTCGGGCCGGTGACCAGAACCAGCCCCTGTGGCTGCGCCAGCACGCGCCGGAAACAGGCCAGCGCCTCCGGCGTCATGCCTAACTGCGCTATATCCGGTGCCTGTTGCGGCCCTTGTTGCAGGCGCAACACCAATTTTTCACCGTACAGGGTCGGTAAAGAAGAGAGACGCAGGGCGAGCGGCTGCCCACCGCACTGCACGGTACACTGCCCATCCTGCGGCAGGCGTCGCTCGGCAATATCCAGCTTGCCCATTACTTTAAGGCGCGCAATGATCTGGTTGCCCAACTCAGCCGGTGGCGGGGCGCTCTCCTGTAAGACGCCGTCAATCCGCAGCCGCAGGCGATAATGCCCGGCATACGGCTCAAGGTGAATGTCTGAGGCTCGTCGCTGCAACGCCAGCAGCAACATCTCCCGGATAAAGAGGGCTGCCGGGGTATTGTCATCCGTCGGTGCGGCATCTGCCGGAGCATGAAAGGGGCCAGGCGACGCTGCCGTCGTCTCAGGTGCTGTCTGCCGGGCCTGTTCCAGGCGTGCCGCAGGCCAGCACTCCGTGTGCAACGCCTGTGGGCAGGCAAAGCGCAGGGCTTCGCTGAGCGCGTCCAGCACGTCAGCCTGCGCCGCGACATGCAGATGCTGCGCATCATGGCGGATAATCACCGCCTGATACCGAGCGCAAATCCGGCGCAGCGCGGCCGTTTGTTCTTCGGTGACCGGCATCATGCATTCCCCGCCTCAAACCGGAATACCTCTTCGCACAGCGTTTGCAACTCACCCGTTGCCGCACACCGGCGCTGCCATACCAGCCCGCCGGCCTGCGCGTCCGGCACCGGGGTCATGGTCACACTCAGGCCATTCAATGCGGCCTGCCCGGTCAGGGTAATAACGCCGTTAGTCACCGTCACACCGCTGACATAGTGAGTGGATTTACTGGCTGGGATCCCCGCTGTGCCGAGGTTGCAGCCGGTTAACGCCCCCTGTTCAATGGCGCAAAGTTCCGTCGCCATTTTGTAAGGGGTCATCGCCTGCAGCATGTCGGTCAGGGCGGCTTTCTGGATGTAACTCTGGTAGGCCGGTATGCCGACGGCACTCAGGATTGCGATGATGGCAATCACCACCATCAACTCGATCAGGGTAAACCCTTGTTGGTAATGCATATGTTCACTCCGCTGGATTAAGGTGCCGCCACGGTAAGCATCCGGGCTGCGGGGTGCCAGCGGCAAGGCTTCAGTGTTCGGCGTGGCCCGGAATAAAAAACCGGTATTCAGCGGGTTACAAAAAAGAGTGGAATCAGGATCGCAGGCTGTGAGGAATGGAAAACCGCAGGAGAAAAAGAGGCGTATAACAGCGCAACAGCTCCCGGTATGGCGGCCGGGAGCCGGTCACTCAGCGGAAACGCATGGAGAGATCCATCGCCCGGAGGTGTTTGGTCAGCGCACCGACGGAGATGTAATCTACCCCGGTTTCGGCAAACTGGCGCAGGGTGGCATCAGTGACATTGCCGGAGACTTCCAGCTTGGCGCGCCCCTGGGCCAGGGCGACGGCCTCGCGCATCATCTCCAGGCTGAAGTTGTCCAGCATGATGATGTCTGCCTCGGCATCCAGAGCCTGACGCAGCTCATCGAGGGTTTCGACTTCGACCTCGATCGGCACGTCCGCATGCATCCAGAATGCCTTTTCCACGGCCTGTTTGATGGAGCCGGAAGCGATGATGTGGTTTTCCTTGATCAGGAACGCATCAGAGAGGCCGAGGCGGTGGTTGCCGCCGCCACCGCACAGCACGGCATATTTCAGCGCGGTGCGCAGGCCGGGCAGCGTTTTGCGGGTGTCGAGCAACTGGGTACGGGTGCCTTCCAGCAGCGCGACATAACGGCTGACTTCCGTGGCCGCGCCGGAAAGGGTCTGGACAAAGTTAAGGGCGGTGCGCTCACCGGTCAGCAACAGGCGGGCAGGGCCGCTGAGTTCACACAGGAGCTGGTCAGGCGTGACCTGGTCGCCGTCTTTGACATGCCAGGTGACGTGCACCTGATTATCGAGCTGGATAAACACCTCATTCAGCCAGCGCGCACCACAAAAAATACCTGCCTCGCGGGTGATGATCGTGGCCTCTGCCTGCTTGTCTGCCGGCAGTAATTGCGCAGTCAGATCACGGCCGGCATCCACATCGCCGCCGAGATCTTCGCGTAACGCCTGTGCAACCAGGTATGGAATATCATGTTGGATACGGTTGAGTAATTCAGTCCGGCGGCTCTCGGCACTGTAGCTGCGGGTTGGCATGAAAATCTCCGAAATGGCGGATTAGGGGGTAGGGGAAACATGCTACCCTGTTGCCCGGATAAGTACCATATCGGGCCGTGACGCGTACCGGCCACAGGCAATACCCGGCCACGGGGAGGGGAGAGGATGGAACTGGAAAAAGGGTGGCTGACCGGGGTCAGAAAAGTGGTGTCGCCGCATTATGATCAACGCCCGGCGGATACCGTGCCGAGCCTGTTGATTATTCATAATATCAGCCTGCCGCCCGGCCGGTTTGGCGGCCCGTATATTGACCAGCTGTTTACCGGCACGCTGGATCCGCAGGCGGACCCGTTCTTTGCAGAGATCCATACCCTGCGGGTCGCTGCCCACTGCCTGATCCGGCGTGATGGCGAGATCGTGCAGTATGTCTCTTTCAACGATCGTGCCTGGCACGCGGGGGTGTCACAGTGGCAGGGGCGTGAGCGCTGCAACGATTTCTCCATCGGTATTGAGCTGGAAGGCACCGACACGCTGCCGTTTACCGAGGCACAATACCGGAGCCTGACTGATGTCAGCGAATTGTTAATTAGCGCGTATCCTATTACTGTAGAAAACATTACCGGCCACAGTGATGTGGCGCCAGGGCGCAAGACCGACCCCGGCCCGGCATTTGACTGGGCGGGTTATCGTCAGCGACTCAGTGCCGTGCAGCCATAAGGCACCCGGTTGGATACGCGTGAAATAAGGGGATACTTCGGCAGATGACGCTTTTTACTTTATTGCTGGTTTTAGCATGGGAGCGCCTGTTTAAACTGGGCGAACACTGGCAGCTCGATCACCGGCTGGAGCGGGTTTTCCAGCGCAGCCGGGGCGCGTCATGGCCGAAAACGGTGCTGATGCTGTTGTGCTGGCTCGGTGTGGTGTGGGGCATTTTATGGGTGGTGCACGGGTTATTCTTCGGTGTGCTGACGCTGCTGCTGTGGGTATTGATTGGCCTGCTGTGCATTGGTGCCGGCAGTAAACGCCGCCACTACCGCGCGTACCTGAAAGCCGCCCGGCAGGGGGATGCCCGTGCCTGTGAAAATCTGGCAGGTGAGCTGGCGCTGATCCACGGCTTGCCGGTGGATTGCTCCCAGGAGCTGCGGTTGCGTGAACTGCAAAATGCGCTGCTGTGGATTAACTTCCGCTACTACCTGGCCCCGCTGTTCTGGTTTGTGCTGTGCGGGCCTTACGGGCCCGTGGCGCTGGCCGGGTACGCTTTCCTGCGCGCTTACCAGAGCTGGTTGGCGCGCTACGGCTCGCCGCTGCTGCGGGCGCAATCCGGCATTGATGCGCTTTTGCATCTGTTGGACTGGGTGCCGGTGCGGCTGGCCGGGGTTGCCTATGCGCTGCTGGGGCACGGTGAACGGGCGCTGCCGGCGTGGTTTGCCTCAATCTGGGATCGTCGTACGTCGCAATATACCGTGCTGACCGGGCTGGCCCAGTTCTCGCTGGCGCGTGAGCCGCATCTGGACCCGATTCAGACCCCACGTGCGGCGGTAGCGATGGCGAAAAAGGTGACCATGATCATCGTAGTCGTGGTGGCGCTGCTGACCATCTACGGCACATTAACCTGACCTGACCTGACCTGACCTGACCTGACCTGACGGCGGAACCGGGCAGCAGGTAACGGGCAACAAATAAAAAAGCACGGCGCGCCGTGCTTTTTTGTGGCCGGCGTTAACCGGCCTTCTCAGGATGCGGGGGCGTTGCATCAGTCTGCTCATTTCACTGATGCGACGCCGTGCGCCGTCAGCGGTTATCCGCAGGCGGCACGCCGAATACCGGCATCCCTTGTTTGTCCCACTCGAGATCTTTAATGCGGGTGTGGCGGTTAGGATCGTAAAGCGGATCGCCTTCAATCTCGGTGTAGTTACGGGCATGGTAAACCAGCACATCACCACCCTGCGCATTCACGGTAAAGCTGTTATGCCCCGGCCCGAACTGGCGGTTTTCCCAGCTGGTGGTAAAGACCGGCGTGGGGGATTTCTGCCAGCTGGCCGGGTTCATCAGGTTACTGTGAATATCCGCCCAGAGCAGGCCGATGCAGTAGTTCTCGTCGGTGGCGCTGGCGGAATAACTGATGAAAATCCGTTCGCCATGCACAATGACCGCCGGCCCCTCATTCACCCAGAAGCCGCGCGTTTCCCACTCCAGCTCCGGTTTGCTCAGCATGACCGGAGTGCCTTTCAGCCGCCAGGCATTCTCCATTTCACACAGGTAGAGGTTGGAGTTGCCGCGGATCGCCGGGTCTTTCTGCGCCCACAGATAGTAACGTTTCCCCTGGTGCTCAAAGGTGGTGGCATCCAGTGAAAAGCTGTCGAACTGGGTATAGATGCGCCCGCGCTCAATCCAACGGCCGCGCAGCGGGTCATCCTCCGCGCACTCCAGTGCATACATCCGGTGCTGGAACAGGCCGGCAACGATGGTTTTTGACGGCGCAGCGGCAAAGTAGATGATCCATTTGCCGTCGACCCGGTGCAGTTCCGGTGCCCAGATAAGCGCACTCATCGGGCCGTTTTCCGGCTTGCGCCAGACAATGTACGGCTCGGCGGTCGCCAGCGCCTCCAGTGAAGGCGCACGGCGCAGCTCCAGCCGGTCATATTCCGGCACCGAGGCAATAAAGTAGTAGTGTCCGTCATCATGGCGATAGATAAACGGGTCGGCACGCTGGGTAATCAGCGGGTTAGGGTAACGTGTTACGGTCATGCCTGCGGCTCCTTATCTGCGGCAATCAGGGCGGCACCCCCAGGGTGCTTGCTGCCCTTGTACTGCGCCAGCTCACGGTAGTTCTGGCGGCGTTTTTCCAAATCAAGCTGAATCTGTGCCATCAGGCTGCGGTCAACTTTCAGCAGGCGAACCACCCCGGCGGTGATCAGGTAACCCACCCCCGGGATCACGGTGAACAGCAGCACAATGCCGTTCACGGCAGACGCGCTCTGTTGTTTCGCCCCGGCATCATAACCATAGAACGAGAGCAGGAAGCCCACCATCGCCCCGGCAATCGCCAGCCCGACTTTCAGGAAGAACAGGTTACCGGAGAAGCTGATGCCGGTGATGCGTTTGCCGGTTTTCCACTCGCCGTAATCATCCACGTCAGCCATCAGTGACCAGTGCAGCGGGGACGGGATCTGGTGCAGGATGTTCAGCACAAAATAGGCGACCAGAATCAACGGGGTGAGGTGCGGGTCAAGGAAGTAAAAGCCGCTGGAGAAGATCGCCAGCACGATGTTGGTCCAGAAGAAGACTTTCAGCTTGCAGAACTTGTCGGTCAGCGGCTTGGCCAGCGCGGCGCCAATCATCATGCCGACCACGCCCAGGCTGATAAAGAAGCTGGCGAAGGAGGCGGATTGCCCCATCACCCAGGTGACGTAGTACATGGTGGCCGCCATGCGGATAAAGCCGGGGCAGACGTTGCACAGCGTCAGCAGCAGAATGCGCACCCACTGGTCATTTTTCCACACATCTTTCATGTCTGATTTCAGCGCATCACGGCTCGGCACCGCCGGCTGAATGCGCTCACGCACCGTGGCAAAGCAGAACAGGAACATAAACAGCGCAATCACTGCCATCACGCCCATCGACATCTGGTAGCCGCGCGCCCGGTCATCACCGCCAAAAAACTCTGCCATCGGCAGCAGGGTAGAGGAGAGGATCAGGGTGGCGATGCCGACCATAAAGAAGCGGTAGGACTGGCAGGAGACGCGCTCATGCGGGTCAGCGGTGATCACCCCGCCCAGTGAACAGTAAGGAATATTGATGGCGGTATAGGTCAGAGACATCAGGAAATAGGTGACAAAGGCATAGATCACCTTGCTGTTGTAGCTCCACTCCGGGGTGGTAAACATCAGCACACTGAACAGCACATAGGGCACGGAAATCCAAAGCAGGTAAGGGCGGAAACGCCCCCAACGGCTTTCGGTGCGGTCAGCAATCGCCCCCATAATCGGGTCTGTGACGGCATCGATAACCCGCACGGAGAGCAGCAATACGCCCACCAGCGCCGGTGCCAGGCCAAACACATCGGTATAAAAATAGTTGAGAAAGAGCATGATGGCGCCGCCAATCATGTTGCAGCCGGCGTCGCCCATCCCATAGCCAATCTTCTCTTTAATCGAAAGCGCCCCACCTTTCATGGATCTTTTCTCCGTGATGGATAAAAACTGCGTCAGGCGACGATTATTGCGCCCTCTGCCGCACACTATGCAGAAGCCGATGGTTATAGAGATGGACAAATCAGTCACGCTGGTGAAAGTGTGAGATTGTTAGCAAGTTAACAACAAACTTGGTTATTTATTAACAGGGTTAACCGGCGACAGAAGAAAACGGGCATAAAAAAGCCCGGCCGGAGCCGGGCTGTCAAACAGGGGGGTGTTAACCGCGTTTACGGGTAAACATAAAGCCGATGCCGAGAACAACCAGCCAGACTGGGATCAGCATCACCGAGATACGGATGCCCGGCGTCAGGTACATGATCACCAGAATCGCGGCCATAAAGACCAGGCAGAGGTAGTTGCTGAACGGGTACCAGAACGCCTTGAACTTCGGCTCAATGCCTTGCAGGCGTTTCACCTTGCGGAACTTCAGGTGCGCGAGGCTTATCATCGCCCAGTTAATCACCAGCGCGGACACCACCAGCGCCATCAGCAATTCGAACGCTTTGCCCGGCATCAGGTAGTTGATCAGCACACAGAGTGCGGTGGCCAGCGCGGAGATACCAATCGCGGCCACCGGCACGCCACGGCGGTCCACGCTCATCAGCGCTTTCGGGGCGTTGCCCTGTTTCGCCAGGCCGTACAGCATCCGGCTGTTGGAGTAGACGCAGCTGTTGTACACCGACAGCGCCGCCGTCAGTACCACGATGTTCAGCACCGTCGCCACCACATTGCTGTTCAGCGCGTGGAAGATCAGCACGAACGGGCTGCCGCCTTCCACCACTTTGCCCCACGGGTAGAGTGACAGCAGGATCGCCAGCGAGCCGATATAGAAAATCAGGATACGGTAAATCACCTGGTTGGTGGCTTTCGGGATGGTGACGTCCGGGTTATCCGCTTCCGCCGCCGTGATGCCGATAAGCTCCAGCCCGCCGAAGGAGAACATGATCACCGCCATCGCCATCACCAGCCCGCCGATACCGTTCGGGAAGAAGCCGCCCTGCGCCCAGAGGTTGGTCACGGTGGCTTCCGGGCCGCCGTTTCCGCTCAGCAGCAGCCAGCCGCCAAACACGATCATGCCGACAATCGCCACGACTTTAATAATGGCGAACCAGAACTCCATCTCGCCATAGATTTTGACGTTGGTCAGGTTAATGGCGTTGATTAGCACAAAGAACACCGCGGCGGTGACCCAGGTCGGGATCTCCGGCCACCAGTACTGGATATAGATACCGACGGCGGAAAGCTCTGCCATCGCCACCAGCACATACAGCACCCAGTAGTTCCAGCCGGAGGCAAAGCCTGCAAAGTTACCCCAGTATTTATAGGCGAAATGGCTGAACGACCCGGCGACCGGCTCCTCAACCACCATTTCCCCTAATTGACGCATGATCAGGAAGGCGATAAAGCCCGCGACCGCGTACCCCAGCAGCACGGAAGGGCCTGCCATTTTAATTGTCTGTGCGATGCCCAGGAAAAGCCCGGTACCAATTGCACCACCCAGGGCAATAAGCTGAATGTGGCGGTTTTTCAGCCCACGTTTCAGCTCATCACCATGCTGTTTATCAACCATTTACTGTCCTCTGTCACTTGGGGCAAACGTCTTACAGGGGGCGTGACCCGCCACTTGTAAGAAGATAGTTACAGTTATTGTATTAATAGGTTTACGGAGCGGAAATAAGGAAGAGACGCCGTACGCTACCGTTGCGGCCAGAATAGTGGTAAGCGAAAAAGTTTGCACCTGGTTTCTGAATGTAACTGCCTAATTAGCGACCGGTTAGTACCGCCGCCGGAAAAACCGCCTGCGACAGGGCAGCGGTCATCGAATGTTCATCACCCGCATGAATAATCCGCTTAAAGTTTATTAATGGTATGACCGCTTTTTTGCGGGCCCCGGTATCCGTGATTTTGCCCCCCAACATGACCATTGCATGATTATGCGTAATTTCGGCGGATTCAGGCGGGGTTATGCAGGTTGTTACGTTTCAGCAGCGGGGCTTAATTGTTTCGTAAACGTTAAAAATTGATCTGCATCAAAATTGGTCATACCAAGCGTTGGCGGGGGCTTTGATCGGGTTAGGTAAAATCTTTGTTAAATTGTGCGAGCAAGGCGCTTTTCATTCGTGCGATATGGACAGAAGGTGAATACTTTGTTAGTTTACGGGCACGTTTTATAAATTGGTATTACCAATTTACTACGCGCTTGCCGGTGAGAAGAATAACATGGCCTACAGCAAAATCCGCCAGCCCAAATTATCGGATGTGATAGAGCAGCAACTGGAGTATCTGATTCTGGAAGGGACGCTGCGCCCCGGCGAGAAATTGCCCCCGGAGCGTGAGCTGGCGAAACAGTTTGATGTGTCGCGTCCTTCTCTCAGAGAAGCCATCCAGCGTCTGGAGGCCAAGGGCCTGCTCCTGCGGCGTCAGGGCGGCGGCACCTTCGTCCAAAAAAATCTGTGGCAAAGCTTCAGCGACCCGCTTGCTGAACTGCTGGCCGACCACCCTGAATCACAATTCGACCTGTTGGAAACCCGCCACGCGCTGGAGGGGATCGCCGCATACTACGCGGCCCTGCGCGGGACGGAGGAAGATTTGCTGCGCATCCGCGACTGCCATCTGGTTATCCAGCAGGCGCAGGACAGCGGCGATCTGGATGCCGAGGCAGACGCAGTGATGCAGTACCAGGTGGCGGTCACCGAGGCGGCGCATAACGTGGTGCTGTTGCACCTGTTACGCTGTATGGGCCCGATGCTGGAAAAGAACGTCCGGCAGAACTTTGAATTGCTCTACTCGCGCCGCGAAATGCTGGCGAAAGTAAGCAGCCACCGTGCCGGGATTTTTGAGGCGATTGTGGCCCGCGAGCCGGAAAAGGCGCGCGAGGCCTCGCACCGGCACCTGGCCTTTATTGAGGAAATTTTGCTGGATCTCAGCAGAGAACACAGCCGGCGAGAGCGTTCGCTGCGCCGTCTCCAGCAACGCAGGGATTAAGCGCTTAGTTAAAGCACTGATAGCGGCAACCCATAACGGGCCTGTCTTCGTGTGTTCTGCCCCAGAGCACAGGAAGACAGGCTCCATTACACCAACGTATAGAGAAGATAAGGAATCCCACCATGTCAGAACGTGTAAATAATGACGTGGATCCGATCGAAACCCGCGACTGGGTACAGGCGATCGAATCGGTCATCCGTGAAGAGGGTGTTGAGCGTGCTCAGTTCCTGATTGATCAGGTTTTGGGAGAGGCACGTAAAGGCGGCGTTCAGGTCGCTGCCGGTGCTGCCGCACGCAACTACGTCAACACCATCAACGTGGAAGACCAGCCGGAGTATCCCGGCAACCTGGAACTGGAGCGCCGCATCCGTTCCGCCATCCGCTGGAACGCCGTGATGACCGTATTGCGCGCGTCGAAAAAAGACCTCGAGCTGGGCGGCCACATGGCGTCCTTCCAGTCTTCCGCGACCTTCTATGAAGTCTGCTTCAACCACTTCTTCCGTGCACGCAATGAGAAAGATGGCGGCGACCTGGTCTACTTCCAGGGCCACATCTCCCCAGGCGTTTACGCACGTGCCTTCCTGGAAGGCCGCCTGACCGAAGAGCAGATGAACAACTTCCGCCAGGAAGTGCACGGCAAGGGCTTGTCTTCTTACCCGCACCCGAAACTGATGCCGGAATTCTGGCAGTTCCCGACCGTGTCGATGGGCCTTGGGCCGATCAGCGCCATCTACCAGGCGAAGTTCCTGAAATACCTGGAGCACCGCGGCCTGAAAGACACCTCCGAGCAGACCGTGTACGCCTTCCTGGGTGACGGCGAAATGGACGAGCCGGAATCCAAGGGCGCGATCACCATCGCCACCCGTGAGAAGCTGGACAACCTGGTGTTCGTGATCAACTGTAACCTGCAGCGCCTCGATGGCCCGGTGACCGGTAACGGCAAGATCATCAACGAGCTGGAAGGCATCTTCGGCGGCGCCGGCTGGGAAGTGATCAAAGTCATCTGGGGTTCCCGTTGGGACGAGCTGCTGCGTAAAGACACCAGCGGCAAGCTTATCCAGCTGATGAACGAAACCGTGGACGGCGACTACCAGACCTTCAAGTCCAAAAACGGCGCTTACGTGCGTGAGCACTTCTTCGGCAAATACCCGGAAACCGCCGCGCTGGTGAAAGATCTGAGCGACGACGAGATCTGGGCACTGAACCGTGGCGGCCACGATCCGAAGAAAATCTTCGCTGCACTGAAAAAAGCCCAGGACACCAAAGGCAAGCCGGTTGTGATCCTGGCCCACACCGTGAAAGGTTACGGCATGGGTGTCACCGCGGAAGGCATGAACATTGCCCACCAGGTGAAGAAAATGAACATGGAAGGCGTGCGTTACTTCCGCGATCGCTTCAATGTCACCGTCACTGACGAAAACATCGAAAGCCTGCCGTTCATCAAATTCGAAGAAGGATCGGAAGAACACAAATACCTGCATGAGCGCCGCCAGGCCCTGCAAGGCTATGTGCCGACCCGTCTGCCGAAATTTACCCAGTCGCTGCAACTGCCGGCACTGGAAGATTTCTCCGCCCTGCTGGAAGAGCAGAAGAAAGAGATCTCCACCACCATCGCCTTCGTGCGTGCACTGAACGTGATGCTGAAAAACGACTCCATCAAGGATCGTCTGGTGCCGATCATCGCTGACGAAGCGCGTACCTTCGGGATGGAAGGGCTGTTCCGCCAGATCGGGATCTACAGCCCGAACGGCCAGCAATACACCCCGCAGGACCGCGAGCAGGTTGCCTACTACCGCGAAGACGAGAAGGGCCAGATCCTGCAGGAAGGGATCAACGAACTGGGCGCTGCCTCCTCCTGGCTGGCTGCGGCCACGTCGTACAGCACCAACGACCTGCCGATGATCCCGTTCTACATCTACTACTCGATGTTCGGCTTCCAGCGCATCGGTGACCTCTGCTGGCTGGCGGGCGACCAACAGGCGCGCGGCTTCCTGGTCGGCGGCACCTCCGGCCGTACCACGCTTAACGGCGAAGGCCTGCAGCACGAAGATGGCCACAGCCACATCCAGTCGCTGACCATCCCGAACTGCATCTCCTACGACCCGGCCTACGCCTATGAAGTGGCGGTGATCATGCATGACGGCCTGGAGCGTATGTACGGTGAAGCGCAAGAGAACGTTTACTACTACATCACCACGCTGAACGAGAACTACCACATGCCGGCCATGCCGGAAGGTGCGGAAGAGGGGATCCGTAAAGGGATCTACAAACTCGACACCCTGGAAGGCAGCAAAGGCAAAGTGCAGCTGCTCGGCTCCGGTGCCATCCTGCGCCATGTGCGTGAAGCGGCAGAGATCCTGTCGAAAGAGTACGGCGTGGGCTCTGACGTTTACAGCGTCACCTCCTTCACCGAACTGGCCCGTGACGGCCAGGACTGTGAGCGCTGGAACATGCTGCACCCGTCTGAAGAACCGCGTGTGCCGTACATCGCCCAGGTGATGAGCGATGCCCCGGCCGTGGCCTCTACCGACTACATGAAACTGTTTGCCGAGCAGGTGCGCAGCTTCATCCCGGCCAGCGAGTTCCGCGTTCTGGGTACCGACGGTTTCGGCCGTTCCGACAGCCGCGAAAACCTGCGTCACCACTTCGAAGTGGATGCCTCCTACGTGGTGGTGGCTGCACTGGGTGAACTGGCAAAACGTGGCGACATCGACACCAAGGTAGTGGCAGAAGCGATTACCAAATTCGGCATCGATGCTGACAAAGTTAACCCGCGTCTGGCATAAGAGGGTAAAGAAGAGATGGCTATCGAAATCAACGTACCGGACATCGGTGCAGATGAAGTTGAAGTCACCGAAGTGATGGTGAAGGTTGGCGATAAGGTTGAGGTTGAACAATCGCTGATCGCCGTTGAGGGTGACAAAGCCTCAATGGAAGTGCCCTCCCCGCAGGCGGGTGTGGTGAAAGAGATCAAAGTCTCCGTGGGCGACAAAGTCGAAACCGGCAAACTGATCATGACCTTTGAAGAGGCCGGTGCGGCCTCTGAAGAGAAAGCCCCGGCAGCAGCCCCGGCCTCTGAGGCGAAAGCCGACGAGAAACCGGCCGCCGCCGCCGCTGGCGCCAGCAAAGAGGTTAACGTTCCTGACATCGGTTCCGATGAAGTGGAAGTGACCGAGGTGATGGTGAAAGTCGGTGACAAAGTAGAAGCCGACCAGTCGCTTATCGCCGTGGAAGGTGACAAAGCCTCCATGGAAGTGCCGGCACCGTTCGCCGGTACCGTGAAAGAGATCAAGATTGCGACCGGTGACAAAGTCAGCACCGGCTCCCTGATCATGGTGTTCGAGGTCGCGGGCGCGGCAGAGCAGCCGCAGAGCGCGCCGAAACCTGCCGGTGAAACCGAGCCTGCAAAAGCGCAGGGCGGTTCTGCCAGCAAAGAAGTCAGCGTGCCGGACATCGGCGGTGATGAAGTGGAAGTCACTGAAGTGATGGTCAAGGTCGGCGACAAGGTGGCGGCTGAGCAGTCCCTGATCACCGTGGAAGGCGACAAAGCTTCCATGGAAGTCCCGGCCCCGTTCGCGGGTACGGTCAAAGAGATCAAGATCGCGTCCGGCGACAAAGTGAAAACCGGCACCCTGATCATGATCTTCGAGGTCGAAGGCGCAGCCCCGGCCGCACAGAGCGGCGCGAAGCAGCAGGAAACCGCGGCACCGGCGAAAGCTGAGCAGGATTCCAACGTGCCGAAAGCGACCCCGGCGAAAGCCGAGAGCAAGCCGGAAGCCAAAGGCGAGTTCGCGGAAAATGATGCCTACGTCCACGCCACCCCGGTGATCCGCCGCCTGGCGCGTGAGTTCGGCGTTAACCTGGGCAAAGTGAAAGGCACCGGCCGTAAAGGCCGCATCCTGCGCGAAGACGTCCAGAGCTATGTGAAAGACGCGGTGAAACGTGCCGAGTCTGCCCCGGCTGCCGCTGCGGCAACCGGTGGTGGCCTGCCGGGTATGCTGCCGTGGCCGAAAGTGGACTTCAGCAAGTTCGGTGAGATTGAAGAAGTCGAGCTGGGCCGCATCCAGAAAATCTCCGGTGCTAACCTGAGCCGTAACTGGGTGATGATCCCGCACGTCACGCACTTCGACAAAACCGACATCACCGAGCTGGAAGCGTTCCGTAAACAGCAGAACGCCGAAGCCGAGAAGCGCAAGCTGGACGTGAAATTCACCCCGGTGGTCTTCATCATGAAAGCCGTAGCCGCTGCCCTGGAGCAGATGCCGCGCTTCAACAGCTCCCTGTCCGAAGATGGCCAGAAGCTGACGCTGAAGAAATACATCAACATCGGTGTGGCCGTGGATACCCCGAATGGCCTGGTAGTACCGGTGTTCAAAGACGTGAACAAGAAGGGCATCACGGAGCTGTCCCGCGAGCTGATGACCATCTCCAAAAAAGCGCGTGACGGTAAGCTGACGGCCGGCGAAATGCAGGGCGGTTGCTTCACCATCTCCAGCCTGGGCGGTATCGGGACGACGCACTTCGCGCCGATCGTTAACGCACCGGAAGTGGCGATCCTCGGGGTATCCAAATCCGCGATGGAGCCGGTCTGGAACGGCAAAGAGTTCACACCGCGTCTGATGATGCCGATGTCACTCTCCTTCGACCACCGGGTGATTGACGGGGCGGATGGGGCACGTTTCATCACCATCATCAATAACATGCTGTCTGACATTCGCCGTCTGGTGATGTAAGCACACAGGCCGGCCTTCGGGCTGGCCTGAATTTTTTGGCATCGGCATGGTCGCCGCCGGTTTCAGCAGGTGTCTCACCTGGTGTAACCCGATCGCTAAGACACTGAACACTCGAACTTGCTTTGCAGGTTGTTAACAATTCTGTAAACTGCTCGCGGTGTAAGCGTCCCGGTGGATGAAGGGCGTTATGAATTCTACAAGCGACAAAACTGACGTCTGACCCGCCGGACAATCAATTAAGAGGTCATGATGAGTACAGAAATCAAAACCCAGGTTGTGGTACTTGGGGCAGGCCCTGCAGGTTACTCTGCGGCTTTTCGTTGCGCTGATTTAGGTCTTGAAACGGTTCTGGTTGAACGCTATTCCACGCTGGGCGGGGTTTGCCTGAACGTGGGCTGTATCCCTTCCAAGGCGCTGCTGCACGTCGCCAAAGTCATTGAAGAAGCCAAAGCACTGGCGGAACATGGCGTGGTGTTCGGTGAGCCGAGAACAGACATCACCAAAATCCGTACCTGGAAAGAGAAAGTCATTAACCAGCTGACCGGCGGCCTCTCCGGCATGGCCAAACAGCGTAAGGTTAAAGTGGTGAACGGTTTCGGTAAATTCACCGGTGCCAACACCCTGCAGGTTGAAGGCGAAAATGGTGCAACCACCATCACCTTCGACAATGCCATCATCGCGGCGGGTTCCCGTCCGATCCAATTGCCATTCATTCCGCACGACGACCCGCGCGTGTGGGATTCAACGTCTGCCCTGGAACTGAAAGAAGTGCCTGAGCGCCTGCTGGTCATGGGCGGTGGTATCATCGGCCTGGAAATGGGCACCGTTTACCACGCACTGGGTTCCAAAATTGACGTGGTTGAGATGTTTGACCAGGTCATCCCGGCGGCGGACAAAGATGTGGTGAAAGTCTTCACCAAACGTATCAGCAAGCAGTTCAACCTGATGCTGGAAACCAAAGTCACGGCGGTAGAAGCCAAAGAAGACGGCATCTACGTCACGATGGAAGGTAAGAAAGCCCCGGCTGAACCACAGCGTTACGACGCCGTGCTGGTGGCGATCGGCCGTGTGCCGAACGGCAAACTCATGGATGCCGGCAAAGCGGGCGTGGAAGTGGACGACCGCGGCTTCATCCATGTGGACAAGCAGATGCGTACCAACGTGCCGCACATCTTCGCCATCGGTGACATCGTCGGCCAGCCGATGCTGGCACACAAAGGCGTGCATGAAGGCCACGTGGCGGCGGAAGTGATCTCCGGTAAGAAACACTACTTCGACCCGAAAGTGATCCCGTCCATCGCTTACACCGAGCCGGAAGTGGCATGGGTCGGCCTGACCGAGAAAGAAGCGAAAGAGAAGGGCATCAGCTACGAAACCGCCACCTTCCCGTGGGCGGCCTCCGGCCGTGCCATCGCCTCTGACTGTGCAGACGGCATGACCAAGCTTATCTTCGACAAAGAGACTCACCGCGTGATCGGTGGTGCGGTCGTCGGCACCAACGGCGGCGAGCTGCTGGGCGAAATCGGCCTGGCGATCGAGATGGGCTGTGATGCGGAAGACATCGCGCTGACCATCCACGCTCACCCGACCCTGCACGAATCCGTGGGTCTGGCTGCTGAGATCTTCGAAGGCAGCATCACTGACCTGCCGAACCCGAAAGCGAAGAAGAAGTAATTCCCGCCGCGGTTCAGCATGGTAAAAACGGTGCCGAAAGGCGCCGTTTTTTTATGGATAAAAAAGGCCACGCCGAAGCGTGGCCGGTAGCTTACTTGCTCTGATGAATAACGTTAACCGAGAAAGAAATGTCAGATATTGACCATCCGCCATTCCCTGCACCTAACGCCATTCCCAGTACAACAATCAGGAGATAAAGCGAACTCCTTCTCATTGCGTGTTCCTTACAGGACCACGACCGCCCATTTTCCACCAGGAAAAAAGGGGCGAAACAAGCGCTCTGTAGCACTTGTATCGCGGCAGAACAGATCTGTTCCCAGAGCCTGGCGACCCGCTGCTAAACAGGCGGAACAGCCCCGCGCAATGGTACACAAAATGAAGGGTTAATGTTGCATTTATCGCCGGTTTCAGATTGCAATCCGACTGAAAATAGCGCATGATCCGGCTGCTCTGTAGCGCTTGTATCGTATAGTGATATAAGTTTCCCTGAGGTGCCTGCTAACACCGAAGGGAATAAAAAAACCGCCGTTATGGCGGTTTTTTTGTCTCTGTCCGCTGTAGCTTTATTCATCGTTTCCCCCGCCCGCCTGTGCCGCAGAGGATTCCCCTGTGGTCAACGATTCAGCAAAGATTTAATGTTGCTTTTATGTGAACGAATTAACAACCGATTCAAATCCTGATATGCTGGCTGGGCGGAACCGGGCGCTGTACCCTTAACAGCCCAGGTGATTGACCGCAGTGCTGTGGCGTTTCATGAAGTCGAGCGTTGAAAAGGCAAAGAATCTCATCAGGCGAAAAACCCTGTGCGCAGGGCGGCAGGTTTTACACCGGTATGAATATGGATAGCCAGGCACAATAAATGACAATGAGAGCGAGGAGAGAGTCGTGCTAGAAGAATACCGTAAGCACGTAGCCGAGCGTGCTGCAGAGGGCATTGCCCCCAAGCCATTAGATGCTTCCCAAATGGCCGCGCTGGTTGAGTCACTGAAGAATCCGCCCGCGGGCGAAGAAGAAGTCCTGTTAGACCTGTTGATTAACCGTGTACCGCCGGGCGTTGATGAAGCTGCCTACGTAAAAGCCGGCTTCCTGGCCGCGGTCGCTAAAGGCGACACCCATTCTCCCCTGATTACCCCGGAAAAAGCCATCGAACTGCTGGGCACCATGCAGGGCGGCTATAACATCCAGCCCCTGATTGAAGCCCTGGACCATGAGCAACTGGCCCCGATCGCGGCCAAGGCCCTGTCCCACACGCTGCTGATGTTCGACAACTTCTATGACGTGGAAGAGAAAGCGCAGGCCGGTAACGTGTATGCGCAGCAGGTGATGAAATCCTGGGCGGAAGCCGAATGGTACCTGAGCCGCCCGCAACTGGCGGACAAACTCACCGTTACCGTGTTCAAAGTTACCGGTGAAACCAACACCGATGACCTCTCCCCGGCGCAGGACGCCTGGTCGCGTCCGGACATCCCGCTGCATGCGCTGGCGATGCTGAAAAACGTGCGCGAAGGCATTGAGCCGGACCAGCCGGGCAGCGTCGGCCCGATCAAACAGATCGAGGCGCTGAGCCAGAAAGGTTTCCCGCTGGCCTACGTCGGTGACGTGGTCGGTACCGGTTCGTCCCGTAAATCCGCCACCAACTCGGTGCTGTGGTTTATGGGTGACGACATCCCGTTCGTGCCGAACAAACGCGGCGGCGGCGTGGTGCTGGGCGGCAAAATCGCCCCGATCTTCTTCAACACCATGGAAGATGCGGGCGCACTGCCGATCGAGCTGGACGTCTCTAACCTGAATATGGGTGATGTGATCGACATTTACCCGTACAAAGGGGAAGTGCGCAACCACGACACCAATGAACTGATCGCCACCTTTGCGCTGAAAACCGACGTGCTGCTGGATGAAGTCCGCGCCGGCGGCCGTATCCCGCTGATCGTCGGCCGTGGCCTGACCTCGCGTGCGCGCGAATCGCTCGGCCTGCCGCACAGCGACGTGTTCCGCAGCGCCCGCCCGGTAGCGGCCAGTGACAAAGGCTTCTCCCTGGCGCAGAAAATGGTGGGCCGCGCCTGCGGCGTTGCCGGTGTGCGCCCTGGTGAATATTGCGAACCGAAAATGACCTCCGTCGGCTCGCAGGACACCACCGGCCCGATGACCCGTGACGAGCTGAAAGACCTGGCCTGCCTCGGCTTCTCCGCAGACCTGGTGATGCAGTCCTTCTGCCACACCGCGGCCTATCCGAAGCCGGTGGACGTGACCACCCACCACACGCTGCCGGACTTCATTATGAACCGTGGCGGCGTGTCGCTGCGCCCAGGTGACGGCATCATCCACTCCTGGCTGAACCGTATGCTGCTGCCGGACACCGTCGGCACCGGCGGTGACTCCCACACCCGCTTCCCGATCGGGCTGTCGTTCCCGGCCGGTTCCGGTCTGGTGGCGTTTGCCGCGGCGACCGGCGTCATGCCGCTGGATATGCCGGAATCCGTGCTGGTGCGCTTCAAAGGCAAAATGCAGCCGGGCATCACCCTGCGTGACCTGGTGCACGCCATCCCTTACTACGCGATCCAGCAGGGCCTGCTGACCGTGGAGAAGAAGGGTAAGAAGAACATCTTCTCCGGCCGTATTCTGGAGATCGAAGGCCTGCCGGAGCTGAAGGTAGAGCAAGCCTTCGAACTGGCGGACGCCTCCGCAGAGCGTTCTGCGGCCGGCTGTACCATCAAGCTGGACAAAGCGCCGATCATCGAATACCTGACCTCCAACATCGTGCTGCTGAAGTGGATGATTGCCGAAGGCTACGGCGACCGCCGTACGCTGGAGCGCCGCATCCAGGGCATGGAGAAGTGGCTGGCTGACCCGCAACTGCTGGAAGCGGATGCCGACGCCGAATACGCGGCGGTGATCGAGATCGATCTGGCCGACGTCAAAGAGCCGATCCTGTGTGCGCCGAACGACCCGGACGACGCGCGCCTGCTCTCCACCGTGGCCAACAGCCACATTGACGAGGTGTTCATCGGCTCCTGCATGACCAACATCGGCCACTTCCGTGCGGCCGGTAAACTGCTGGACCAGCACAAAGGCCAGTTGCCGACCCGCCTGTGGGTCGCCCCGCCGACCAAGATGGACGCCGCACAGCTGACGGAAGAGGGCTACTACAGCGTCTTCGGTAAGAGCGGTGCGCGCATCGAGATCCCTGGGTGCTCGCTCTGCATGGGTAACCAGGCGCGGGTCGCGGACGGCGCGACGGTGGTCTCCACCTCCACGCGTAACTTCCCGAACCGCCTGGGCAACGGTGCTGACGTCTACCTGGCGTCCGCTGAGCTGGCGGCAGTCGCTTCACTGCTGGGCCGCCTGCCGACCCCGCAGGAGTACCAGGCGTACATGGCGCAGGTCGATAAGACGGCAGTGGATACCTACCGCTACCTGAACTTTGACCAGCTGAACCAGTACACCGAAAAAGCGGATGGCGTTATCTTCCAAACCGCGGTGTAAGCCGCTATAGTGCGCGACGCAACAAGGAGGCCCACCTGGGCCTCCTTTTTTTATGCGCTATGTTTACGGGGCAGCCGCGTTGCCCTGCACGGAAATGGGCGCGGTACAGCGCTTTGCCGGGCAGCAACGGGTTACACTTAGCGGATCAACCGGGGAGAGAACATCATGGACTACGAATTTTTACGGGATATCACCGGCCAGGTGCAGGTGCGGTTCTCAATGGGCCACGAAGTGGTGGGCCATTGGTTCAATGAAGAGGTAAAAGGCGATCTGGCCTTGCTGGACGAGGTGGAGAAGCAGGCGGCCAACGTCAAAGGCACCGAGCGCCAGTGGCAGCGTGAAGGGCGCGAGTATACGCTCTGGCTGGATGGGGAAGAGGTGATGGTGCGTGCCAATCTGCTGGAGTTTGAAGGCGACGAGATGGAAGAGGGGATGAGTTACTACAACGAGGAGAGCCTGTCGCTGTGTGGCCTGGAGGACTTTCTGGAGGTGGTGGCGAAATACCGTGCTTTCATCAGCGGGCGCTGAAGGGGCCGGCCAGTAACTGGCCGGCGGTGTCCGGCATCCATGACCTGTGATTCCTTAGTAGTAGAAGCCAAACTCCAGGCCTGCTGACGAACTGGTGGTGGCAGGTTGGTAGAAGTTTACCGCTTTGTCGCCCAACATGCCGCGTTCGCTATCCGACTTCCCAAATTTCTGGTGCACGTAATAGGCTTTCACAAACACATCGCGCGTCACGTTCCAGGTCAGGGCTGCGTACGGTGACAGGCGTGATTTCGGCTGCAACCAGACATCCCCGGCGTTGCTGTGGGTCCAGGTCTTGATCGGGTAAAGCGCGCCGCCTTCCAGGCTCACCTGCGTTGACGGTGTCATCTGCCAGTTCATTCCGGCACCGGCTTTGGCGTAAGGCTGAAGCGAGACCTCTACCGCACTAAAGCGACGGGTACGCTGCTCAGACGCCACATAGACCTCGTCCGAATGAATGTTACGCAGCCACGCCTGGGCACCCAGCGACCCTTTCAGGTCAAATGAGACGCTGTCTGAGGCGCGGAACCGGTAGCCGCGGGTCATGTCTGCGCTGTAACCGGTGTACCAGGTGGTGCCTTTCAGTGAGCCGGGCGGCAGATTGTATTTCGGGTCGAGCGCGCCGCCGCGGTAGCTGACTGCCCCGGCCATCAGGCTCATTTCCCAGCCTTTCAACAGGCCCCTGCGGGCATCCACGTAGTTATTCGCACCGGTATTCACCCGGAAACGCGGGCCGTGCTCCTGCACATATTTCCGGTCGAGATTATCGACGGTTTCATCCCATTTGAAATATTCCACGCCGGCGCTGGCGTAATTACGGGTAGAGGCACTGAACGGATTTTCCCCGGCGTTGGCGACGCCAGAAAGCAATACGCCGGTCGTCACGAAGGTGGCGGCAAACGCAGTGCAAAAGGATGTTTTCATCATTAGCATTCTTTAGAGTAATTAACGGGAGCGGTGAGTGTAAAAAAAGAGCGGGAATGCTAACGGCAGAATAAGGCGGGATAAATAGCTTAATTTAAAATCAATAAAAACAGTCGCTTAACAATGGCTGTAACGCAAATAAACCGGCCATATGGCTGATTAATTGACTTAGGGCATCTGCAATACGCTGTTAATTTAACTTACTGCAAAGATCGCGGGCTGAGAGGGGGAAATAAATTTGACTTAATTAAAAGAAATAACGTTAACAGGAAGAAAAATAAATTTAACTTAAGGCCGGTTAAGTGTTAATAAATAGTTAGTAATAACCTATCCTGATTTAACGCCGGGCACAAGCATTTAAAACTTAACTTCCCCAGAAAATAACCAACTTAAATCAACAAATATTTAACAAGAAATAAGTGGTTCTTTTTGCGCTAATCGACCAATAAGAAACACTGTTTTAGTAAACCGGTTGCATAAACGCTGGAAAAAATTGTAATCCCTTGCGCTGGCAGCGGCAGGCGCAGGAGAGGCGGGCAACGCACCCCATCAAGGCGCAGGGCAGGGCGGCCCGCCGCAGGAGTTTATGCTGAAAAAGACCGGGGGCGTGGTGTGAAAAAAGGAATAAGTGCCCGCGTAACGGGCAACCGGCGGGTTACTGTGCGTAAGCCAGCAGGCCCAGAGAATCCCTGGCCAGGGCTTTGCACTTGTTTGGCGTGGAGATAGCGATGCCGCTCAGGTCGCGGTAGCTCTCTTCGCCCAGCTTGCGCATGTTAAAGGTGTTGTAGTTGCTGAGATCCCAGCTGTTCTGTTGGGCGAAATAGACAATCGCCTGCTTGATCTGGTTGTTCGGCAGGTCATGGTAGCCGCAATTATTTTTCAGGTAGACAAACACCGCCGTCAAATCGGCAAGGTCTTCCGCTTCGGTGTCGCTCAGTGCCTGGCTGGCAGAGGAGAAGCCCAGCAGCCCCAGCAGCAGCATCATCAGTGTCGTTCGTTTCATTGCCATCAGTGACTTATTCATGGTTAGCAGACGTTATCACACTTACTTATTCACGCACCAAATTTATTGCGCGCCCGGCGGTCGTGCCGGGAAAGGGGGGTCTGGAGCGGAAAGATACCTTGAGTATAGCGGCTCCGGGCGATAACCCGCAGGCCGGGAGTCTGAAAAGCCGCCGCGTCGATCCGCCGCAGGGGCTATGTTAAACTCTGATACCCCGTACAGGTAACAGACAAATTATTTATGAAACACACCGTAGAAATCATGATTTCCGAGCAGGAAGTCAGGCAGCGCATCATTGAGCTGGGCCGGCAAATCACCCATGACTACCGCGACAGCGGCAGCGATATGGTACTGGTTGGGCTGTTGCGCGGTTCGTTCATGTTTATGGCCGATCTCTGCCGCCAGATTGAGGTGCCGCATGAAGTCGATTTCATGACCGCCTCCAGTTACGGCAACAGCATGTCCAGCAGCCGCGACGTGAAAATCCTGAAAGATCTGGATGAGGATATCCGGGGCAAGGATGTGCTGATCGTGGAAGATATCATCGATTCCGGCAACACCCTGAGCAAGGTGCGCGAAATCCTGGCGCTGCGTGAGCCAAAATCGCTGGCCATCTGCACCCTGTTGGATAAACCGTCACGCCGGGAAGTCAGCGTGACGGTGGAGTATGTCGGTTTCTCGATCCCGGACAAATTTGTGGTCGGGTACGGAATCGATTACGCCCAGCGTTACCGCCACCTGCCCTACATCGGCAATGTGGTGCCGGCTGCGGAGTAACCCCCTTTACGCCCTTGTTTCATCCTGAAAAACCGCAGGGTAAAAGCGCTTGGAAAGCTAATTTTTACGCTGCGGTATTGGCTATGCTCCGTGCTTGCCGGTCAGACGCCCGGCAACAGCTTGGCAATGGCGTTGTGGTAGTTCATTTCCAGATTTTCACGGTTGGCCGTGGTGACGTTCAGGTCATTAAGCTGACCGTTCTGCAAGCCGTAAACCCAGCCGTGCAGCATCACTTTCTGCCCGCGTTTCCAGGCACCCTGCATAATGGTGGAGTGGCCGAGGTTATACACCTGCTCTACCACGTTGATCTCGCACAGGGTATTCAGGCGCTCATCAGGCGGGAGTTCGCTGAGTAACGCGCTATGCTTGTACCACAGGTCGCGGATGTGCAGCAGCCAGTTGTTGATCAGGCCCAGTTCCGGGTTCTCGACCGCCGCCGCGACACCGCCGCAGCCGTAGTGGCCGCAGACAATCACGTGTTCCACCTGCAGGACGTCAATGGCGTACTGCACCACGGAGAGGCAGTTGAGATCGGTATGGATAACCAGGTTGGCCACGTTGCGGTGTACAAACAGCTCGCCCGGTTCCATGCCGGTCAGGCGTTCCGCCGGTACCCGGCTGTCAGAGCAACCAATCCACAGGAAGCGCGGCTTCTGGGCCTGGGCCAGACGCTCAAAGAAAGCAGGATCATCTTGGGTGATGGTTTCAGACCAGGCGCGGTTGTTGGCAATAAGCCTTTCGATTTCTTTCATGGGATATCATCAATCTCATATGAAGTGTGAACAATCTGTAACGCGCAGATTGCAGCTTTAATATAGGACATACATCACGAATTTGAAATCTGATCCTGACGGCGGGATCAGAGAAACAACAGCACAAGGTGATTTAACGTTTATGACATATGCACTGGAACTCACGCAGCTGACCAAAACCTACGCAGGTGGGATACAGGCGCTGCGCGGCATTGACCTGAAGGTCGAGGCCGGTGATTTTTATGCCCTCCTTGGGCCGAACGGCGCCGGGAAATCCACCACCATCGGCATCATCAGCTCACTGGTCAACAAAACGGCCGGTAAGGTGCGGGTGTTTGGCTATGACATTGACCACGATATCGTCAACGCCAAACGCCAGCTTGGGCTGGTGCCGCAGGAATTCAACTTCAACCCGTTTGAGACCGTGATGCAGATTGTGGTCAACCAGGCCGGCTATTACGGCGTAAAACGCCGTGAGGCGCTGGAACGGGCGGAGAAATACCTGACGCAGCTCGATTTATGGGGCAAGCGTGACGAGCGGGCGCGGATGCTTTCCGGCGGCATGAAGCGCCGGCTGATGATTGCGCGCGCACTGATGCACGAGCCGAAACTGCTGATCCTCGATGAGCCGACCGCCGGGGTGGACATTGAACTGCGCCGCTCCATGTGGGGCTTTTTGAAAGACCTCAACGCGCAGGGCACCACCATTATCCTCACCACGCACTACCTGGAAGAGGCGGAGATGCTGTGCCGCAACATCGGCATCATCCAGAACGGCGAACTGGTGGAAAACACCAGCATGAAAGCGCTGCTGGCGACGCAGAAATCAGAGACCTTCGTGCTGGACTTAGCGGCGAAAAGCCCGCTGCCGAAGCTGGAAGGGTATAAGAGCAAACTGGTGGACACCTCCACCCTGGAAGTGGACGTGATGCGCGAGCAGGGGCTGAACGGGTTGTTCAGCCAGCTGAGCAAGCAGGGCATCCAGGTGCTCAGTATGCGTAACAAAGCCAACCGGCTGGAAGAGCTGTTCGTTAACCTGGTGAACGGCAACGAGGGAGAAAACGTATGACCCGTCTTTATTGGGTGGCACTACAAAGTATCTGGTACAAAGAGATTAACCGCTTCGGCCGCATCTGGATCCAGACGCTGGTGCCGCCGGTGATCACCATGACGCTCTACTTCATCATTTTCGGCAACCTGATCGGCTCACGCATTGGGGAGATGCACGGCTTTGATTATATGCAGTTTATCGTGCCGGGGCTTATCATGATGGCGGTGATCACCAACTCCTACGCCAACGTGGCGTCGTCGTTCTTCAGCGCCAAATTCCAGCGCAACATTGAGGAGCTGCTGGTGGCCCCGGTGCCGACCCACGTGGTGATCGCCGGCTATGTCGGCGGCGGCGTGGCGCGCGGCATCTGCGTCGGGGTGCTGGTGACGGTGGTCTCCCTGTTCTTTGTGCCGCTGCATGTCCACGCCTGGTGGGTGATTGCCGCGACGCTGCTGCTGACGGCGATCCTGTTCTCGCTGGCCGGGCTGCTGAACGCGGTGTTTGCCACCACCTTTGATGACATCAGCCTGATCCCGACCTTTGTGCTGACACCGCTGACCTATCTGGGCGGCGTGTTCTACTCACTGACGCTGCTGCCGCCGTTCTGGCAGGCGGTATCGAAGCTGAACCCGATCGTCTACATGATCAGCGGCTTCCGTTACGGTTTCCTCGGCATCAGCGACGTGCCGCTGGCGTTCACCATGGCGGTGCTGGTGGCCTTCATCGTGGTGTTCTACCTGCTCGCCTGGTACCTGATCCAGCGCGGCCGCGGGCTGCGCTCGTAAGGGGCCAGACTCACATCATCAAACCGCCTGCGGGCGGTTTTTTTATGGGTGAAATACGTCCTGATTTGCAAAACATCGGGATAACGCTTTTTAATGATGTCACAGGCGATAACCGGGGAGATCACCATGACAATGAATGTAAGTTTGAATGAAACATTTGTTGATGACGTCAAAAAACATGCAGCGGCATCGGGCCGCAGTGTAGCGAAACAACTCGAATACTGGGTAAAAATTGGCCGCATTGTTGAAGACAACCCAGATCTGCCATTTTCATTTATCCAGGAAATAATGTTGGCTAGAAGTGACATCCGCAGCAGAAGAATGAAGAGCTATACACGCAGAACATCTGGAAAATAAGGATAACTGCTTAATTGCAATTTGTTGATTAATAATCACAAAAAAGGGAGCCTTCCGGCTCCCCCTCTGTCACGGCAGGCGGCGTCAGGCCACCTGCACCGGAATGGCGTTTGCCTGGCGCTGTAACTGGTTGTCACCTTCAAAGTAGGCCACTTTCGGCTTGTGCGTGCGGGCCTCGGCCTCCGCCATCTGCACATAGGAGCAGATGATCAGCTTGTCACCGACGCAGGCGAGGCGGGCGGCCGCGCCGTTGACCGAGATAATGCGGGAGCCGCGCTCGGCGGCAATCGCATAGGTCGAGAAACGCTGGCCGTTGTCGACGTTGTAGATATCAATGGCTTCATATTCCAGGATGCCGGAGGCATCGAGGAAATCCTGATCGATCGCGCAAGAGCCTTCGTAGTGCAGGTCAGCCTGCGTAACCTTGACCCGGTGAAGCTTGCCTTGCAGCATGGTGCGTACCATAACGTTGTTACCTTAATAGCCAAAAAGAAAACAGTGGGTTATACGCCCGGCCGGTAAAGCGGCCGGTCTCTTGCTGGGTGCGTCCTGCGTTCAGCGGTAGGGCGGATCAGACCAGCAGGTCAACCTGCTGGTTGTCGATCAAGCGTGCCTTGCCGAGCCACGCCGCCATCAGGATCACCGCGCGGGTGCTGGAGACGGTCAGCGGTTGCAGGGTGTCGGCGTCCCGGATGAATAGCTCATCCGGCGTGAAACCGGCCTCACGCAACTGCGCGGCGGCCTGTTCCAGCAATTCTTCTACGTGGCGCTCGCCCTGCAACAGCTGTTCCGCCAGGCCATTCATCACCCGGCTCAGCGCCGGGGCGAGCTTGCGTTCGTCGGCGGTAAGGTAACCGTTGCGCGAACTGAGGGCCAGCCCATCTTTGGCGCGTACCGTAGGCACGCCGACAATCTCGATGTCGTAGCCCATGTCCGCCACCATTTTGCGGATCAGCGCCAGCTGCTGGTAATCCTTCTCGCCGAAACAGGCCAGATCCGGCTGTACCAGGTTAAACAGTTTGCTGACGATGGTGGAGACGCCGCGGAAGTGGCCGGGGCGGCTGGCACCTTCCAGCATGGCGGAGAGGCCGGGCACCTCGACGAAGGTCTGTGCCTCCAGCCCTTGCGGGTAGAGGTCGGCCGCTGCCGGGGCGAACACCAGATCCGCCCCGCGGCGCTTCAGCAGTTCGCTGTCTTCCTGCAAGGTACGCGGGTAACGCGCCAGATCGTCGGCGTTATTGAACTGCATCGGGTTGACAAAGATGCTCACCACCACCACATCGGCACGGGCTTTGGCCTCGTCCACCAGGGTCATATGGCCTTCATGCAGGTTACCCATCGTCGGCACCAGCGCAATGCGCTGGCCGTCCTGCCGCCAGCGGCGGATCTGACGGCGCAGCAGCGGCAACGTTTCAATGATTACCACGTTACATCTCCTTGAGTCTGTGCCTTGCGGCATCATTAGTTGAAGGTGTGTTCCGGGGCCGGGTAAGCGCCGGACGCCACCTGATCCACATACGCCTGCACCGCGCTGCGCAGGTCACCCGCTTCCGCCAGGAAGTTCTTGGCAAATTTCGGCACGTGGCCGCCGGTGATGCCGAAGGCGTCATGCATCACCAGAATCTGGCCGTCGGTCACGTTACCGGCCCCGATGCCGATCACCGGGATCTGCAACGCGCGGGTGACGCGCTCCGCCAGCGCCACCGGCACACACTCCAGCACCATCAGTTGCGCGCCTGCCTGCTCGAGGTTGAGCGCGTCCTGCAACAGCCGGTCGGCCGCCGCGTCATCGCGCCCCTGGACTTTATAGCCGCCGAAAATGTTCACCGACTGCGGCGTCAGGCCGAGGTGGCCGCAGACCGGCACCGCGCGCTCGGTCAGCTTTTTCACGGTGTCACACAGCCAGCTCCCGCCTTCCAGCTTTACCATGTTGGCCCCGGCGCGCATCAGCGTGGCGGCATTTTCACAGGCCTGTTCCGGCGTGTTACAGCTCATAAACGGCAGATCCGCCATCAGCAGGCTGTGTGGTGCACCCCGGCGCACGCAGCGGGTGTGGTAGGCAATCTCCTCTACCGTGACCGGCAGGGTAGAATCGTGCCCCTGCACCACCATCCCCAGGGAGTCGCCAATCAGCATCACGCTGATGCCCTGCTGCTCAAACAGTTGGGCGAAGCTGGCATCATAGGCGGTGATGGTCGCAAATTTGCGCTGCTGCTGTTTCCACTGCCGTAAATGGCTGACTGTGGTGGATTTCATAATAACCTCTTAGACGTCTTTATAGTGGTATTCACCTGGTGGGTCATTCTAATGATAAGCACCTCACCTGGGTAGCCGCCTTAAGATCCTGTTAAGAAGATCGTGCTTAACTGTAAAGCTAACCGCAGATGAAAGGGAGTGACGATGCGCATTTTGTTGATTGAGGATGACCGGCTGATTGGCGACGGCATCCGCGCCGGGCTGGGCAAACTGGGGTTCAGCCTGGACTGGTTCACCGACGGCCCGACCGGCCGCGACGCGCTGCGGGCCGCGCCCTATGACGCGGTGATCCTGGATTTAAGCCTGCCGGGGCTGGACGGCATGGCGCTGCTGCGTGAGTGGCGTGCCGCCGGGCAGGACACGCCGGTGCTGATCCTGACGGCGCGCGATGCGCTCGACCAGCGGGTGGCCGGGTTGCAGGCGGGCGCGGACGATTACCTCTGCAAGCCGTTCGCGCTGGTCGAGGTGGCCGCGCGGTTGCAGGCGTTGATCCGCCGCCGCCACGGCCACCTGACCCCGCACCTGACGCACGGCGCCCTGGCGTTCGACCCGGCGGCGCGCAGCGTCACGCTGGCGGGCGAACCGGTCACGCTGACGCCCAAAGAGCTGGCGGTGCTGGAGCTGCTGCTCAGCCACAAAGGCCGGGTGCTGCCGCGCTCACTGATTCAGGACAAGCTCTACAGCTGGGACGAGGAGGTCAGCAGCAATGCGGTGGAAGTGCATATTCACCACCTGCGGCGCAAGCTGGGCAATGCGCTTATCCGCACCGTGCACGGCGTCGGTTATACACTGGGGGAGGAAGCATGACGTCACTGAGCCTGCGCGCCCGGCTGATCCTGCTGTTCAGCGTGGTCGCCCTGCTGGTCTGGAGCGTCGCCAGCACGCTGGCGTGGGTGCGTACCCAGCATACGATTAACGAGCTGTTCGACACCCAGCAGATGCTGTTCGCCAAACGGCTGGCCACCTCCGGGGTAGGGGACATCGCCGGTGGGGAGGCGGTGCGGTTGCCGAAAACCAGCACGCTGGTGCGCCACGGCAGCCGGGGGGAGCTGGAAGATGATGCGCTGGCGTTCGCCATTTTCGACCCGCACGGCGGGATGCGGCTGAATGACGGGGAAAACGGCCGGAAGATCCGCTTTGAGGCGCGCGCGCAGGGGTTTATGGACACCACGCTCGCCGGGGATGATGACCGCTGGCGGCTGCTCTGGCTGACCACGCCGGGCGGTGATCGCATCGCGGTGGGGCAGGAGGTGGAGTACCGCGAGGATATGGCGTGGGCGGTGGTGTCCGGGCAGTTTCTGCCGTGGCTGGTGTCACTGCCGCTGCTGGTGCTGCTGATGGCCTGGCTTACCGGCCGTGAGCTCGCGCCGCTGCGGCAGGTGGCGGCGGAGCTGCGGCAACGTGCGCCGGAAGATGGCCGCCCATTGGCGACCCAACGGCTGCCGGCGGAAGTGCTGCCGCTGGCGGCAGCGCTGAATGCGCTGTTTGGGCGCGTCTCATCGATGCTGGTGCGTGAGCGGCGTTTTACCTCGGATGCCGCCCATGAACTGCGCAGCCCGCTGGCAGCATTGCGGGTGCAGACCGAAGTGGCGCAACTGGCGGGGGATGATGAGACGATGCGCACTCACGCGCTCTCGAACCTGACCGAGGGCATTGACCGCGCCACCCGGCTGGTGGATCAGTTGCTGACGCTCTCGCGGCTGGAAGCGCTCAGCGGGCCGGAAGCGCGTGAGCCGGTGGCGTGGGCGGGGCTGGTGCAACAGGCGCTGGCAGAGGTGGAACCTGCGGCGCGCGCCAGACAGATCCGGCTGCATCTGCACAACACCGGCACGCCGCCGGTGACGCACGGGCAGGCGCTGCTGTTGTCACTGATGCTGCGTAACCTGCTGGATAATGCGGTGCGTTACTCGCCGGGCGGCACTACCGTCACGGTGACACTGGGGCCGGAAATCCGGGTCGAGGATCAGGGGCCGGGCATGACGGCAGAACACCTTGCCCGGCTGGGCGAACGGTTTTACCGGCCGCCGGGGCAGCAGGAGAACGGAAGCGGGCTGGGGTTGTCGATTGCGCTGCGCATCGCGGCGCTGCATGGCCTGGCATTGCGGGTGGAAAACCGGCCCGCCGGGGGGCTGGCGGTGGTGATCACCGCCTGAGGCATTACCAGCGGGTGAGGCCGTTGCGATCGACCCCGGCCAGGTGCTGTTGCAGCACCGTGCCGTCCGGGAACACCAGATCCGGGGCGATCTCCGCGAGCGGGTAGAGCATGAATTCGCGGTTCATCATGTCGTAGTGCGGCACGGTCAGGCGCGGGGTGTTGATCACCTGGTCACCATACAACAGCATGTCGAGGTCCAGCGTGCGCGGCCCCCAGCGCTCCGCCTTGCGTACCCGCCCCTGTTGCTGCTCGATAGCCTGAGTGGCGTCCAGCAGGGTTTCCGGCAACAGCGTGGTGTCGAGCGCCACCACGGCATTCAGGTAATCGGGCTGATCTTGCGGGCCGAGGGGTGTGCTGCGGTAGAACGAGGAGCAGGCCACCCGCCGCGTCTGCGGCAGGGCGTCCAGCGCTGCCAGCGCCGCGTTGACCTGATCGAGCGGCTGGGCAAGGTTGCTGCCCAGCGCAAGGTAGACGCGGATCATACGTTGTTATCGCGGCGCGGCGCGCGTTTGCGCGGGCGGCGGGCACGGCTGCGGCGCGGGGCGGCATCGTCACCCAGGTTGGTCAGCATCCCTTTCTGGCGCATCGGGGTGGCTTCCTGGAATTCGCTCCACCATTGGGTCAGCTGTTGCAGGTCGCGGCTGTTTTCCGCTTCAGCACGCAGCGCCAGCAGATCGAAGGCGGCCCGGAATTTCGGGTGCTCCATCAGCTTGTGGGCGCGTTTGCCCTGGCGGCGTGACAGGCGCAGTTGCAGCGCCCAGATGTCACGCACCAGCGTGGTGATGCGTTTCGGGATCGCCAGTGAGCGGCACTGCTCGTCCAGCACATCATTCATCGCCAGCGCGAAGGCGTCGAAATAGGCCAGCCCGCTCTCCTGCGCCAGCTTCTGCGCGTGTTCAATCAGCGGGTACCAGAGCATCGCAGCAAACAGGAACGCCGGGTTGACGCGCATGTCAGTCTGGATGCGGTGGTCGGTATTCCTCAGCACCTGCTCGAGGATGCGCTCCATCGGGCTGTCGCCGCTTTCGGTGAACTGGCGGGCAATCAGCGGGAACAGCGGCTGGAACAGCTGGTATTCACACAGCAGGCGCCAGGTCGGGTAACCGTAGCCGGCCTGCAGCAGCTTCAGGGATTCCTCAAACAGCCGCGCCGGCGGGATCTCATGCAGCAGCGGGGCCAGGCGCGGGATCGGCTCGGCGGTTTCCGCACTGAGTTCCATATCCAGCTTGGCAGCGAAACGCACGGCGCGCAGCATCCGCACCGGGTCTTCACGGTAGCGGGTTTCCGGGTCACCAATCAGGCGGATAATGCCGTCATCCAGGTCACGCAGGCCACCGGCGTAATCGCGCACCGAGAAATCGGCCACGCTGTAATAAAGGCTGTTGATGGTGAAGTCACGGCGTTGCGCGTCTTCCTCAATCGAGCCGAAAATGTTGTCGCGCAGCAGCATACCGTTCCGGCCCTGCTGGGAGGCGTTCTTGTCGGACTGCTCCTGTTCCTGCTCATGGTGGCCGCGGAAGGTCGCCACTTCGATGATTTCCGGGCCGAACATCACATGCGCCAGGCGGAAACGACGCCCGACCAGACGGCAGTTGCGGAACAGCTTGCGCACCTGCTCCGGGGTGGCGTTGGTGGTCACGTCAAAATCTTTGGGCTTCTTACCGAGCAGTAAGTCACGCACGCCGCCGCCGACCAGATAGGCCTCAAAACCTGATTTGTTCAGACGGTACAACACCTTCAGGGCATTTTCACTGATATCCCGGCGGGAGATCGCATGCTGATCGCGCGGAATAATGGTGACAGTCGGCAAAGGCGCCGGCACGGGTTCAACCGTGTCAGGAACGTCGTTTTCGCGGGCCAGTACCTTTCGGCAAAAATTGGCTACTCGGGTAAAAATGGGACACCTCGATAGTGACTAAAATGGACAGAGCAAAAAACAGCGGCTAATCATAGCTCATGCCGGGGGGTTTGAGAATAATGTTATACAGCTGTCAATGCCCGGTTGCCGCGGTTTCTGCGGGTTGCCGGGCGTTTATGGCATGATATCCGCCACTTGCCAATGGGCAACGGCAGAGGCCAGCAATTGCGGCAGGCTGAGATCCTGCCAGTCCTCCGGCACCGGCAGGTGCAGGAAGGCCAGCGCCGCCACCAGGGTCGGGCGCGGGTCGCCCGGCGGCAACGGCGGGGCGTGGTTCTGCTTGGAGAGCTTGTCGCCGTGTTCGTTGACCGCCAGCGGCAGGTGAATATAGTGCGGTGGCTGCCAGCCCAGCTGCTGATAAAGCGCCATCTGGCGCACCGTCGGCTCGATCAGATCCGCGCCGCGCACAATTTCCGTCACGCCCTGATAGTGGTCATCCACCACCACCGCCAGATTATAGGCAAACAGCCCGTCACGCCGGTGGATGATGAAATCCTCTTCCGCCATGCGCGCATCGGCGGCCAGCCAGCCGCGCAGGCCATCCTCAAACCCGTAGACCGGTGCCGTCTGGTGCAGGCGCAGGGCGGCATTCTCCGGCCCGTGGTGCAGCAAGCGGCAATGGCCGTCATAAAACCCGCCGAGGGACTGGATGCGGCTGCGGGTGCAGGTGCAGTAATAGGCCTGCCCGCGGGCGATAAGCTGCCCCAGCACGGCGCGGTAGGCGTCATGGCGATCTGACTGGTAGAGCACCTCGCCGTCCCATAACAAACCATACTGTTCCAGCTGATTCAGGATACGCGCGGCAGCACCCGGCACTTCACGCGGCGGGTCGATGTCTTCGATACGCACCAGCCAGCGGCCACCGCAGGCACGGGCGCGCAGATAACTGCCCAGCGCAGCGATAAGCGAACCAAAGTGAAGCTCACCGGAAGGCGACGGCGCAAAGCGGCCAATATAAGGGGAGGGGGGCGTCAGGGCGTCAGGCATAATAAGAGTGGCGACGACAGCGCGGTGCCGGGGCACCGCGGCCGTCGTCGTGACAGGCTTGCTTAACCGGCCATCTGCTTTTCGCGGATTTCAGCCAGGGTTTTGCAGTCAATACACAAATCAGCAGTCGGACGCGCTTCAAGGCGGCGAATACCAATTTCAACACCACAGGACTCGCAGAAGCCGAAATCTTCGTCTTCTACTTTCTTCAGCGTTTTCTCGATCTTCTTAATCAACTTACGCTCGCGATCGCGGTTACGCAGTTCCAGGCTGAACTCTTCTTCCTGGGCAGCACGGTCTACCGGATCGGGGAAATTAGCGGCTTCGTCCTGCATATGAGACACAGTACGGTCGACTTCATCCCTGAGCTGATTGCGCCACGCTTCAAGAATACGCTTGAAGTGAGTGAGCTGGGCGTCGTTCATATACTCTTCGCCTGGCTTCTCTTGATACGGCTCCACCCCAGCGATGGCGAGAATGCTCAAGGAGGATGTTTTACGGGTTTGCCCTTCTTGCATGTTGCTTCTCCTCATAACACGCACTATCGATCCCCAACGTGGGGAAAAATCAGGCCGCTATAAATAACAGATGGGAAGGTAGATGGCAATTATTCCTCTCACCTGCTTGACAACCCTGTGAGCCGCGGCGTTTTTGGCTTCGCCGCGTGACACACATCAGCCTCGCTGTGGGGTGTCCGGCCTTAGGCTTTTTATTCGCATACCAACGGAATGGGTTGCATCAGGGCAATGCCGGCCGGTGAAAGCTGCGCTCCATAGCTAATCACCTCAACCCCCTGATTTTGCGCCTCTGCCAGCAAGCCGGCGTAACGCGGGTCGATATGGCGGGCGGCAGCCACCTCCTGAATGCCGGAGTGCAGCACCGCGAAAAACAGCACCGCCCGCCGGCCTTCGGCCACCATGTGTTGCAACTCCCGCAGGTGCTTCTGGCCGCGTACTGTCACGGCATCAGGAAAGTAACCACGATCATGTTGCAATAACGTTACAGACTTCACCTCAATATAGCAGTCGGGTTGGTTTTCCGCCTGTAATAACAGGTCGATACGGCTGTTTTCGCCACCATATTTTATTTCACTCTGCACGCGACTGTAACCGGATAATTCAGGGATGCGCCCCTGTTCAACCGCTTCGCGCACCAGCCCGTTAGCCCGTTGAGTATTCACGCAAATCCAGTGCCCCTGTTGCGTTTCAGATAACTCCCAGGTGTGGGCGTATTTGCGTTTCAGGTTGGGTGAGGTGGAGTACCAGACGGTATCACCCGGCGTCGCGCAGCCGGTCATCGCGCCGGTATTGGCGCAGTGCAGCGTCAGCAGGGTGCCGTCAGGGGTGATCACATCGGCCAGAAAACGTTTGTAACGCTTAATCAGGGTGGCGTGTTGCAGTGGGGGGGTAAATAACATGACTCTCCTTGCCCGGCTTCAGGTAAACGGCCAGCTCTGAAGCACGTGATAACGGGTGCGCCCGCGTTCAGTGCGGGATTCGTACAGACAGAAATGGGTGGCGTCCAGCGTCCAGCCCGGCGTGGCAGGCGGCAGCGCGACCGGGTGCACCGCGCCGCGTAACAGGGTGATATGCGGGTGGAACGGCTGGGCGCTCTGCGGGCAGCCGTTACGCGCCGCCTGCGCACGCAACAGGGCCGCCAGCTGCAACAGCCCGCGCGGCGCGCGGCGGGTGCCGAGCCACACCACGCCGGGGCGCGGCCAGTGGCCGAGGTCATCCAGCGTCAGCGGAAAGCCCGGCTGCACAATATTGCCCGCCAGCGCGGCCAGTACCTCCGCCTTGCGGTCACTGACCTCACCCAGAAACGCCAGCGTCAGGTGCAGGTTCGCTGCGGCAACCGGCCGCCCGGCCTCCGCCGGGAACGCCGTGGCGCGCCAGGCGATCACCGCCTGTTGCAGGGCATCCGGCAGCGGCAGGCCGAAAAAGAGGCGGCGTGAGTCGGGCATAAGCGCTCCTGAATGAATTGTCCAAAGGGGATCGGGCGCAATGCTACAATGCGCGGCTGAGAAAGTTAACCGATGTGAGGGGAAAGGTATGGGTGCGGTGACACAGGGCGCGCAGGCGGCGCTGCCGGTCAGCGAGGTGGTGGATGACGTGCTGGCGGCCCTGGCGGCGTCCCCGCAGGTGCTGCTGAATGCGCCGACCGGTGCGGGTAAATCCACCTGGCTGCCGCTGGCGATCCTGGCGCGCGCCGGGCTGCCGGGCCGCATCATCATGCTGGAACCACGGCGGCTGGCGGCGAAAAACGTCGCGCACCGGCTGGCGCAGCAACTGGGCGAAGTGCCGGGGCAGCAGGTTGGCTACCGGATGCGCGCCGAGAGCAAAACCAGCGCCGCCACCCGGCTGGAAGTGGTGACTGAAGGTATCCTGACCCGCATGGTGCAGCAGGACCCGGAACTCTCCGGCGTCTCGCTGGTTATCCTGGATGAGTTCCACGAACGCAGCCTGCAGGCCGACACCGCGCTGGCGCTGCTGCTGGATGTGCAGCAAGGCCTGCGGGATGACCTGAAACTGCTGGTGATGTCCGCCACCCTCGACAATGCCCGGCTGGCAGAACGGTTGCCGGGTGCGCCGGTGATTGTCTCGCAGGGGCGCACCTTCCCGGTGGAGCGGCGTTACCAGCCGCTCGCCGGCCATGAACGGCTGGAGGAGGGCGTGGCCGGGGCGGTGCGGCGGCTGTTGCAAGGCGAACACGGCTCGCTGCTGCTGTTTTTGCCCGGCGTGGCGGAGATCCACCGGGTACAGACGCGGCTGGCGGAAAACCTCCCCACCGACACGGATCTCTGCCCGCTTTACGGCGCACTGCCGCTGGCGGCGCAGCAGCAGGCGATCCAGCCGGCGGCCGCCGGGCGGCGCAAAGTGGTGCTGGCGACCAACATCGCGGAAACCAGCCTGACGATTGAGGGCATCCGCCTGGTGGTAGACAGCGGGCTGGAGCGCAGCACCCGTTTTGACCCGCGCACCGGCGTCACCCGGCTGGTGACCCAGCGCATCAGCCAGGCATCAATGACCCAGCGGGCAGGCCGTGCCGGGCGGCTGTCGCCGGGGATCTGCCTGCACCTGTTCAGCCGCGAGCAGGCGGAGCGCGCCGCCGAACAGGGCGAGCCGGAGATCCTGCAAAGCGACCTCAGCAGCCTGTGGCTGGAGCTGGTGCAGTGGGGTTGCCGTTCACCGGACGATCTCACCTGGCTGGATGCGCCCCCGGCCCCGGCGCTGGCCGCCGCGCAGGATCTGTTGCGGCGCCTCGGCGCGCTGGACGACCAGGGGCGGCTCTCCGCCATCGGGCAGCGTATGGCTGCGCTCGGCGTGGAGCCGCGGCTGGCGGCGATGCTGGTGGCCGGGGCAACCCACAGCGCGGACGCACTGGCGACGGCGGCCCTGCTGGCGGCGATCCTGGAAGAACCGCCGCGCAGCGGCTCGCCGGATCTCAGTGACTGGCTGAGCCGCCCGCAACCGCACTGGCAACGCCGCGCTGCGCTGCTGGCGAAACGCAGCGGCCGCACGGCCGGGCAGCCGTCGCCGGACGAGGCGGGCTGGCTGCTGGCGCAGGCGTTCCCGGACCGCATCGCCCAGCGGCGCGGTGACGACGGGCGCTACCTGCTGGCCAACGGGCTGGGCGCGTCACTGCCGCAGGACGAGGCGCTGACCCGCCACGGCTGGCTGGTGGCCCCCTCCCTGTTGCAAAACAGCAACAGCCCCGATGCCCGCATCCTGCTGGCGCTGCCGGTCGCCATCGAGGCGCTGGCCGCCCGCCTGCCTGCGCTGGTGGAACGGCGGGCGGCCGTGGAGTGGGACGAGGAAAAAGGCACGCTGCGCGCCTGGCAGCGTGAGATGATCGGCCGGCTGGTGCTGAGCGCCCGGGTGCTGGCGAAACCCTCGGATGACGAACTGCAACAGGCGCTGATCGGCTGGATACGCCAGCAGGGGTTAAGCGTGCTGAACTGGGAACCGGCGGCAGAACAGCTGTTGCTGCGGTTGCGCTGCGCCCGGCGCTGGCTGCCGGAAGGCGACTGGCCGCCGGCAGAGGAGGCCGACCTGCTGGCGAACCTTGAAACGTGGCTGTTGCCGTCGCTGGGCAAGGTGCGTGACCTGCGCGCGCTGCGGCAGGTCAACCTGAGCGAGGCGCTGGGCCGCTTGCTGACCTGGCCGCAGCGGCAACGGCTGGATAGTGCGCTGCCGAGCCATTACACTGTGCCGACCGGCAGCCGCCTGCCGCTGCGCTATGATGCGGAAAAACCGCCGGTGCTGGCGGTGCGGTTGCAGGAGATGTTCGGCGAAGAAGCCAGCCCGCGCGTCGCCGAAGGGCGGGTGGCGGTGGTGCTGGAGCTGCTCTCCCCGGCGCACCGGCCGCTGCAAATCACCGCCGATCTGGCGGCGTTCTGGCGCGGCGCATACCGCGAGGTACAGAAAGAGATGAAAGGGCGCTACCCGAAGCACCCCTGGCCGGATGACCCGGCGCAGGCATTGCCGACGCGGCGCACCAAGAAATATCAGCCCTGACCGGTCACCGTGACCCCTTATTTTCAGATGTTTCCGCTGGCCGGGCCGGGCGGCGGATAACAGAGTAGCGCCTTTCCCGGCCCCGTCGATAAGCACAGCAATCTGAAAAGCCACCGCAGGACGCCGCGACTTTTCTCTGGAAATGTAAATGATGAAAGAAAACAGTAGCGTGGAGAACGACAATGTCAGGTGATGACCGCGAACCCATCGGGCGTAAGGGGAAAACGCCGCCTCCCGTCCGCAAGCCCTTACGGCAGCGGCCGCGTAATCGCCGGGATGAGGATGTTGAAGAGATTGAGGACGATGTTGAAGCCGGTATGGCTGAACAGGACAATGTGAATAAAGGTAAGCAACGTATGCCACGTAAGGTAAAGGCGGGCAAACCGCGTAAAAAGCGCGGCTGGTTGGGCCTGCTGGTTAAAATAGGGATTGTGCTGGCAGTGGGGATGGCCATTTACGGCTTCTACCTCGACGGCCAGATCCGCAGCCGCATTGACGGCAAAGTGTGGCAATTGCCTGCCGCGGTGTATGGCCGGATGGTCAACCTCGAGCCGGGCATGAACTACAGCAAGAAAGAGATGGTGGCGCTGCTGGAAGGCACGCAATACCGCGAAGTCACGCGCATCACCCGGCCGGGCGAGTTCACCGTGCACGCCAACAGCATTGAGCTGCTGCGCCGCCCGTTTGAATTCCCGGACGGTAAAGAGGGGCAGATCCACGCCCAGCTGACGTTCAAGGGCGACCGGCTGACGCAGATCCAGAACATGGATAACCAGCGCAATTTCGGCTTCTTCCGCCTCGACCCGCGCCTGATCACCATGTTGCAGTCGCCTAACGGCGAGCAGCGGCTGTTTGTGCCGCGTGCCGGTTTCCCCGATCTGCTGGTGGATACGCTGCTGGCGACCGAAGACCGCCATTTCTACGAGCATGACGGCATCAGCTTCTACTCGATTGGCCGCGCAGTGCTGGCGAACCTGACGGCGGGCCACACGGTGCAGGGGGCGAGTACCCTGACGCAACAGCTGGTGAAGAACCTGTTCCTCACCAACGAGCGCACCTACTGGCGTAAAATCAACGAAGCCTACATGGCGCTGCTGGTGGACAGCCGCTACAGCAAGGATCGCATCCTTGAGCTGTACCTGAACGAGGTTTACCTCGGCCAGAGCGGCAACGACCAGATCCGCGGCTTCCCGCTGGCCAGCCTCTACTATTTCGGCCGCCCGGTGGATGAGCTGAGCCTCGACCAGCAGGCGCTGCTGGTGGGCATGGTGAAAGGGGCGTCGCTGTATAACCCGTGGCGCAACCCGAAACTGGCGCTGGAGCGCCGTAATGTGGTGCTGAAGCTGCTGGAAAAACAGAAGATCATTGATAACGAGCTGTACACCATGCTGAGCGCCCGCCCATTGGGCGTGCAGCCGAAGGGCGGGGTGATTTCACCGCAACCGGCCTTTATGCAGATGGTGCGCCAGGAGCTGCAACAGCGCCTCGGCGACAAGGTCAATGAGATGTCCGGCGTGAAAATCTTCACCACCCTCGACCCGGTGTCGCAGGACGCCGCCGAGCAGGCGGTGGAGGAGGGCGTGCCGCAACTGCGCAAAAAGAGCGGCCTGAAAGACATTGAAACCGCGATGGTGGTGGTGGATCGCTTCACCGGTGAGGTGCGGGCGATGGTCGGCGGCGCGGAGACGCAGTTCGCCGGGTTTAACCGCGCCATGCAGGCACGCCGCCAGGTCGGCTCGCTGGCGAAACCGGCCACCTACCTGACGGCCCTGGCGCAGCCGGACAAATACCGCCTTAACACCCTGCTGGCAGACCAGCCGCTGGCGCTGAAGCTCTCCAACGGCCAGACCTGGAAACCGCAGAACGACGATCACCAGTTCCGCGGCCAGATGCTGCTGGTGGATGCGCTGGCGCGTTCCATGAACGTGCCGACGGTCAACCTCGGCATGGCGGTCGGGCTGGATGAGATAACCAAAACGCTGGTGGCGCTGGGCGTGCCGGAAAACGTGCTGAACCCGGTGCCGTCAATGCTGCTCGGCGCGATTGCGCTGACGCCGATGGAAGTGGCGCAGGAGTTCCAGACCATCGCCAGCGGCGGCAACAAAGCGCCGCTGTCGGCGGTGCGCTCGGTGATCGCTGAAGATGGTTCGGTGCTCTACCAGAGCTTCCCGCAGGCGGAACGCGCCGTCCCGGCACAGGCCGCGTACCTGACGCTCTACGCGATGCAGCAGGTGGTTAACGAAGGGACGTCACGGGCGCTGGCGGTGAAATTCCCCAACCTGCACCTGGCGGCGAAAACCGGCACCTCCAACGACCTGCGTGACAGCTGGTTTGCCGGGGTGGACGGCGATCAGGTGGCGATCACCTGGGTCGGCCGCGACAATAACGGCCCGTCCAAACTCTGGGGCTCTACCGGTGCGATGGCGCTCTACAGCCGCTACCTGGCCAACGAAACGCCGCAGCCGCTGGACTTGCAGGCACCGGAAGACATCACCGAAATGCGTGTGGATTCCGCGGGCAACTTCGTCTGTGGCGGCGGCCTGACCGGTGGGCTGACCGGCGGCGTGGTGCGCAGTATGCCGGTCTGGACCAGTGACCCGGACAGCCTCTGCCAGGCCAGCCTGGCGGCGCAGCAACAGCAGATGCAATTGCAACAGCAGCAGATGCAGCAACAGCAGATGCAGCAGCAACAGCAACAGCAGCAAGCGCCGCAGGATGAGCAGAAAGAGGGCAACGGCATGGCCGGCTGGCTGAAAGAGATGTTCGGCCAGTAACGGGCTGCGCCGTCACTGATAAACGGGTGTGATGCGTGATAACCACGCATCGCACCCTTTTTTTATCAGCCTTATCAATGACGGACGATGTGAGTTGATGATTGGCTGACGCGCCCGTGGCGTGGGTATTTCTGTCTGTGCGATTCCCAACAGCACAATAAGGAGTTCCCTATGCGCCCCTTTTTTCCCTGTACCCTCCTTGGCCTCGCCGCGCTGGTGCCGTTTCACAGCCAGGCACTCAACGGGCAGACCAACGTCGAGTGTGACTACAGCCATACCCTGCCGGACGATGCCATCATGATGCCGGGGATGCCCGGCATGGCGATGTCGCATGATTTCTTCGGCAACACCCATGCCAACGCCTACACCACCAATGAACAACTGTTGACGGATTTCTCCACCACCTGCAACAACAGTTCTGATCACTCCGCCTACTGGGCGCCGTCGCTGCGGCTGCCTGACGGCACGGTGGTACGCCCGGCGTACCAGAAAACCTACTACCAGGCGAGCCAGATAGAGAAGTACCCGATCCAGCCGTTCCCGGCCGGGCTGCAACTGCTGGCCGGCACCCACAACGGCACCAGCCCGAACAAGCTCGCGGTGGACTATTTCTGCCAGGGGCTGGGCTACTCGGACATTCCCAAAAGCAGCTGCCCGCCGCAGCCTAACGGCACGGTGCAGATGAACATTGCGCTGAAGTTCCCCAACTGCTGGGACGGCGTCAACCTTCACCCCGCCATCGGGGTAAAAAATGCCGATTATGCGGTAAATGATGTCTGCCCGGCGGCGTACCCGGTCAAGATCCCGATGGTGAACATGAACATCGCTTACCTGATCCCCAACTCGACGCCGATAGACATGACCAAAGTCGAGCTGTCGCTGGACCCGGTGATCGTGAACGGCAAGGTGGTTGAACAGTGGGGCTCTATCTACAGCGCCCACGGCGATTTTATGAATGGCTGGACGACGCAGGGCGCGGATTTTATGGCGAACCACTGCATGAACCTCGGCCTCTCCTGCGACACCAACATCCCGTTTGCCTACGAGATGGCGTTGCAGGACGTCACAATCAGCAACCTTGATCAGGCAGACAAAAATTTTGCCGGGGAAGAGACGCTGCACGTGCAGGATAACTGGCAGGGCACCCGCAGCCGGAACAAAGAGGAGATTGGGCTTATCCAGTTCACGATCCCGGCCTGGCCGCCGGAGCTGGATATCAATAACAACACGGAGTTCACGTATAAAATCCGGCTGTTTGGCGGCAATGTCTCTGATGCCAATGCCCGAACTATTTATCTCTACGGCACCACCAATGAATGGGACGAGCACACCACCACCTGGAACAGCCGCCCGGCCTGTAATGGCAATGCCGCCGGATCGCTGTATGCCAATAACAAACAGTCTTACCGTTATATTCCGGTGGATGCCGCCGTCAAAGAGGCGATTAAAAACAAACAAACCACCATCTCTTTCTGCATTGGCGGCGAACGTAAGGGCCATGCGTACGCCTTCAGTTCAGCCGAAAGCCCCAACCCGCCGATATTAATGTTGCAGGGATTTAAAAAATAATACGCACGCTATTTATTAATCGTGAAACCCGTAACCATAAAGTTACGGGTTTTTATTTATGTGCGACAAATAGGTTAATAAAAAATAGCCTCGTATTTCATGAGGCCATTTCTTCAGCATATCCGCCGGGGACACTCTATTTCTGCTTGAGTTTAAAATTTCATCCGAATATGATTCTGCCTTCATAATAATAATTCTCGTTTACATTCCTGTTTACCATCATCAGAGAAGCGACCATGCGCACACACTCAGGCACCATGATCCCGGCGGCCTTTCCTCTTGGGAAAGTGACCCTTGCCATTGCGGTTACGTTAGGCACGTTCGTATTACCCGCTACGGCGGCAGAGGGCGACCCGGCGCAAACGGGTGATACCATTACCGTCGTCGGCAGCGGGCCGGATGTGGCGCAGGAAAGCGCATGGGGGCCGGCCGCGACCGTGGCGGCCAAGCGGAGTGCTACCGGCACCAAAACCGATACACCGCTGGTGAAAACACCGCAGTCCGTCTCTGTCGTGACCAGTGACGAGCTGGAAATGCGCCAGCCGGACACGGTAAAAGAGGCGCTGAGCTACACGCCGGGCGTGTTCGCCAGCCGCGGCAGCTCCGACATTCTTGATGCGGTGTCCATCCGCGGCTTTACCAATACCAACACCAACCAGTACCTGGACGGCATTAAACTCCAGGGCGATAACTATTCCGAAGTGTCGATGGACCCGTACTTCCTCGAGCGGGTGGAAGTGCTGCGCGGCCCGTCCTCCGTGCTGTACGGCAAAAGCAACCCCGGCGGCCTGGTCTCTATGGTCAGCAAACGCCCGACCACCGAGACCCTGCGTGAAGTGCAGTTCTCGATGGGTACTGACAACCTCTACCAGACCGGGTTTGATTTCGGCGGTGCCATCGATGACAACGGCGTTTACAGCTACCGCCTGACCGGGCTGGCGCGCAGCCAGGATGCCCAGCAGGAGATGTCCCAGGAGAAGCGTTACGCCATCGCGCCGTCCTTTACCTGGCACCCGGATGACAACACCACCTTCACCTTCCTGAGCAACTTCCAGAACGATCCGGAAGCGGGCTACTACGGCTGGCTGCCGCTGCAAGGCACCGTGGTGCCGTACACCGATGCCAACGGCAACCAGCGCAAACTGCCGGTGAACTACACCGAAGGCGAGCAGGAGGACAAGTTCTCCCGCAACCAGAAGATGGTGGGTTACAGCGCCGAGCACGCGTTCAACGACACCTGGACGGTGCGCCAGAACCTGCGCTACACCATGCTGAGCACCCACTACATCGGCCACTACGGTAACGGCTATGTCGCCCCGGCGACCATCCAGCGTGCCTTTGTCGACTCCAGCGAGAAGCTGAGTAACTTCGACGTGGACACCCAGGCGCAGGCCAAATTCGGCACCGGCCAGGTTGACCACACCCTGCTGATGGGCGTGGACTACATGCGGATGCGTAACGACATCAACGCGGACTACGCGTCCACCAGCAGCATCAATATGACCGCACCGCAGTACGGCAATGATGACTACGATGTCTACTTCCGTTACAACATCCTGAACCGCCAGGAGCAGACCGGCCTCTACGTGCAGGATCAGGCAGAGTGGAACCACTGGCTGCTGACCCTGGGCGGCCGTTATGACTTCGCCAAAAGCACGGTGCTGACCCGCAGCAGCGGTGCCACCGACAAAGACCGCGATGAGCAGTTCACCTGGCGCGGCGGCCTGAACTACCTGTTCGACAACGGGATTTCGCCGTACTTCAGCTACAGCGAATCCTTTGAGCCGGTCAGCGGTGCCACCCAAAGCGGTAAATCGTTCGACCCGTCCCACGGCAAGCAGTATGAAGCCGGGGTGAAATATATCCCGCAAGACCAGCCGATCAGCCTGACGGCGGCGGTTTACCAGCTGACCAAAGACAACAACCTGACGGCCGACCCGACTAACAGCAGCTTCAGCGTGCAGTCCGGCGAAATCCGCTCACGCGGCATCGAGCTGGAAGCGAAAGCCGCAGTCAATGCCAACGTCAACCTGACGGCGTCTTACACCTTCACCGACGCGGAATACACCAAAGACACCAACCTGAAGGGCCAGCGCCCGGTGGAAGTGCCGCGTAACATGGCGTCGCTGTGGGCGGATTACACCTTCCATGAGACGGCGCTCAGCGGCCTGACCCTCGGCAGCGGTGTGCGCTATGTGGGCGCGACCAACACCATTGACGCCGCTAACCAGCAATACAACGTGGCGGCCTATACCCTGGTGGATGCCACCGTGAAATACGATCTGGCGCGCGTCGGCCTGCCGGGTTCCACGGTAGGGCTGAACATCAACAACCTGTTTGACCGCGAATATGTCTCCAGTTGCTACCGCGACTACGCCTGCTACTGGGGCAGCGATCGCCAGGTGGTGGCGACGGCCACCTTCCGCTTCTAACTAAAGGACAGCCTTGCGTTCATGATGAACCCGGTGCCGCCCTGACATATCACACTGACCTTCGGGCACGGCATGCCGTGCCCGTTTTCAAGACAGGGAATTATGCAGGATAACAACACTCACCCCGTCGGCGGCCCGTCCGCTGAAGCTCCCCATGCCACGCTGTGCCTGCAACAGGTCAGCTTCTCCGTTCCCGGCCGTACGCTGCTTGCCCCTCTGACGTTGACCTTTCCCCAGGGAAAATTCTGCGGCCTGATTGGCCACAACGGCTCGGGTAAATCCACCCTGCTGAAAATGCTCGGCCGTCACCAGCCGCCCTCCGGTGGCGCACTGCTGCTGAACGACAAACCGCTGGAAAACTGGGACAGCAAAGCGTTCGCGCGGGAAGTGGCCTATATGCCGCAGCAACTGCCGCCCGCCGAAGGGATGACGGTACAGGAGCTGGTGGCGATTGGCCGCTACCCGTGGCACGGCGCGCTGGGGCGTTTCCGCCATCATGACCGCGAGGCGGTAGACCGGGCAATTGCGCTGGTCGGCCTCAACGCGTTCGCCCACCGGCTGGTGGACAGCCTCTCCGGCGGCGAGCGCCAGCGCGCCTGGCTGGCGATGATGATGGCGCAGGAGACGCGCTGCCTGCTGCTGGATGAGCCGACTTCCGCGCTCGACATCGCGCATCAGGTCGAGGTGCTGGCGCTGATCAAACGGCTGACCGCCGAACGCGGGCTGACGGTGATCGCGGTACTGCATGACATCAACGTGGCGGCGCGCTACTGCGATCACCTGATCGCCCTGCGTGAAGGGCAGATGATCGCCGAAGGCAGCCCGCTGGACATCATGCAGGGGCCGGTGCTGGAGAAAATTTACGGTATCCCGATGGGCGTGCTGCCGCACCCCGGCGGCGGTGCCCCGGTGAGCTTTGTCTGCTGATGAAATGTAATCAACCTGACACCACCCGCCGCCGCCTGTTGCAGGCGATGGCGCTTTCGCCGCTGCTCCCGGCCTGGCCGTCACTGGCGGCCGCCCGGCCGGACCTCACCCGGATCGTGACGCTGGAGTGGTCGCCGACCGAGCTGCTGCTCGCGCTGGGTGTCGCGCCGCTGGGCGTGGCAGATGTCTACAACTACCGCCTGTGGGTGAAAGAACCGGCGCTGCCGCCAAACGTCGTGGACGTCGGCACCCGCACCGAGCCAAACCTGGAGATGCTGCAACAGTTGCGGCCGTCGCTGCTGATGCTCTCCGCCGGGTATGGCCCGTCACCGGAGGCGTTGCAACGCATTGCGCCGTCGATGGGCTTCGCCTTTTACGACGGCCAACAGCCGCCGCTGCAACTGGCGCGCCGTGCGTTGCACCAACTGGCGGAACGGCTCGATTTGCGGCCTGCCGCTGACCGCCACCTGGCGCAGTTTGATGCGCTGATGGCGCAGACGCGCGCGCAGCTGCCCGCCGCCGCCCGCCGGCCGGTACTGTTATTCTCATTCCTTGACGCCCGCCATGTGCTGGTGTTCGGCAAAGGCAGCCTGTTTATGAATGTTCTGGATGAACTGGGGATCCCCAATGCCTGGCCCGGCGAAACCAACTTCTGGGGCAGCGCCATCGTGGGGATTGAACAACTTGCCGCGGTGAAACCGGCCCATGCGCTCTGTTTTGACCACGGCGACCACCGCCTGCGTGATGAGATCACCGCCACGCCGCTCTGGCAGTCACTGCCGCTGGCGCGTGACGGCGTGGTCACTGAGATGCCGGCCATCTGGTTCTACGGCTCCACCTACTCGGCCATGCGCTTCTGCCGTATGTTGCCGCAGGTGCTGGGAGGCCGCCCATGAGCCGCCGTTTCCCTGCCGTGGCCCTGCTGACCTTCGGCCTGCTGATCGCGGCCTGCCTGGCGCTCAGCGGCTATAACCTGCGCTGGCAACTGCCGCTCCCGCTCTGGCCGGAGGGCTTCCTGCACCCGGATGTGGATGACGTCCGCCAGATGGTGTTCCATTACAGCCTGCTGCCGCGCATCGTGGTGGCGTTGCTGGCCGGGGCCGGGCTGGCGCTGGCCGGGGTGCTGTTCCAGCAGGTGCTGCGTAACCCGCTGGCGGAACCGGCGACGCTGGGCGTCTCCGCCGGGGCGCAGCTCGGGCTGGCGATTGTCACCCTGTGGCCAATGCCGGGCGGTACCCTGACGCAGCAATTCGCGGCGATGGCCGGGGCGCTGCTGGTCGGCGTGCTGGTGTTCGGCGTCGCCTGGGGCAAACGCATGTCGCCGGTGACGCTGATCCTCGCCGGGCTGGTGCTCAGCCTCTACTGCGGGGCGGTCAACGGCCTGCTGGCGCTGTTCAATTACGACCAGTTGCAGAGCCTGTTCCTCTGGAGCAGCGGCGCGCTCAACCAACAGGACTGGCATATCGCCGGTTTCCTGTGGCCGCGGCTGGTGCTGGCTTTGGTGCTGGCGCTGCTGCTGTTGCGGCCGATGACGCTGCTGGGGCTGGATGACGGCATCGCCCGTAACCTCGGGCTGGGGCTGTCTGCCGCGCGGCTCGGCGCGCTTGGCGTGGCGATTGTGCTCAGCGCGCAGATCGTCAATGCCGTCGGCGTGATCGGTTTTGTCGGGCTGTTCTCGCCGCTGCTGGCGACACTGCTCGGCGCCCGCCGCCTGGTGAGCCGTGTGCTGCTGGCCCCGCTGCTGGGGGCGCTGCTGCTGTGGCTGACCGACCAGATTATGCTGTGGCTCAGCCACGTCTGGCAGGATGTGCCGACCGGGGCCGCGACGGCGCTGGTCGGCGCGCCGCTGCTGTTATGGCTGCTGCCGCGCCTGCGCCACCGCGCCGCGCCGCCGCCGATGGCCCAGGGCGGCAGCGTGCCGGCAGAGCGCCGCCACCTGTCGCGCTGGATAGCCGGCGGGCTGCTTTGCCTGCTGGCCGGGCTGTGGGTGGCGCTGGCCTTTGGCCGCGACATGAACGGCTGGGTCTGGGCGCACGGCGACCTCTTCACACAACTCCTGCCGTGGCGGATGCCGCGGGTGATGGCGGCACTGGCGGCCGGCGTGATGCTGGGCGCGGCAGGCACCCTGATGCAGAAGCTCACCGGCAACCCGATGGCCAGCCCGGAAGTGCTGGGCATCAGTTCCGGCGCGGCATTCGGCGTGGTGCTGATGCTGTTCCTGGTGCCGGGTGACGCGTTCGGCTGGCTGCTGCCGGCGGGCAGCCTCGGCGCGGCAGGGACACTGCTGATCATTATGCTGGTGGCGGCGCGCGGCAATTTCTCCCCGGCGCGGATGCTGCTGGCAGGGATTGGCCTCAGCACCGCGTTCACCACGCTGATTACCCTGCTGATGGCAAGCGGCGACCCGCGCATGGGCCGCCTGCTGACCTGGATTTCCGGCTCGACCTACTCGGTGACGCCGGAGCAGGCGTGGCACAGCGCGCTGATGGGCGTGCTCCTGCTGGCGCTGGCACCGTTCTGCCGCCGCTGGCTGGTGATCCTGCCGCTCGGCAGTGCCACCTCGCGCTCGGTGGGGCTGGCGCTGGCCCCGACACGGCTGGTGATTTTGCTGCTGGCCGCGGTCATGACGGCAGTGGCGACGCTGACCATCGGGCCGTTGAGCTTCGTTGGGCTGATGGCGCCGCACATGGCGCGCATGATGGGCTTCCGACGGGCGCTGCCGCAACTGGTGATGGCTTCGCTGCTGGGCGGGATGCTGATGATGCTGGCGGACTGGGGCGGGCGGATGCTGCTGTTCCCGAACCAGATCCCGGCCGGGCTGCTGGCGACCTTTATCGGCGCGCCGTACTTTATCTACCTGCTGCGCAAGCAGGCCGCGTAGGGCAGGGTAGCCGGACAGCAGGACACAAAAACAAAAAGGGGCCAGATGGCCCCTTTTTTACAGGAGTGGCATTCAGAGCTGCGCGAAGCAGCGGCGCGCGGCATCAATGGTGCGCTGGATGTCTTCCTGGGTGTGTGCCAGGGACATAAACCCGGCCTCGAAGGCAGACGGTGCCAGGTAGACGCCCTCTTCCAGCATCAGGTGGAAGAAGCGTTTAAAGCGTTCCACGTCGCAGCCCATCACATCCTGATAGCAGGTGATGCGCTCCGCATCGGTGAAGAAGATGCCGAACATGCCGCCGACACGGTTCACCACCAGCGGGATGTTCTCCTCTTTTGCCGCTGCCAGCAGGCCGGTGGCGAGGTTTTCGGTGAGCTCGGTCAGCGTTTCATGGGTGCCCGGCTGGGCGATCTGCGTCAGGCAGGCGTAGCCGGCGGCCATCGCGATCGGGTTGCCGGAGAGCGTCCCGGCCTGGTATACCGGCCCGGTCGGTGCCAGTGCGGACATCACATCACTGCGGCCGCCAAACGCACCTACCGGCATCCCGCCGCCGATGATTTTGCCGAGGCAGGTGAGGTCAGGCACCACGCCGTAGTGCGCCTGCGCACCGGCCAGCGCCACCCGGAAGCCGGTCATCACTTCATCGATGATCAGCAGCGCGCCGAACTCGTCACACAGCGCGCGCAGCCCCGGCAGGAACTCCGGCAGCGGCGGCACGCAGTTCATGTTACCGGCCACCGGCTCCACGATGATGCAGGCGATGTCATCCGGGTACTGTTCGAACGCGGTGCGCACTGAGGCCAGATCGTTATAGGTGCAGGTCAGGGTGTGTTTGGCGAAATCAGCCGGGACGCCCGGCGAGTTCGGCTGGCCTAGGGTCAGCGCGCCGGAACCGGCTTTCACCAGCAGGTGGTCGGCATGGCCGTGGTAGCAGCCTTCAAACTTGATGATTTTGTCGCGGTGGGTGAAGCCGCGCGCCAGACGGATGGCGCTCATGGTCGCCTCGGTGCCGGAGTTCACCATCCGCACCATGTCCATGGTCGGCACCAGCTCAGTGACCAGCTCCGCCATGGTCACTTCCATTTCGGTAGGCGCGCCGAAGCTCAGGCCACGGGATGCGGCTTCAATCACCGCCTCGCGGATGGCGGCGTTATTGTGGCCGAGCACCATCGGCCCCCAGGAGCCGACATAATCGATATAGGCTTTGCCGTCGGCATCAAACAGGTAAGCCCCGTCCGCATGTTCGACGAACAGCGGCACGCCGCCGACGCCGGTAAAGGCACGTACCGGCGAGTTGACGCCGCCGGGGATCAGTTTCTGCGCCTTGGTGAACAGGCTTTCGGACTTGCTGTGTTGGCTCATGAATCGGCTCCTGAAAAGGTTCGCATCACAGGGATGCAGAGGATAACCCCGTTATTCTAGTGAAGTGGGGCGCGTTATGAAATCGTTGCCGGGCGGTGGACGGCCTCTGGCCGCGAGAAAAACGTGCCATTTTGTTGCAGGCGCGGCGCGGCAGGGTAGGATAACCGGCGCTGCTGTGTGGGACGTGCCGCCGCGGCGCGTTGTTTTCCTTAATCCTTATTGGAAGAATCCGGATGATAACCCAAGACCAGACCCGCCCGCTTTCCCCCCTCCGCCTGCGGCGCAGTGACCTGTTGCGGCACTTCCTGCGGCGTGACAAAACCCCGGTGGCTATCCTGGTGGTGGCGGCGCTGGTGGGCGGCGTGACCGGCCTGCTCGGCGTGGGGTTTGAGCGGGCGGTCGGCTGGGTGACGCAGCAACGGCTTGGTGCGCTGCAAACGGTGGCGGGGCAGGCGTGGCTGCTGTGGCCGCTGGCGTTTGTGCTCTCCGCCTTGCTGGCGATGGTCGGCTACCTGCTGGTGCGCCACTATGCGCCGGAAGCGGGCGGCTCCGGCATCCCGGAGATTGAGGGCGCGCTGGAGGAGCTGCGGCCGGTGCGCTGGTGGCGGGTGATCCCGGTGAAATTCATCGGCGGCATGGGCACGCTGGGGGCCGGGATGGTGCTGGGGCGCGAGGGGCCGACGGTGCAGATTGGCGGCAACGTCGGCAAAATGCTGGTGGATCTGTTCCGCCTGAAAAGTGCGGAGGCGCGCCACTCGCTGCTGGCCACCGGCGCGGCGGCCGGGCTGTCTGCCGCGTTCAACGCGCCGCTGGCCGGTATCCTGTTTATTATCGAGGAGATGCGGTTACAGTTCCGCTACAGCCTGATCTCCATTAAGGCCGTGTTCATCGGCGTTATCGCCTCCAGTGTGGTGTACCAGGCGTTCAACGGCAGCGCGACGGTGATTCAGATAGGCAAATTGCAGGCAGCGGCCATGAACACGCTGTGGCTCTATCTGCTGCTGGGGATGCTGTTCGGGCTGGTTGGTGTGGTGTTTAACGCGCTGATCTTCCGCACCCAGGATCTGTTCCTGCGGCTGCATGGCGGCCGGTTACGCAAGATCCTGCTGACAGGCGGGCTGCTGGGCGGGCTGTGCGGTGTGCTGGGGCTGGTGATGCCGGCGGCCGCGGGCGGCGGCTTTGGGCTGATTCCGCAGGCGGCGCTCGGGCACTACTCGCTGGGGATGCTGCTGGCCCTCTTTTTCAGCCGTATTGTCACCACGCTGCTCTGTTTCTGTTCCGGTGCGCCGGGGGGGATTTTCGCGCCGATGCTGGCGCTGGGCACGCTGGGCGGCACCGCGTTCGGCCTGGCCTGCGGTACGCTGTTCCCGCATTACGGCTTGCAGGCAGGCACCTTCGCCATTGCCGGGATGGGCGCGCTGTTCGCCGCCACGGTGCGCGCGCCGTTGACCGGCATCGTGCTGGTGCTGGAGATGACGGACAACTACCAGCTGATTCTGCCGATGATCATCACCTGCCTGGGCGCGACGCTGGTGGCGCAATTTCTCGGCGGCAAGCCCTTGTATTCCACCCTGCTGGCCCGCACGTTAGAACGTCAGGGTCGTGAACAGGCGGCGAACGCGCCGCACACGGCTGACAATCCTCAGGGAAACCGCCCCCCTGCGGCGAATACTTGAACAGACTACTCAGGTATTAGATAATCAGGGTATTATTCAGGCGGCTATTGGTGCACCCTGAAGTAAAACCGGTTGGAGTATAAAAATGAGTGATGACGTCGTAGCACTGCCCCTGCAATTTACTGAAGCAGCCGCACACAAAGTGAAAAACCTGATTGCGGACGAAGAGAATCCGAACCTGAAACTGCGGGTCTATATTACCGGCGGCGGTTGCAGCGGTTTCCAGTATGGCTTCACCTTTGACGATCAGATCAACGACGGTGACATGACCATTGAGAAAGCCGGCGTGGCGCTGGTGGTAGACCCGATGAGCCTGCAATACCTGGTGGGCGGCTCCGTGGACTATACCGAAGGGCTGGAAGGGTCGCGCTTTATCGTGACCAACCCGAATGCCAAAACCACCTGCGGGTGCGGGTCGTCCTTCAGTATCTGACGCAGCAAACGCCAGGCAGAAAAAAACCCGTGTGCCGGTGGCAGACGGGTTTTTTATTAGGATTATTTTTTTTATTGCAGTGATAACACTGATTTTGGGTAAAACGCATAGCTGTGTGTAGTGTGGAACCCCGCCGCAGCCTCACCATTCAACGGTAATAAGCTGCGTCTGTTGTGCCACGTTGCCCGCCAGATGGGCCTCTTGGCTCAGTGCCTGGGTGCGGATAACCGGCTGATAGCGTGCATCGCTGCCGCATTCTGCCGTGGGTGTGGCGTTGGTCACGGTCACTGCGCACGTCGGCACAATCACCATGCGAACATTTATCACGCCCTGGGCACCCACGCCCTGACTTCCGATGGCCGCCGCCGGCAATACCCACAACGCAAACAGCGCGCTGAAAAGGTGTTGTCGCATAGGTCATGATCCTGGTGTTGAAAAGGTGCTCAACGCATCAGTTACCTTACTATCGGCACGGGACGGTGCCGGCTTTAGCCGATCTGGGCATCCCTCAAGTAAACCGGTTTACTGATGCATCGTTTTCTGCGCCGTCATGAGTCACAAAAAGGGAATCAGGAGGGCGACAGAAGGGGTATTGAGAAGCGAAACAGTGAAGGGCCGCTTCTCAATGCGAATGAATATAACAGAATCGATCAGTTTGGTGAATGCTTTTTAATCGATATCGGGTTAAATATCAGTTAAGCAAATAAGAACTGTTAATGGGTAATTATCCGCCATTATTTTCCAGCACAAAGGTCGGCAGTTTCAGATGCCAGCGGATCGCCGCCAGCCGGATCACCAGCGTGATCGCCATGCCCAGCAGCGTCGCCTGCGACAGCGGCATCCCTAAGGCGTAAGCGACGGTATGCACAATGCCGCCGGCAATACAGGCCGTGGCGTAGATCTCGGTACGCAGGATCATCGGGATTTCGCGCGCCAGAATATCGCGGATAATGCCGCCGCCTACGCCGGTGATCACCCCCATGCAGACCGCCACCAGCGGGCCGGTGCCGGCGGCCAGCGCCTTGTTGACGCCTATGCCGACAAACACCGCCAGCCCGACGGCGTCCAGCACCGGCAGCACCCATTTCGGCAGCCGCCGCGGCTGGCGCACCAGCCCGATGGTCAGCATACAGGTCACCATGGCCACCACCAGATCGGTCGGGTCACGCACCCAGAATACCGGGCCGTGGTCCAGCGCCATATCGCGGATGGTGCCGCCGCCAATCGCCGTGACCACGCCCAGCACCAACACGCCAAACGGGTCCATGCGCAATTTGCCCGCCAGCAAGACGCCGGAAATGGCAAACACCGCCGTGCCTAAAATATCCAGAATGTAGAGCAGCATATCAACGATCGTTCCGTGCCGGGGAAGGGGAGGCGGGCAGCGCCGCCAACTGCGGGCAGAGTTGCCGCGCGGCCAGCATAATACGCGGCCCGGCCCGGCTGAACCAGTCTGAATTAAGGGCGATCACCGGCACGTTTAACTGCGGCTGCCACCACGCCGCCACCGCCTGTTGCGCCGCGCGATCGCCGGGGGTGACAATCGCCGCCGGGCGGCGCATCAGCACCTGTTCGCGGCTCACCTGCGGCCACGGCACGCGGCTGTCAGCAAACAGGTTCTGCGCGCCGCAAAGCCGCAGCACTTCGCTTTGCAGCGTCTGCCCCGAGGCGGTGAACAGTGGCCGGGTGCCGAACTGCAACAGCACCGGCAGCGGCGCGGCGCGCGCATACTGCTGTTGTAAGGCATCGCGATCCGCGCGCAACTGTTGTGCCGCCTGGTGCGCGGTATCCGGGGCGGCGCTGTAGCCCGCCAGCTGATCCAACGCTGCCGCCACCTGATCAATACTCTGCGGATCGAGGGTGATCACCGGCACCCCGAGCGCGCGCAGTTGATCCAGCGACCGCTGCGGGTTGCCGCCGCGCCACGCCAGCACCAGGTCCGGCTTCAGCGCCACGATCCGCTCCAGGTTGATCCCCTGCCAGTTGGCGACCCGCTCCAGCTTTTCTGCGGCGGGTGGGTAGTCAGCATACTCACTGGCGGCCACCATCTGCGGCCCCAGCCCGGCGGCATAGGCCAGCTCCGTGAGGTTCGGTGCCAGGGCGATGACCCGCTGGGCAGGCTGGGCTGCCGCCACACCCACGACAAAAAAAGGCACTGCCAACAGCAGTGCCTTCAGGGTACGCAACAGGTGCATCATCAGCCGCGCTGCGCCAGCGCCTGCACCATCGCATCCACCATGCGGGTGGATTGCTCGGCCGCCACCACCAGGAACTCCTCAAAGCTCAGGTGGGAAGCCTGGTCTGCCACGTCAGAAATGGCGCGCACCACCACAAACGGGGTGCCGAACAGGTAGCAGACATGGCCGACAGCCGCCGCTTCCATCTCCACCGCCGCCACCTGCGGGAAGGTGGCGCGGATACGGGCCAGCGGCTCGGCACCATTAATGAAGGCATCGCCGCTGCACACCAGCCCGCGCACGGCATTGAGGCCGAGGTCGCTGATGCAGCGTGCCGCCAGGTCGATCAGCGCGGCGTCTGCCGTGAACGCGGCCGGGCAACCGGCCATCTGGCCCGGTGCATAGCCAAAGGCGGTGACATCGGCGTCGTGGTAGCGCACTTCATCGGAGACCACAATGTCACCGACGTTCAGGGTGGCGGCCAGCCCACCGGCGGAACCGGTGTTGATCACCACGTCCGGGCGGCAGTGCTCCAGCAGCAGGGTGGTGCCCATCGCCGCGGAGACTTTACCAATCCCGGATTTCAGCAACGCCACCTCGACGCCGTGCAGCGTGCCGGTATAAATTTCACACCCGGCGCGTTGCAGGGTTTCACGGTTTTCAATCTTGTCGCGCAGCAGGGTGACTTCCTGCTCCATTGCGCCAATGATGCCAACTTTCATAGGGAGACTCGCAGATGAGGATGCGTGGCCCGCAGGTTGATGCGGACGGGCATGTTTATTAAAGACAACGTGTTTATAAAGACAACATGTTTATAAAGGCGACATGTTTATAAAGGCGAATAGTCTATCATGGCTACTGGCGAGCGCTAACGGTAATAGACTGCGACCGGCGGAGGATGCAGCATGTCGGAAATCGATTTCAGAAAAAAATTCAGCATAGAACGCCCTTTCAGCCCGCCGCGCGATGATCTGGCCGGGCTCGATGCCTATGACATTGTGCGCCAGTTTGAGAGCGATCGCGGGCGCATTATCAACTCTGCGGCCATCCGCCGCCTGCAACAGAAAACCCAGGTGTTCCCGCTGGAGCGCAACGCCGCGGTGCGCAGCCGCCTGACCCACTCGCTGGAGGTGCAGCAGGTGGGGCGGCATATTGCCAAGGAGATCCTGCACAAGCTCGGCCGGCAGGGGCAACTGGAGGCGCTCGGCCTGGCGGCACTGCTGGCCCCGTTTGAGAGCGTGGTGGAGATGGCCTGCCTGATGCATGACATCGGCAACCCGCCTTTCGGCCACTTTGGCGAATCCGCGATCAATGACTGGTTCGGGCGGCGTATGGCGAGGAGGGATGCCGGGGAGCCGCTGCCGGAACAGGATGCATGCCGGGTGCCGCTGCTGCAACTGCGCGCCGGGGAGGAGAAGCTGAACGCCCTGCGTTGCCGCATCCGCCACGACCTCAGCCATTTTGAAGGCAATGCGCAGGCGATCCGGCTGGTGTTCAACCTGTTGCGCCTCAACCTGACCCATACCCAGGTAGCCTGCATTTTGAAATATACCCGCCCGGCGTACTGGGCCGGGCCGGTGCCGCCGGCGTACAGCTACCTGATGAAAAAGCCGGGTTACTACCTGGCGGAGGAGCCGCTGATCGCCCAGTTGCGCGAAAAATTACAGCTCGGCGAATTCCAGCGCTTCCCGCTGACTTACATCATGGAGGCGGCCGACGACATCTCTTACTGTATCGCCGATCTGGAAGACGCGGTGGAGAAGAAAATTTTCACCGTTGAGCAGCTTTACCACCATCTGCAACAGGAGTGGGGCAGTGCGCAGCCCGGCGATCTGTTTGATCTGGTGGCAGGCACCGCCTATAAAAAAATGATGGCGGCGCAGAGTTACCGCCACCCGATCGACTATTTCTTTATGGAACTGCGGGTGCAGACGGTGAAACGGCTGGTGCCCCATGCGGCGCAACGCTTTATTGATAACCTGCCGCAGATCTACGAGGGCACGCTGAACCAGGCGTTGCTGGAGGATCAGAGCCAGGCCAACCGGCTGCTGGAGATCTTCAAGAATGTCGCGTTCCGGCGGGTGTTCAACCACCACGAGGTCGAGGAGCTGGAGTTGCAGGGCTACCGGGTGATCAGCGGGTTGCTGGACATTTACAGCCCGCTTCTGGAGATGCCGCCGGAGGATTTCCAGAAGCTTAATGAGCAGGATACCCACCGGCGCTACCCGATCGAGACGCGGTTGTTCCATAAGCTTTCCGGCAAATACCGGCTCGCCTACACCCAGGCGGTCAGCGACATCGCGACCTTACCGGCGGCCGAGCAGCCGATCTGGGAATACTACTTCCGCGCCCGGCTGATTCAGGATTACATCAGCGGCATGACCGATCTGCACGCCTATGATGAGTACCGGCGGCTGGCGGCGGCGGAGTAGGGCGGCAGGGCCGGGGGCCGCCGTCCGGGGGTGATGAGAAAATGGCCTTTTGTAAAGACATCGCACACTTTTTTACCATTGCTGAATCGACGCCGGTGAACTTAAGGTGATTTAGTACATCTTATTCAGCACGGCTACACCGTCAGTATTGTTCTTGTCGCATCAATAAATTAAAGAGATACAGACAAATGAAAAAATCATCTTTGTTCCTGAGCGCCCTGGCGCTAAGTATTGGAATGGCCCTTGGCCCGGTTTCGACGGCTAACGCGGCGGAAACCGCCTCCTCCAGCAGCGCCCAGCTGCCCAGCCTGGCCCCGATGCTGGAAAAAGTCATGCCTTCGGTGGTCAGCATTAACGTGGAAGGCAGCGCCGCCATCAATACCCCGCGCATGGGGCAGAACTTCCAGCAATTCTTCGGGGACAACTCGCCTTTCTGCCAGGACGGTTCCCCGTTCCAGCAATCCCCGCTGTGCCAGGGCGGTGGTGACGGCAGTGACGGCGGCAACGTTGCGCCACAGCCGAAACAGGCCTTCCAGGCACTCGGCTCCGGCGTGATCATCGACGCAGGCAAAGGTTATGTGGTGACGAACAACCACGTGGTCGACAACGCCACCAAAATCGTGGTGCAGCTCAACGACGGCCGTAAATTTGAGGCCAAAGTGATCGGCAAAGATCCGCGTTCTGACATCGCCCTGTTGCAGATCAAGGACGCGAAAAACCTGACCGCGGTGAAAATGGCGGATTCCGAATCCCTGCGCGTCGGTGACTACACCGTGGCGATCGGCAACCCATACGGCCTGGGTGAAACCGCCACCTCCGGTATCGTCTCCGCACTTGGCCGCAGCGGCCTGAACATCGAGAACTACGAGAACTTTATTCAGACCGACGCCGCGATCAACCGGGGTAACTCCGGCGGCGCGCTGGTGAACCTGAACGGTGAACTGATCGGTATTAACACCGCGATCCTGGCACCGGACGGCGGCAACATCGGCATCGGCTTCGCCATCCCAAGCAACATGGTGAAAAACCTGACCGCGCAGATGATCGAATTCGGCCAGGTGAAACGCGGCGAACTGGGCATTATGGGTACCGAACTGAACTCTGAGCTGGCGAAAGCGATGAAAGTCGACGCCCAGCGCGGGGCGTTCGTCAGCCAGGTGATGCCGAAGTCTGCCGCAGCCAAAGCCGGGATCAAGGCCGGGGATGTGATCCTGACCATGAACGGCAAAGCGATCTCCAGCTTCGCCGCGTTCCGGGCAGAGATCGGCACCCTGCCGATCGGCTCCAAACTGACGCTGGGCCTGCAACGTGACGGCAAACCGGTCACCGTTGAGGTCACGCTGGAGCAGAGCCAGCAGGCGCAGGTGGATTCCGGCACCATTTACACCGGCATTGAGGGGGCGGAGCTGAGCAACACCGACCTGAACGGCCACAAAGGGGTGAAAGTGGACAATGTGAAACCCGGCTCAGCCGCGGCGCGCATTGGCCTGAAAAAAGGCGACGTGATCCTGGGCGTCAACCAGCAGCCGGTGGCCAACCTCGGCGAGCTGCGCAAGATCCTCGACACCAAACCGTCGGTGCTGGCGCTGTCGATCCAGCGCGGCGACAGCTCACTCTATCTGTTGATGCAGTAATAGTCTCTTCTGCCGGGATCGCTTTCCCGGCAATACGCTGGAAGGCACGGGAAACCGTGCCTTTTTTTATGGCCGCGATCCGCCCGTTTCCGCCCCGGCCACTATTTTTACCACCTCTTCCAGGCCGGGCAGGCGTTCTTTCATTCTGTTGCGTTGCAAAAAATCTGTGATAGCTGCCACAGCTTTTGGGCATATCCCGGTGCTTTGTGCGTTTGCACAATGCAGGAGTAGGGCGCGCTCAGTATGCTGAGGAAGAGAGGGTCAACCGTCAGGCGGAGAAGGAAAGGAATGGCAGCATATCATCTGGATGCCAGACTGGCACAGGATATCGTGGCCCGTACCATGCGCATTATTGACAGCAATGTCAACGTGATGGATGGGCGCGGCAGGATTATCGGCAGCGGTGACCGGGAGCGGCTGGGGGAGTTGCACGAAGGGGCGCTGCTGGCGATCTCCCAGGGCCGGGTGGTGGACATCGATGACGCGGTGGCGCGCCATCTGCACGGCGTGCGGCCCGGTGTGAACCTGCCGTTGCGGCTCGACGGCGATATCGTCGGCGTCATCGGCCTGACCGGCAACCCCACCGATTTGCGCCAGTATGGGCAGCTGGTGGGGATGACCGCCGAAATGATGCTGGAGCAGGCGCGGCTGCTGCATATGCTGGCGCAGGACAGCCGCCTGCGTGAGGAGCTGGTGCTGAACCTGATCCGCGCGGAGAGCCTCTCCCCGGCGCTGGGCGAATGGGCGCAGCGGCTCGGCATCGATCTCAGCCTGCCGCGCGTGGTGGCGGTGGTGGAAGTGGACAGCGGCCAGTTGGGGGTGGACAGCGCGATGGCGGAGTTGCAGCAGCTACAGACGCTGCTCACCTCGCCGGAGCGTGACAACCTGATCGCCATTGTCTCGCTGACGGAAATGGTGGTGCTGAAACCGGCGCTCAATAACCACGGCCGCTGGGACGCCGACGCACACCGCACGCGCATTGATAACCTGCTGGCGCGGATGACGGAGCGCGGCCGTTTGCGCATCCGGCTGGCGCTGGGCAACTATTTTCCGGGGCCGGGCGGCATTGCCCGATCCTACCGTACCGCCCGCACCACCATGAGCGTCGGCAAACAGCGGATGCCCGATCAGCGCAGCTATTTTTACCAGGATCTGATGCTGCCGGTGCTGCTCGACAGCCTGCGCGGCGGCTGGCAGGCCAACGAGCTGGTGCGCCCGCTGGCGCGGCTGAAAACCATGGACAACAACGGCCTGTTGCGCCGCACATTGACCGCCTGGTTTGCCCATAATGTGCAGCCCACCGCCACCGCCAGGGCGCTCTATATCCACCGCAATACGCTGGAATACCGGCTGAACCGGATTTCAGAGCTGACCGGCCTTAACCTTGGGAATTTTGACGATCGTTTGCTGCTCTATGTGGCGCTGCAACTGGATGACGATCGTTAAACAACGGGGCGATCAGCCGCCCCGCAGGTGGATCTTCGCCGCATTGGTGACATTTTCAATCTCGTCCAGCAGCTCCAGCCACTCCGGCTCCAGCGCATGGAGGCTGACATTCTGCCGCAACTGGTGTTCCAGATAGCCACAGAGCTGCTTCAGGCGCGGCACGCCGCTGTAACTGCAACTGCCGTGCAGCTTGTGGATAAGCGCGAGGATCGCGTCGTCATTGGCCCCGTCAACGATCGCCTGCACCCGCTCGCTGACCTGCGGCAGGAAGTCGATCAGCATCTGTAACAGGTCGCCGGCCAGATCCTCTTTGTTGGCCGACTGGCGCAACGCCAGTGACCAGTCCAGCGAAGGCAGCGGCTCCCCGGACGCCGGGCTGACCATCGGCGGCGGCACGTCCGGCTCGGCGCAGGCCGGGGCGTGGTGGCGCGTCAGCACCCGTTTCAGCATCGCCTCATCAATCGGTTTTGCCAGATAATCGTCCATGCCGGCTTTCAGCAGGTGTTCACGTTCGCCGGAGAGCGAATGGGCCGTCACCGCGATGATCGGCGTGCGGGCATGGTGCGGCAACTGGTGAATCAGCTCGGCGGCGCGGATGCCGTCAATGTGCGGCATCTGAATATCCATCAGGATCACATCCAGGTCCTGTTCGCGTGCCAGCGCCAGGGCATCCGCACCGCTTTCGCACAGCAGCGTGTGCTCGACCAGCTCCTCCAGCAGGGTGCCGATAAGTTTCAGGTTGGCCGGGTTGTCATCCACTGCCATCACCGTCAGCGGCAGGCGCGGCGGGCGGTGGGGCTTGTGGCCCAGCAGCCCGGCCTGGCTGTCATCCAGCAGCAGCGGCAGCAAACGCACGCTGGAGATAGGCTTGATCAGGCAGCCCTGGACCCCGAGCTTTTTCAGCGCTTCGGCGTCAATCTGCAACTGGGAAGGCACCGCCATAATGACGCGGTCTGCCAGCGCCAGAATGCCCGGCATCCGCGTTTTGTACTCTTCGAGCATATGGCGTTTGTTCAGCGGCACGCCAATCAGCAGGATGTCAAAATGCTCCTCCGGCAGTTGCGCAAGCTGGGTGCCGTGCGTCACCTGCAACGGCGTGGTGGCCAGAATTTCCAGCGTGGCCTTGGCGGCCGCGTCGTTGGCTTCGATATAGGCCAGCCGTTTGCCCTGGAGCGCGTCCATCGGCTGGGCGCTCGGCAGGAAATGATCGTTGAGTTCAATATTGATGTGGAACCAGAAGGTCGAGCCGCGGTTGAGCTGGCTGTAGAAGCTGATGTCGCCGCCCATCTCCTTGACCAGCTTCTGGGTGATCACCAGCCCCAGCCCGGTGCCGCCGTGGCGGCGCGAAATACTGGCGTCCGCCTGGCGGAATGCCTGGAACAGCTGCGACTGCTGGCGCTCGGAAATGCCGATGCCGGTATCGTGGATCTGCACCTCCAGCTCCGCTTTCATGTTGTCGTGCGAGCGCAGCTCCACATTGATGTCGATATTGCCGCTTTCGGTGAATTTCACGGCGTTGCCGAGCAGGTTGGTGACCACCTGTTGCAGGCGCAGCGGGTCGCCGATGACCTGTTCCGGCACGTTGTTTTGCACATTCAGCGTCAGCTCCAGCCCCTTCTCATGGGCGGTATGCGCCAGCAACACTACCACTTCATCCAGGGTTTCCCGCAGGGCGAACGGGATATGCTCCAGCACCAGTTTGCCCGCCTCCAGCTTGGAGAAGTCGAGCACGTCATTGATGATGGTCAGCAGGTTGTTGGCGGAGCGCTCAATGGTTTGCAGGTAGTCGCTCTGGGTCGGCGTCAGCGGGGTTTTCAGCGTCTGGCGGGTAAAGCCGATCACGCCGTTAAGCGGGGTGCGCAGCTCGTGGGACATATTCGCCAGGAACTCCGACTTGATGCGCGCCGCCTCCTGCGCCCGCTTCTTCGCCAGATCCAGCTCAACGTTCTGGATCTCCATCTGCTCCAGCGTTTCGCGCAGGTCAGAGGTCGCCTGGTCGATGTTCTGCTGCATCTCCTCATGGTAGGCGGTCAGTGACATCGCCATCGAGTTGATGCCGTTTTTCAGCATGTCCAGCTCGCCGAGCATATAGCCCTCCACCCGGCTGTCGAGCTGGCCGCGGCGGATGCGGTCCACGGTATTCACCATGTTGCGGATAGGCCCGGTGACGTCACGCATCAGCCGGTAGGCGAACAGGATGGCGATGCAGAGGCTCAGCACCAGCAGCAGGGTCGCGACAAACACCTCTTTGTATTGCTGGAGGCGCACGGAATTGAGGTCAAGCTCAATGGCGATGTAGCCGAGGTTGTCTGGTTTCAGCGCCGGGATGCTGTCGGTTTCATCCGGGGCGTTCTCTTCCGAGGTGATAGGCGTACGCAGGATCAGCTCATTGCCGTAGCGGCTCAGCATCAGCTCGGTGGGCATCGGCTCACCCTGGCTGATTTGCAGCTGGCTGTAGTTGCGGTGGTAATTGGAGGTGACGAACAGCCGGTTATCGCGGTCAAACACCGTGATGGATCGCACAATATCGGAATGGCGGCGGTGCAGCAGGCTCACCAGCTGGCGCACCGACTCGCGGTGGTGGAAGGTCATGCCGTATTCACTGGCGATCGCCAGCGGCTCAATGATGCTGGCACCGGAATCCACCAGCTGATCCTGCAATTCGTTGTAGCGGTGCACCACAAAAAATGTGCTGAGCAACAGGCCGATCAACAATGTGGGGGCCAGGATTAACACCATCATCCGGGCGCGAAGGCTATATTTGGTCATGAGATTCCACTGTGGGAGAATTGGCCGCAGAACCGCGTGGTCAACATCAGTGACCCCGGCAACAAGCCCTGATTCTACCTTGCAAAGCGCCGTGTGACGACCCGGCAAAACCCGCGTTGCAGGCAGACGCGGCGCGGGCGTGGAAGGTATTGCCACGCTGGTGGCGAATGGGCAATATAATGCACCTATAAATTCACTGAATATTTCCCGGTTTTTACCGGGGCCGGCGCGGCACAAGGAATCACAGGGTGCCGCCCGGCGCGCGGGCAGGGGGGGTGCCTCATCACGCCAAACTTTCCCCGCCGTGAAGTGTCTATCTGTGCTGTAGCCGCCCGCTGGGGTGGGACACCAGGTTTGCTGGAAACAGGCAATCCGCCGGCAGAGGCGAAAAGGCCGGGCATCCGGCACTGAGGGTCTGTTTATCAACCGGTCTGCGCGAGCGGACAAGTAGGGAGTCGATATGGTTGCGGTAAGAAGTGCGCATTTGAATACGGCGGGCGAATTTGCGCTGGATGCGTGGATCGAAAGTTTAGGCTTGTCCAGCCCCCAGTCAGGTGAGCGTCTGGCCGAAACCTGGCGATATTGCGAACAGCAAACCCAGGGCCACCCGCAGGCGTCGCTGCTGTTATGGCGCGGCCTGGAGATGGTGGAGATCCTGTCGACCCTCAGCATGGACAACGACAGTATGCGCGCCGCGCTGCTGTTCCCGCTGGTCAATGAGGGCATCGTTGACGAAGCGACCCTGACCGCCGCGTTCGGCCAGGGCATCACCTCGCTGGTGCACGGCGTGATCGACATGGATGCCATCCGCCAGCTGAAAGCCACGCAAAATGATTCGATGGCCTCAGAGCAGGTCGATAACGTGCGCCGGATGCTGCTGGCGATGGTGGAAGATTTCCGCTGCGTGGTGCTGAAACTGGCAGAGCGCATCGCCCACCTGCGTGAAGTCAAAGACGCGCCGGAAGATGAGCGCGTGCTGGCGGCCAAAGAGTGTACCAATATCTATGCGCCGCTCGCCAACCGCCTCGGCATCGGCCAGCTGAAGTGGGAGCTGGAGGATTTCTGCTTCCGCTACCTGCACCCGGACGAATACAAACGCATCGCCAAACTGCTGCATGAACGCCGCATCGACCGCGAGCAGTACATCGACGATTTCGTCGGGAACCTGCGCCGGGCCATGCAGGGTGAAAACATCAAAGCGGATATCTACGGCCGGCCGAAACACATCTACAGCATCTGGCGCAAAATGCAGAAAAAATCGCTCGCGTTCGATGAGCTGTTTGATGTGCGCGCCGTGCGGATCGTGGTGGATCGCCTGCAGGATTGCTATGCGGCGCTGGGGATCGTGCATACCCACTACCGCCACCTGCCGGATGAGTTTGATGATTACGTCGCCAACCCGAAACCCAACGGCTACCAGTCGATCCATACCGTGGTGCTCGGCCCGCGCGGCCTGCCGCTGGAGATCCAGATCCGTACCCGGCAGATGCACGAAGACGCCGAACTTGGCGTGGCCGCGCACTGGAAATATAAAGAGGGCGCGCCGGTGGTGGGCGCCCGTACCGGCTACGAGGAGCGCATCGCCTGGCTGCGTAAGCTGATTGCCTGGCAGGAAGAGATGGCGGACTCCGGCGAAATGCTCGACGAAGTGCGCAGCCAGGTATTCGACGACCGGGTCTACGTCTTTACGCCGAAAGGCGACGTGGTCGACCTGCCGACCGGCTCCACGCCGCTCGATTTCGCCTACCACATCCACAGCGATGTCGGGCACCGCTGCATCGGGGCGAAAATCGGCGGGCGCATTGTGCCGTTCACCTATCAGTTACAGATGGGCGACCAGATTGAGATCATCACCCAGAAGCACCCGAACCCCAGCCGTGACTGGCTGAACCCGAACCTCGGCTACATCACCACCAGCCGCGGCCGGTCGAAGGTGCAGAACTGGTTCCGCAAACTCGATCGCGATAAAAATATCATTGCCGGGCGGCAGATCCTGGATGATGAGCTGGCACGGCTCGGCATCAGCCTGAAAGAGGCGGAGAAGGTGCTGATCCCGCGTTATAACGTCAACTCGCTGGACGAAGTGCTGGCCGCGATTGGCGGCGGCGACATCCGCCTTAACCAGATGGTGAACTTCCTCCAGTCGCAGCTGAACAAGCCCACGGCCGAGGAGCTGGACCGCGAAGCGCTGCGCCAGCTGACGCAGAAAAGCGCGCCGTCACACCAGCGCACCGCCAATAAAGACAACGGCCGCGTGGTGGTGGAGGGCGTCGGTAACCTGATGCACCACATCGCGCGCTGCTGCCAGCCGATTCCGGGCGACGAGATCGTCGGCTTTATCACCCAGGGGCGCGGCATCTCGATCCACCGCGCTGACTGTGACCAATTGGCCGATCTGCGCTCCCATGCGCCCGAACGGCTGGTGGACGCGGTCTGGGGCGAAAGCTACTCCAGCGGCTATTCGCTGGTGGTGCGTGTCACCGCCAACGATCGCAGCGGCCTGCTGCGTGACATCACCACCATTCTGGCGAATGAGAAGGTGAACGTGCTGGGCGTTGCCAGCCGCAGCGACACCAAAGAGCAGCTCGCCACCATCGACATGGAGATTGAGATTTACAACCTCCAGGTGCTGGGCCGGGTGATCGCCAAGCTGAACCAGTTGCCGGATGTGCTTGAGGCGCGGCGGCTGCACGGCAGCTGATCCCCTTTACAGCGGCCCGGTTCTCCGGGCCGTCTGCATTTTTTCCCGGAACCGTGCCGGTTCCGCTGACCATTGAGACGTACCATGACTGAACACTCCCCGCTTGACCGCCTGCTCACCATCATGAAAACCCTGCGCGACCCGCAACAGGGCTGCCCGTGGGACCGTGAACAGACCTTTGACACCATCGCGCCGTACACCCTGGAAGAGACGTACGAAGTGCTGGACGCGATTACGCGCCGCGACTACACCGACCTGCGCGATGAGCTGGGCGACCTGCTGTTCCAGGTGGTGTTCCATGCCCAGATGGGTAGCGAGCAGGGGCTGTTTACCTTTGATGATGTCTGCAACGCCATCAGCGACAAACTGACACGCCGCCACCCGCATGTGTTTGGTGAGACGGGTGGGGAGCAAAACGGTGAGGCGGCCGGCGGGCATCCGGCGCCGTCGGCGGCGCGCTGGGAAGGGCTGAAAGCCCAGGAGCGGGCGGAAAAGGCGCTGCACTCCGCGATGGATGACATCCCGGAGGCACTGCCGGCGCTGATGCGGGCGCATAAAATCCAGAAACGCTGTGCTGCGGTGGGCTTCGACTGGGAGACGCTGGGGCCGGTGGTGGACAAAGTGCATGAAGAGATCGATGAGGTCATGCACGAGGCGCAACAGGCGGTTATCGATCAGGATAAATTGGGTGAGGAGATCGGTGACTTATTGTTTGCTACCGTCAATTTGTCGCGTCACCTCGGCCATAAGGCAGAAAATGCCCTGCAAGCCGCCAACCGCAAATTTGCCCGCCGCTTCCGCGCGGTGGAAACGATTATCCGGGCGCAGGGGCTGACGCCGGAACAGGCGACGCTGGAACAGATGGAAGCCGCCTGGCAGCAGGTGAAGCGCGATGAAACGGCCGGTGCAGCCGGCAAGAAAAGTGCCGGGTAAGGCGGTATAACCGGGTGAAAAGGGTGCGGAAAAAGATGCGGCAGCGTGCTTTCCGTACCCAGAGCCATAAAACGAGCAATTGTGGCATCCCCAAGGTTCCGGTATACTACTTTCCCGTCCTGGTTCTTCCATCGTCTTTAAACCTAAACTCTCAGGTTCAGCATGACAACTAATTATATTTTTGTGACCGGCGGGGTCGTCTCCTCTCTGGGTAAAGGCATTGCCGCAGCCTCCCTGGCGGCTATTCTTGAAGCCCGTGGCCTCAACGTTACCATCATGAAACTGGACCCGTACATCAACGTGGACCCGGGCACCATGAGCCCGACGCAGCATGGTGAGGTTTTCGTCACCGAAGACGGCGCAGAAACTGACCTCGATTTGGGTCACTACGAACGTTTCATCCGTACCAAAATGTCCCGCCGCAACAACTTCACCACCGGCCGCATCTACTCCGATGTGCTGCGCAAAGAGCGCCGTGGTGACTATCTGGGCGCGACCATCCAGGTTATCCCGCACATCACCAATGCCATCAAAGAGCGCATCATCGAAGGCGGCGAAGGCCACGATGTGGTGCTGGTTGAAATCGGCGGCACCGTAGGTGACATCGAGTCCCTGCCGTTCCTGGAGGCGATCCGCCAGATGGCGGTAGACGTGGGCCGTGAACACACCCTCTACATGCACCTGACGCTGGTGCCGTACATGGCGGCGGCCGGTGAGGTGAAAACCAAGCCGACCCAGCACTCGGTGAAAGAACTGCTCTCCATCGGTATCCAGCCGGATGTGCTGATCTGCCGCTCCGACCGTGCGGTGCCTGCCAACGAACGTGCGAAAATCGCCCTGTTCTGTAACGTGCCGGAAAAAGCGGTTATCTCCTTAAAAGACGTTGATTCAATTTATAAAATCCCGGCGCTATTGAAATCACAGGGCCTGGACGATTATATTTGTAAACGATTCAGCTTAAACGCGCCGGAAGCGAACCTGGCCGAGTGGGAACAGGTTATCTATGAAGAGGCCAACCCAGGCGGTGAAGTGACCATCGGGATGATCGGCAAATACGTCGAACTGCCGGATGCGTACAAGTCAGTGATTGAGGCGCTGAAACATGGCGGCCTGAAAAATCGCCTGACGGTTAACATCAAGCTGATTGACTCGCAGGACGTCGAAACCCGTGGTGAAGAGGTGCTGAAAGACCTCGACGCGATCCTGATCCCAGGTGGCTTTGGCTACCGTGGTGTGGAAGGGAAGGTGTTCGCCGCCCGTTATGCGCGTGAAAACAACATTCCTTATCTGGGCATTTGCCTGGGTATGCAGGTGGCACTGATGGAGTTCGCCCGCCACGTGGCCGGCATGGACAACGCAAACTCCACAGAATTTGTGCCAGACTGTAAGTACCCGGTGGTCGCATTGATCACTGAATGGCGCGATGAAAACGGCAACGTTGAAGTGCGCGATGAGAAGAGTGATTTGGGCGGGACCATGCGTGTGGGTGGGCAGCAGTGCCACCTGACCGAAGGCAGTCTGGTCCGGCAGATGTATGGCGAACCGACCATCGTAGAACGTCATCGTCACCGTTATGAAGTCAACAACATGTTGTTGAAGCAGATCGAAGCGGCGGGTTTGCGTGTTGCCGGTCTCTCTGCAGACAAGCAGTTGGTGGAAATTATTGAGATCCCGAACCACCCGTGGTTCGTGGCGTGTCAGTTCCACCCGGAATTTACGTCAACGCCGCGTGATGGTCACCCGTTGTTTGCAGGCTTCGTCAAGGCTGCCGGTGAGTATCAGAAGCGTCAGGTAAAATAAAATATCGATGAGCAGTGCGCACCCCGGTGCGCACTGTTTGTCTGGAGTTTTAGTTTAACTTGTACTGAGGAAAACCTAATGTCCAAAATCGTTAAAGTCATCGGTCGCGAAATCATCGACTCCCGTGGTAACCCGACGGTAGAAGCTGAAGTACATCTGGAAGGTGGTTTCGTTGGTCTGGCGGCGGCACCATCAGGTGCGTCTACCGGTTCCCGTGAAGCACTGGAACTGCGTGACGGTGACAAATCCCGTTTCCTGGGTAAAGGCGTGACCAAAGCCGTTGACGCGGTAAACGGCCCGATTGCACAAGCTGTGACCGGTAAAGATGCGAAAGACCAGGCGAACATCGATAAGATCATGATCGAGCTGGACGGCACCGAGAACAAATCCCAGTTCGGCGCCAACGCCATTCTGGCGGTTTCTCTGGCGGCCGCTAAAGCCGCTGCAGCAGCAAAAGGTATGCCGCTGTACGAGCACATTGCTGAACTGAACGGCACCCCAGGCAAATTCTCCATGCCGCTGCCGATGATGAACATCATCAACGGTGGTGAGCACGCTGACAACAACGTCGACATCCAGGAATTCATGATTCAGCCGGTTGGCGCGAAAACCGTGAAAGAAGCCATCCGTATGGGTTCTGAAGTTTTCCATAACCTGGCCAAAGTGCTGAAATCCAAAGGCATGAGCACCGCAGTAGGCGACGAAGGCGGCTACGCGCCAAACCTGGGTTCCAACGCTGAAGCTCTGGCTGTTATCGCTGAAGCGGTAAAAGCGGCCGGTTACGAGCTGGGCAAAGACATCACCCTGGCGATGGACTGCGCAGCGTCTGAGTTCTACAAAGACGGCAAATACGTGCTGGCCGGCGAAGGCAATAAAGCCTTCACCTCTGAAGAGTTCACCCACTTCCTGGAAGACCTGACCAAACAGTACCCGATCGTCTCCATCGAAGATGGCCTGGACGAATCTGACTGGGACGGTTTCGCGTACCAGACCAAAGTGCTGGGCGACAAAATCCAGCTGGTGGGTGACGACCTGTTCGTGACCAACACCAAGATCCTGAAAGAAGGGATCGAAAAAGGCATCGCTAACTCCATCCTGATCAAATTCAACCAGATCGGTTCCCTGACCGAAACCCTGGCTGCTATCAAGATGGCAAAAGACGCCGGTTACACCGCGGTCATCTCTCACCGTTCCGGTGAAACCGAAGACGCCACCATTGCTGACCTGGCAGTGGGTACCGCAGCAGGCCAGATCAAAACCGGTTCTATGAGCCGTTCTGACCGCGTTGCCAAGTACAACCAACTGATCCGTATCGAAGAAGCGCTGGGCAACCGTGCGCCGTTCAACGGTCTGAAAGAAGTGAAAGGCCAGTAATTACTGCGCCGGAAGCTTCTGATAAAACCCGCTTCGGCGGGTTTTTTTATGGGCGTTTTCCGGCGCGGTAACGGCCCGACACAGTTAAGGTTGCGCTATATTTGGTCAGAGCAGCGTTATCTGCCATAATCACGCCCCTTCAAAACCACTACTAATGAGAATGTCATGCAGTACCCGATTAATGAGATGTTCCAGACCCTGCAAGGGGAAGGCTATTTTACCGGCGTGCCGGCCATTTTTATTCGCCTGCAAGGATGCCCGGTAGGGTGCAGCTGGTGCGACACCAAACACACCTGGGACAAATTGGCCGATCGGGAAGTCGCGCTGGATGAGATTCTGGTCAAGACCACAGAAACGGATGCCTGGGGCGCGGCCAGTACCGAAGACCTGCTGGCGGTGATTGAGCGTAACGGCTATACCGCGCGCCATATTGTGATCACCGGCGGTGAGCCATGCATCCACGATCTCGGCCCGCTGACGCTGCTGATGGAAAAAAGCGGCTTCACCTGCCAGATCGAAACCAGCGGCACCCATGAGGTACGCTGTTCGCCGAACACCTGGGTGACGGTGTCGCCGAAGGTGAACATGCGCGGCGGCATGGAAGTGCTGGATCAGGCGCTGAAACGTGCCGATGAGATCAAACACCCGGTGGCGCGTGAGCGTGACATCGAGGCGCTGGACGCCCTGCTGGCCAGGCTGCACGACGATAAATACCGTGTGGTGGCGCTGCAACCGATCAGCCAGAAAGAGGACGCGACCCGCCTCTGCATTGAAACCTGTATCGCCCGCAACTGGCGATTGTCGATGCAGACGCACAAATACCTCAATATCGCCTGATCCTGCTGTTATCTCTAAAACGAACCCGCCCCGGCGGGTTTTTTTATGGCCTGGTTTAAGGCACCTCACAACTCATCATAATCCTCACTACGCCGCTATGGCGCCTGCAACGATTACTATACTTAACCATTAACCAGCCGGTTCAGCGTTTATCGCGCTTTGCCGTGCACGGGCATTCTATAAGGGGACATCTCTCTGAGACCTGCGTGGGGGTTCACCATGAGCAAGAACATTGTGTTTTGTGCGGACGGGACCTGGAACGGGATTGCCAACGATGACAATGATGATAATGAGTTTGAATGCAGTAATGTGCTCAAACTGTTTAAAAGCCTGAAAGGTGTGCCGGAATCCTTAAACCATTTTCAGCCTGACGAGCAGGAAAAAGTGTTTACTGAAAACGGGCAGGTGAAACAGGTCGCGAAATATATTCATGGCGTCGGTGACAGCAATAACTGGCTGATTAAAAACCTGGAGGGCGTGTTCGGCAGCGGCACTATCCAGCGCATTGTCCGGGGCTATACCTTTATCAGCCGCCACTATCGCCCCGGCGACAAGATATTTATCATCGGTTTCAGCCGGGGGGCCTACACCGCACGGGCGCTGGCGGGCATGATCACCTCCCAGGGGCTGCTGGATGCAGAGAAACTGAATCTGGCTGACGAGAGTGAAGCGCATAAAGCGCAGGCTTACCGCTGGGGCACCGCCGTCTGGGCGGATTTCCGCCGTGACGCAAAAGCAGATGATTCCTGGCAGGCAAAATTAGTCGCTTTTAAAAATACGCTGCTGGGCCGGACGTCCGAGCCGGTTGACCCGCATTCAATGATCTTTTTTGTGCCGGTTGAGATGGTGGCGGTATGGGACACCGTCGGGGCGCTGGGTATTCCACGTTATAACGATAAAGACGAACGGATCGATTTATTCCGCTTTGCTGATACCAGCCTGCATAAAAATGTGAAATTGGGCCGCCATGCCATTTCGCTCGACGAACAGCGCGTTGATTTTACCCCGGTATTATGGGACGCCCGCCAGGGCATCCAGCAGGTATTATTCCCCGGCGCCCATTCAGACGTCGGCGGCGGTTACCCGGAAAAAGAGAGCGGCCTGTCAAATGGGGCCTATCACTGGATGCATGAAGAGTTAGCGGAAGCAGGGGTATTATTGAACCCGCACCCTTACCAAAGCGATCACCGCGCGCTGTGCCATTGCCCGTGGTTTGATAAAACGATCTATGAAACCACTGAGCGCCGGTTAATGTCGCCGCTTAAAAAAAGCCTGCCCTATCTTTTTGACGGGAATTACACGCTGGCTGTCCATGAATCCGTGCGTAAACGGTGCGCCGAAGAGCAGGTTTCTATTCAGGACCCGAAAACCGGGCAGATTACCCGCATCCCTTATCGCACCCGGTATCTGGAGAGCTTTATGGATGACCCGGACGTCATGATTGTCCCGATGAAATAGCGGGGTACGGCAGGGTAAAAGAGCGCCGCAGCATGAACCACCGGGCGGTGGTTCATGCCGACAGCGTTACTCGCCTTTGTAGATGCAGCCGGCGGTGCAGGTTTCTTTCACCAGCACGGCGCTCAGGATCGGCAGTTGCGGCTTCAGCTCATCCCAAATCCATTTTGCCAGCACTTCGCTGGTCGGGTTCTCCAGGCCGGGGATGTCATTCAGGTAGAAGTGATCCAGACGTTCCCAGGTCGGCTTGAACAGCGCCTTAAGTTCGGAAAAGTCCATCACCCAACCGGTATGCGGGTCAACTTCGCCGGTGATCTCCAGGCGTACCATAAAGGAGTGGCCGTGCAGCCGGCCGCATTTATGGCCTTCCGGAACGTGGGGAAGCCGGTGGGCGGCTTCAAATTGAAAATCTTTAAACAGCGTGGTTACCATTGCTACCGTCTCATTGCCTCAAAAACCGGCGAATACTACCGGAAAGCCGTCCCCCACGCCATGAAATCTCATCCCCTCCGGCACCCCGCTGAAAACTTTTTTTCCACGCCCGGCCGGGCCTGCTCTGTTGCCTTTTCAATACCTTAGGGAGGGAGTGACAGTAAAAACTGAACGAATTCAACGTTATGAAAAGCCGCATTTACCACTTTTTCCGGTAACAGCCATTACTAAATCAGCTTAGGCATTTTAGTTATTTGTTATGTCCATCGCTTATTTAAGTGTTGCCAGGCCACTGGGTAACCTTACAAACTCTCTACTTTCTCTCTTTTTCCTCGTCTCACCCGACGTGACGAAACAGACACAGGCTTACGCACAGGAACCGGTACTGCAATGACGACTCAGGCACCACCCACTTCGCTGCTCCCGCTTACGCCCGAGCAACTGGCACGCTTGCAAGGCGCAATCGGTGAATTTTCACCGACCCAGATGGCCTGGCTCTCCGGCTATTTCTGGGGCATGGTCAACCAGCAACCGGGCGCTACCGTGCCTGCTGCCCCGGCCGCCCCGGCTGCCAGCAGCATCACGCTGATTTCGGCGTCCCAAACCGGCAATGCCCGGCGCCTGGCGGAGCAACTGCGTGATGACCTGCTGGCGGCCAAACTGACCGTGAACCTGGTCAACGCCGGTGACTACAAATTCAAGCAGATTGCCCAGGAAAAACTGCTGGTGATGGTGGCCTCCACCCAGGGTGAAGGCGAACCGGCAGAAGAGGCGGTGGCGCTGCATAAGTTCCTGTTCTCCAAGAAAGCCCCGAAACTCACCGATACCGCCTTTGCGGTGTTTGGCCTCGGCGATACCTCTTATGAGCATTTCTGCCAGGCGGGCAAAGATTTTGACAGCAAGCTGGCCGAGTTGGGCGGTGAGCGCCTGCTCGACCGCGTAGACGCCGATGTGGAGTATCAGGCGCAGGCGGAGCAGTGGCGTAAGCAGGTGGTAGAGGTGCTGAAAGCGCGCGCCCCGGCGCAGCCTGCCGCCACCTTACAGGCCGCCCAGAGCGGCACCGTGAATGAAGTGGACTCCAGCCCTTACACCAAAGAGCAGCCGCTGGCCGCCACGCTGCTGCTGAACCAGAAAATCACCGGCCGCAACTCGGATAAAGATGTGCGCCATATTGAGATCGACCTCGGCGACTCCGGCCTGCGTTATCAGGCCGGGGATGCGCTGGGCGTCTGGTTCGACAACGATCCGGCGCTGGTGGATGAACTGCTGGGCCTGCTGTGGCTCAAGGGCGATGAGAGCGTCACCCTCGACGGCAAACCGCTGACGCTGCGCGAGGCGCTGATCCACCACTATGAGCTGACGCAGAACACCCCGGTGATCGTCAGCAACTACGCCGCGCTGGCGCGCAATGAGCAGCTGACCGAGCTGCTCACTGACAAGGCGCGTTTGCAGCACTATGCGCAGACCACGCCGATTGTGGACATGGTGCGCCAGGCACCGATGGAGCTGAACGCCGAGCAGCTGACCGGCCTGCTGCGCCCGCTGACGCCGCGCCTCTACTCCATCGCCTCATCCCCGGCGGAGAATGAGGGCGAAGTGCATATCACCGTGGGCGCGGTGCGCTACGAGATTGACGGCCGCCCCCGTACCGGCGGCGCGTCCGGCTATCTGGCTGACCGGCTGGAAGAGGAGGGCGAAGTGCGGGTGTTCATCGAGCACAACGACAACTTCCGCCTGCCCGCTGACCCGGATGCCCCGGTGATCATGATCGGCCCCGGCACCGGCATCGCGCCGTTCCGCGCCTTTATGCAACAGCGTGACAACGACGGTGCCGGCGGCAAAAACTGGCTTTTCTTCGGCAACCCGCACTTCACCGAGGATTTCCTCTATCAGGTGGAGTGGCAGCGTTACGTCAAAGATGGCCTGCTGACCCATATCGACCTGGCCTGGTCACGCGATCAGGCCAACAAAGTCTACGTACAGGACAAACTGCGCGAGAAGGGCGCAGAAGTGTGGCAGTGGATCCAGGAAGGCGCGCACATCTATGTCTGTGGCGATGCCAACCGGATGGCCAAAGATGTGGATCGGGCACTGGTGGAACTGGTGGCAGAACACGGTGCAATGGACGCCGAGTCAGCCGATGAATTTTTAAGTGAGCTGCGCCTTGCGCGCCGTTATCAGCGAGATGTGTACTAATGAGCGATAAACACCCCGGCCCTCTGGTTGTGGAAGGCAAACTCAGCGATGCCGAGCGCATGAAGCGCGAGAGCAACTACCTGCGCGGCACCATTAAAGAAGACCTGAACGACGGCCTGACCGGCGGTTTCAACGGCGATAACTTCCTGTTGATCCGTTTCCACGGCATGTACCAGCAGGATGACCGCGACATCCGCGCTGAGCGCGCCGCGCAGAAACTGGAGCCGCGCCACGCAATGATGCTGCGTTGCCGCCTGCCGGGCGGCGTGATGACGCCGGAGCAGTGGCTGGGCATCGACAAATTCGCCGCCGACAGCACGCTCTACGGCAGCATCCGTATTACCAACCGCCAGACGTTCCAGTTCCACGGCATCCTGAAGCCGAACGTGAAGCCGGTACACCAGTTGCTGAACAAGCTGGGACTGGACGCGCTGGCCACCGCCAATGACGTGAACCGTAACGTGCTCTGCACCTCCAACCCGGTGGAGTCGGAGCTGCATCAGGAGGCGTACCAGTGGGCGAAGAAAATTTCCGAGCACCTGCTGCCGCGCACCCGTGCCTACGCCGAAGTCTGGCTGGATCAGGAGAAGGTTGAAACCACCGATGAGGAGCCGATCCTCGGTGCGACCTACCTGCCGCGTAAATTCAAAACCACGGTGGTGATCCCACCGCAGAACGATGTCGACCTGCACGCCAATGACCTGAACTTTGTGGCCATCGCAGACAACGGCAAACTGATTGGCTTCAACGTGCTGGTGGGCGGCGGGCTTTCCATCGCCCACGGCGACAAGAAAACCTATGCACGCACCGCCAGCGAACTGGGCTTTATCCCGCTGGAAAATACCCTGGCGGTGGCGGAAGCGGTGGTCACTACCCAGCGCGACTGGGGTAACCGTACCGACCGTAAAAACGCCAAGACCAAATACACCCTGGAGCGCGTCGGCGTTGACACCTTCAAGGCAGAAGTGGAAAAGCGGGCCGGCATCGCCTTTGCCCCGGTTCGCCCGTATGCCTTCACCGGCCGCGGCGACCGCATCGGCTGGGTGAAAGGCATCGACAACCAGTGGCACCTGACGCTATTTATTGAGAACGGCCGCATCCTTGACTATCCGGGCCGCCCGCTGAAAACCGGCCTGGCGGAGATTGCGAAAATCCACAAAGGGGATTTCCGCCTCACCGCCAACCAGAACCTGATTGTGGCCGGTGTGCCGGAACAGGAAAAAGCGCGTATTGAAGCGCTGGCGCGCGACCACGGCCTGATCGATGACCAGCTCACCGAACAGCGCAAAAACTCGATGGCCTGCGTCTCCTACCCGACCTGCCCGCTGGCGATGGCCGAAGCCGAACGCTTCCTGCCGGAATTCGTCACGCAGGTGGAGGAGATCATGTACCGCCACGGCGTCGGCAATGAGCATATCGTGTTGCGCGTGACCGGCTGCCCGAACGGCTGCGGCCGGGCATTACTGGCGGAAATCGGGCTGGTGGGCAAGGCGCTCAACCGCTACAACCTGCACCTGGGCGGCAACCTGGCCGGCACCCGCATCCCGCGGATGTACCGTGAGAACATCAGTTCAGAAGAGATCCTGACGATTATTGATGAACTGGTCGGGCGCTGGGCAACGGAACGCACGCCGGGCGAAGGCTTCGGTGACTTTACTGTCCGTACCGGCATCATCCGCCCGGTGCTGGACCCGGCCCGTGATTTCTGGGAGTGAGCCTGCGCTCCCCCAACCATGCCTATTTATGCTGAGGAGCACTGATGTCCCACTTTAATCTGGCAGAACTGAACGCCTTGCCGAAATCCGGCCAGGCACTGGCATTGGCAGAAACCAACGCCGCGCTGGAGGCACTGAGCGCCGAACAGCGCGTGGCCTGGGCGCTGGAGCACCTGCCGGGGGAGTTTGTGCTCTCCTCCAGCTTCGGTATTCAGGCGGCGGTCTGTTTGCATCTGGTGACGCGCCAGCGCCCGGATATTCCGGTTATCCTGACTGATACCGGCTACCTGTTCCCGGAGACGTACCAGTTCATCGACGCGCTCACGGAGCAACTCGGCCTGAACCTGAAAGTCTACCGGGCTGAGCACTCGCCTGCCTGGCAGGAGGCGCGCTACGGCAAACTCTGGGAGCAGGGCGTGGAAGGGATTGAGCGCTATAACCAGATTAATAAAGTCGAGCCGATGAACCGGGCGATGGAAACGCTGGGCGCCGGCACCTGGTTCGCCGGGTTGCGCCGTGAGCAGTCCGGCAGCCGCGCGCACCTGCCGGTATTGGCGGTACAGCGCGGGGTGTTCAAGGTGCTGCCGATCATCGACTGGGATAACCGGCAGGTGCACCAGTACCTGAAACAGCATGGCCTGAGCTACCACCCGCTGTGGGATCAGGGCTACCTTTCGGTGGGCGACACCCATACCACCAAAAAGTGGGAGCCGGGCATGAAAGAGGAAGAGACCCGTTTCTTCGGCCTGAAACGCGAGTGCGGCCTGCACGAGTGATCCCCCTGACGTGAAAAAAGCGCGGCGTTGTGATGATGCCGCGCTTTTTTATTGCCGGGTTATTGCCCCAGCCGCCACGGCATTTCCCGCCTCGCGGGGTTTCCCTATATTCCATAAAGGAACTAATCATTCCATTTCGTCATTTCATAAGGCGGAAGGGCACGCCGTATAGTCACGTTATCAATTTTTTAGCTAAGTAAAGGCTGTTGTGGACTATCTCCCCCTTTTTGCCGACCTGAAACAGCGTCCGGTCCTGGTCGTGGGTGGCGGTGAAGTCGCCTCGCGCAAAATCGATTTGCTGCTGCGCGCCGGTGCAGACGTGCAGATAGTGGCACAGGCACTTCACCCCGAACTCCAGCATCGCTATGAACAACACCAGGTGACCTGGCTGGCAGAGGCCTTTGAGCCTGCCCAGCTTGATAACGTGTTTCTGGTGATCGCCGCGACCGATGACAACGTGCTGAATGCCACGGTGTTCGACGAAGCCGATCGCCGCCGGGTGCTGGCGAACGTGGTGGATGACCAGCCGAAGTGCTCCTTTATCTTTCCGTCGATTGTTGACCGCTCGCCGCTGGTGGTGGCGATCTCTTCCAGCGGCAAAGCCCCGGTGCTGGCGCGCCTGCTGCGCGAGAAACTGGAAGCCTTGCTGCCTGCCAGCCTCGGCACCATGGCGGAGATCGCCGGCAACTGGCGCGGCCGGGTGAAAGACCAGCTGCGCTCAATGACGGAACGCCGCCGCTTCTGGGAAAAAGCCTTCAGCGGGCGCTTTGCCGCGCTGGTGGAGAGCGGCCAGCCGGAACAGGCGGAGCAGGCGCTGCACGACACCCTGACCCAGCACCAGAAAGAGGGCGGGCAGGTGACGCTGGTGGGCGCGGGGCCGGGCGATGCCGGGCTGCTGACGCTGCGCGGCCTGCAGGTGATGCAACAGGCTGACGTGGTGCTGTATGACCACCTGGTCAGCGATGAAATTCTCGATCTGGTGCGCCGCGACGCCGATCGCATCTGCGTCGGCAAACGTGCCGGGGCGCATTCCGTGGCGCAGGAAGAGACGAACCGCCTGCTGGTGGAGCTGGCGCTGAAGGGCAAACGGGTGGTGCGGCTCAAAGGCGGCGACCCGTTTATCTTCGGGCGCGGCGGTGAGGAGTTACAGGCGGCGAAAGCAGCCGGTATTCCGTTCCAGGTGGTGCCGGGCGTCACGGCTGCCGCCGGGGCCACCGCCTATGCCGGTATCCCGCTGACCCACCGTGACCATGCGCAGAGCGTACTGTTTATTACCGGCCACTGCCGCCCGGACGGCGACGCCTTTGACTGGGCGACGCTGGCCCGCAGCCGCCAGACGCTGGCGATTTATATGGGCACCGTCAAAGCGGCGGAAATCAGCGCACAGCTGATCGCCCACGGCCGCGCCGCCGACACCCCGGCAGCGGTGATTGGCCGCGGCACCCGTGCCGACCAGCAGGTGCTGACCGGCACCCTGGCGCAACTCGATATTCTGGCTCAACAGGCACCGACACCGGCGCTGCTGGTGATTGGCGAAGTGGTTTCACTCCATTCGCAACTCGCCTGGTTTGGGCATCAACCGCAGGCAGACGGCTTCCAACGCCCGTCCGTCGTGAATTTGGCTTAAGGATCTGTTATGGACGAAAAACGACTCACACATTTGCGGCAACTGGAGGCGGAGAGCATCCATATCATCCGTGAGGTCGCCGCTGAATTCGGTAACCCGGTGATGCTCTACTCCATCGGGAAAGACTCGTCGGTGATGCTGCACCTGGCGCGCAAAGCCTTCTACCCCGGCACGCTGCCGTTCCCGCTGCTGCATGTGGACACCGGCTGGAAATTCCGCGAAATGTACGACTTCCGCGACCGCACCGCCAAAAATTATGGCTGCGAGCTGCTGGTGCACAAAAACCCGGAAGGGGTGGCGATGGGCATTAACCCGTTCGTCCACGGCAGCGCCAAACACACCGACATCATGAAAACCGAAGGGCTGAAGCAGGCGCTGAACAAATACGGCTTTGATGCCGCGTTCGGCGGCGCCCGCCGTGATGAGGAAAAATCGCGCGCCAAGGAGCGTATCTACTCCTTCCGTGACCGCTTCCACCGCTGGGACCCGAAAAACCAGCGCCCGGAGCTGTGGCATAACTACAACGGCCAGATCAACAAAGGGGAGAGCATCCGCGTCTTCCCGCTGTCGAACTGGACGGAGCTGGACATCTGGCAATATATCTACCTGGAAAATATTGAGATTGTGCCGCTCTACCTGGCCGCGCCGCGCCCGGTGCTTGAGCGCGACGGCATGTTGCTGATGGTGGACGATGACCGCATCGACCTGCAACCGGGCGAAGTGATTGAGCAGAAGATGGTGCGCTTCCGTACCCTCGGCTGCTGGCCGCTGACCGGCGCGGTGGAATCCGGGGCGCAAACGCTGCCGGAGATCATCGAGGAGATGCTGGTCTCCACCACCAGTGAGCGCCAGGGGCGCGCCATCGACCGCGATCAGGCCGGGTCGATGGAATTGAAAAAGCGTCAGGGATATTTCTAAGGAGCCGCCAGATGAATAATGCAATTGCACAACAGATCGCCGAACAGGGTGGCGTCGAAGGCTACCTGAAGAGCCAGCAGCACAAAAGCCTGCTGCGTTTCCTGACCTGCGGCAGTGTCGATGACGGCAAATCCACGCTGATTGGCCGCCTGCTGCATGACACCCGCCAGATCTATGAAGACCAGCTCTCTTCGCTGCACAACGACAGCAAACGCCACGGCACCCAGGGCGAGAAACTCGATCTGGCGCTGCTGGTGGACGGCCTCCAGGCGGAGCGCGAGCAGGGCATCACCATTGATGTGGCTTACCGCTACTTCTCCACTGAGAAGCGCAAATTTATCATCGCCGACACGCCGGGGCATGAGCAGTACACCCGCAACATGGCGACCGGTGCCTCGACCTGTGACCTGGCGATTTTGCTGATCGACGCCCGTAAAGGGGTGCTGGACCAGACCCGCCGCCACAGCTTTATCGCCACGCTGCTGGGCATCCGTCACCTGGTGGTGGCGGTGAACAAAATGGACCTGGTGGACTACAGCGAAACCGTCTACGAGCAGTTCAAGCAGGATTACCTCGATTTCGCCCAGCAACTGCCGGCCGATCTCGACATCAAATTTGTGCCGATGTCCGCCCTGGAAGGGGACAACGTCGCAACCCAGAGCAGCAAAATGGGCTGGTATACCGGCCCGACGCTGCTGGAGATGCTGGAGACCGTCAACGTCATCAACATCAGTGAGCAACAGCCGCTGCGCTTCCCGGTGCAGTATGTCAACCGCCCGAACCTCGACTTCCGCGGTTACGCCGGCACGCTGGCGGCCGGTGTGGTGCGCGTCGGCCAACGGGTGAAAGTGCTGCCGTCCGGCGTCGAGTCCACGGTGGCGCGCATTGTCACCTTTGACGGTGATTTGCAGGAAGCCTGGGCCGGTGAGGCGATCACGCTGGTACTGAAAGATGAGATCGACATCAGCCGTGGTGACCTGCTGGTGGATGCGGCCGATAGCCTGAAGCCGGTGCACCATGCGCTGGTGGACGTGGTGTGGATGGCCGAGCAGCCGCTGGTGCCGGGGCAGAGTTACGACATCAAAATCGCCGGGAAGAAATCCCGTGCGCGGGTGGAGAACATCCAGTATCAGGTGGAGATTAACTCCCTGACCCAGCGCGTGGTGGAAAACCTGCCGCTGAACGGCATCGGGCTGGTGGAGCTGACCTTTGATGAGCCGCTGATGCTGGACAACTACCAGGCCAACGCAGTGACCGGCGGCATGATCTTTATCGATCGCCTGACCAACGTCACCGTGGGCGCAGGCATGGTGCGCGAAGCGCTGGACACCGTGTTTGAAGAGCCGGGCGCCTTCAGCGCGTTCGAGCTGGAGTTGAACGCGCTGGTGCGCCGCCACTTCCCGCACTGGGGTGCGCGTGATTTGCTGGGTGGTAAATAAACGTGTCTGAACGCGATGAAAACATCGTCTGGCACCCGCACGCCATTGCGCGTGCGGACCGCGAGGCGCTGCACCGCCACCAGGGCGCGGTGCTGTGGTTTACCGGGCTGTCCGGCTCCGGCAAGTCCACGGTGGCCGGGGCGCTGGAGCAGGCGCTGCACGCCCACGGGGTCAGCACTTATCTGCTGGACGGCGACAATGTCCGCCACGGGCTGTGCCGCGATCTGGGCTTTTCCGACGATGACCGGCGCGAAAATATCCGCCGGGTCGGCGAAGTCGCCAAACTGATGGTGGACGCCGGGCTGGTGGTGCTCACCGCCTTTATTTCACCGCACCGTGCCGAACGGCAGATGGTGCGTGAGCTGCTCGGCGACCGCTTTATTGAGGTGTTTGTCGACACGCCATTGGAATTGTGCGAAGCCCGTGATCCCAAAGGGTTATACAAAAAAGCGCGGGCAGGGGAGCTGAAAAACTTCACCGGCATTGACTCGGTTTACGAAGCCCCTGAGGCTCCGGATATCCACTTGAAAGGTGAACAATTAGTAACAAATTTGGTCGAGCAAATGTTAGACGTTCTGCGTCGCCGCGTTATTATCGAACCCTGAACCGGCTGCGGAAACGCGTGTAAAAACGTGCTGCCGCACTGAGACCACAGGGATCACCGTATGCAGAATATCAGCCCCTATTCCACTGCCGGCCGCCCGGCCACTGAGCCGTCGCGGCCACTGCGTCCGGCGGCTGACCGGCATGAGGGTGAGGAGCCGTCTTACTCTTTTCTGGGCGGCTGCTCGGGGTTTATCTTCTATTGGCTGGCGTTTGCCATTCCCTTTGTGGTGTATGGTGCAAACACGCTGTTTTTCCTGATTTATACCTGGCCCTTTTTCCTGACGCTGATGCCGGTGTCAGTACTGGTCGGCATCGCCGTCAGTATGTTGCTGCGCGGCCATGTGCTGCTGACGTTGCTGATCAGCGGCGCAATGGTTGTCTGCCTGTTCTGGATGGTGTTCTCCTTTCTGACCGGCTGGTAAGCCCGGCCGCCTTTCTGCCCTGTTTTCCCCTTTTTTCTGCCGGCCTGCCGCCGGGGGAGCCTGTTATCCCGGTATACTTCGTTGCCTAATCGCCCGGCCAATGCATTGCGCATGTGGAGTCGGACGTAAAGTTATGGGATGATTGCCGGGTTTTTCAGGGGGCGGGCATGGGTAAATTAACGCTGCTGTTATTGGTTTTACTTGGCTGGCTCCAGTATTCGCTGTGGCTGGGCAAGAATGGTATTCACGATTATATCCGGGTGGATGATGACGTTGCGGTCCAGAAGGCCAACAACGCCAAGCTGAAATCACGGAACGATCAGCTTTTTGCTGAAATAGATGATTTGAATGGCGGTCAGGAAGCGATCGAGGAGCGCGCGCGCAACGAACTCGGGATGATTAAACCGGGCGAAACCTTCTACCGGCTGGTGCCTGACCAATCCAAACGCAGCGCAACCACTGCGTCTGCTCAAAACAACGCACACTAATCAGATGAACAACGCAGGTTCCCTTCCAGAGATCATTGCCGTTGTGCCGGCCGCCGGAATCGGCAGCCGTATGCAGGCACAATGCCCGAAGCAGTACCTCACCATCGGCCACCAGACCCTGATTGAACATGCCATCACGGCGTTGCTGCGCCACCCGCGCATCAACCGCGTGATTGTGGCCGTCAGCCCACAGGACACGCATTTCAGGCAATTGCCGATTGCCGCTGACCGCCGGATTAACGTAGTGTCAGGCGGTTCAGAGCGTGCTGACTCGGTGCTGGCCGGCCTTGAATGCGCCGGTGACGCGCAGTGGGTGCTGGTGCATGACGCCGCGCGCCCCTGCCTGCATCAGGACGATCTGGCGCGCCTGCTGGCGATCACCGCGACCAGCAAGGTCGGCGGCATTCTGGCCGCCCCGGTGCGGGATACCATGAAGCGGGCCGAGGCGGGCGTGGCGGCGGTGGCGCACACCGTTGACCGCCAGAACCTGTGGCACGCCCTGACGCCGCAGCTTTTTCCGCTGGCGCTGCTGAAAGCGTGCCTCAGCCGGGCGCTGCGCGAAGGGGCAACCATCACGGACGAAGCGTCGGCACTGGAGTATTGCGGTTACCATCCGCAACTGGTGACCGGGCGCGCTGACAATATCAAAGTGACGCAGCCGGAAGATCTGGCGCTGGCGGCATTTTATTTATCTCATTTTTTAACACAGGAGAGCGCATGATGCGTATCGGTCACGGATTTGATGTACATAAATTTGGTGGAGAAGGTCCGTTGGTGATCGGTGGCGTGCGCATTCCGTACCCGCAAGGGCTGCTGGCGCACTCCGACGGTGACGTGGCGCTGCATGCGGCCACCGATGCACTGCTGGGTGCTGCGGCGCTGGGCGACATCGGCAAACTCTTCCCGGATACCGACCCGGCGTACAAAGGCGCAGACAGCCGCGCCCTGCTGCGTGAGGCTTACCGCCGCATTCAGGCCAAAGGCTACCGCCTCGGTAACCTCGACATCACCCTGATTGCGCAGGCGCCGAAAATGGCTCCGCACATTCCGCAGATGCGGGTCAATCTGGCCGAAGATTTGCAGTGCCATATGGATGACGTCAACGTGAAGGCGACCACCACTGAGCAGCTCGGTTTTACCGGGCGTGGCGAAGGCATTGCCTGTGCCGCCGTCGCCCTGCTGATTAAGGCCTGATGTGATGGACATGACTACGCTGACCTGGCTGCATGGCGAGCCGCGCTCCGGCGGCCTGCTGAAAGCCAACCCGGAAGATTTCCAGGTACGCGAAGATCTGGGCTTTGAGCCGGATGGCGAAGGCGAACACCTGCTGGTGCGCATCCGTAAAAACGGCTGCAATACCCAGTTCGTCGCCGATGCGCTGGCGCGTTTTGCCGGCATCCCGGCCCGTGCCGTGAGCTATGCCGGGCTGAAAGATCGCCATGCAGTCACCGAACAGTGGTTCTGCCTGCATCTGCCCGGCAAAGAATCGCCCGATCTCGCGGCGTTCCAGCTGGAAGGGTGCGAGGTGCTGGCCAGCGCCCGCCAGCGCCGTAAGCTGCGCATCGGCGCGCTGAAGGGCAACGCCTTTACGCTGATTCTGCGTCAGGTCACTGACCGGGCAGACGTCGAGCAGCGGCTGGCACGCATTGCTGAGCAGGGCGTGCCGAACTACTTCGGCGTGCAGCGTTTTGGGCATGGCGGCAATAATCTGGTGCAGGCGGCGCGTTGGGCGCGTGACGAGATCCGCGTGAAAGAGCGCAGCAAGCGCAGTTTTTACCTGTCGGCCAGCCGCAGCGCCCTGTTTAACCTGATCGCCGCGGAGCGTCTGGCGCAGGGGCTGCACCGCACCGTGCTGGCGGGCGATGCCCTGCAACTCAGCGGGCGCGGCAGCTGGTTTGTCGCGAAAGAAGACGAACTGGAGACGCTCCAGGCGCGCCTCGACGCGGGTGAACTGCAAATCACCGCCCCGTTGCCGGGCGACGGTGACCTCGGCACCCAGGCTGCCGCAGAGGCGCTGGAGCTGGCCTGCCTGGCCGATCAGGGCGATCTGCTGGGCTTAGTGAAGCGTGAGCGGGTTGAGCCGGCGCGGCGCGCGCTGTTGCTCTACCCGCAACAGATGCAGTGGAACTGGTGGGATGACGTCACGCTTGAACTGAATTTCTGGCTGCCGGCCGGCAGCTTCGCCACCAGTGTGGTACGTGAAATCCTGCGGCAGGGCAACGATAATGCGGATCTTACTGAGTAATGATGATGGCGTTAGCGCGCCGGGGATTCAGACCCTGGCCGCTGCGCTCAGGGAGTTTGCGGAGGTGCAGGTGGTGGCACCCGACCGCAACCGCAGCGGGGCGTCGAACGCACTGACGCTGGATGCCCCGTTGCGCACCCTGGCGCTGCCCAACGGCGATATCGCCGTACAGCAGGGCACGCCGACCGATTGCGTCTATCTGGGCGTTAACCAGCTGATGCGGCCGCGGCCGGATATCGTGGTCTCCGGGATTAATGCCGGGGCGAACCTGGGGGATGATGTGATCTACTCCGGGACTGTCGCCGCGGCCACCGAAGGGCGTCATCTTGGTTATCCGGCGCTGGCGGTGTCACTGGACGGGCACCGGCATTATGACACGGCGGCCGCGGTAACCTGTGCGATCCTGCGGGCATTGCAGCGCGAACCGCTGCGAACCGGCAAGATCCTGAACATCAACGTCCCGGATTTGCCGCTGTCCGCCATCAAAGGCATCAAGGTCACCCGTTGCGGCAGCCGCCACCCGGCTGACCAGGTGATTCACCAGCAGGACCCGCGCGGGCAGGATTTATGGTGGATCGGCCCGCCCGGCGCAAAATTTGATTACGCGCCGGGCACCGATTTTGCCGCACTTGAAGAGGGATATGTTTCCGTCACACCGCTTCAGGTCGATTTAACGGCCTACGCGGCACAGGATGTCGTGGAGAGATGGTTAACCAACGCCGAGGTCAACGGGGAATGGTGAACAGTCGTATGCGAATCCTGCTGGACCAGCTCCGCCAGCAGGGCATTCAGGAGGAGCGGTTGCTGCAGGCCATCGAGGCAGTGCCGCGGGAGCGTTTCGTGGATGAGGCGTTTGAGCACAGCGCCTATGACAACACCGCTTTGCCGATTGGCTCCGGCCAGACGATCTCACAGCCTTATGTGGTCGCGCGGATGACGGCGCTGTTGCAGCTGTCACCCGGTTCACGGGTGCTGGAGATCGGCACCGGCTCCGGCTACCAGACAGCGATTCTGGCGCATCTGGTTGACCATGTCTGCTCGGTGGAACGCATCAAAGGATTGCAGTGGCAGGCTAAACGCCGGTTTAAGCAACTGGATTTGCACAATATCTCGACCCGCCACGGCGACGGCTGGCTCGGCTGGCCGGCCCGTGCGCCGTTTGACGCCATCATTGTGACCGCCGCGCCGCCTGAAGTGCCGCAGGCGCTGCTGGAACAGCTCGATGAGGGCGGCATTCTGGTGCTGCCGGTTGGCGAGCACGCCCAACTTCTGCAACGCATCCAACGCAAAAACAACGAATTCAAGGTCGAAACCATTGAGGCGGTGCGCTTTGTGCCGCTGGTGAAAGGGGATTTGGCCTGATTCGTTGCCGCCGCCTTATGCCGCCGGGGTTTCTGCCCGGCCGGCAAGAGTAAATTCCGTGTCACTCTCCTATGGTGCTGCACCGGCGATGTTGATAGCATCCGTGGCAGCGTTTTTCTCTCTTGCTGCCTGCAATCCGTAGGGGCAAGGGAACCTTACCTCGCGCAGGGCGGGAAAGTTGCCTTTTTGCGGCGGATTGATAAGGTTTTTTGGATAGTTCACTGATATTGCTGTTATGGGGGAATGATGAGCACGGGAAGCCCAGTTATTACATTGCGTCGTATTGCGGCATGTACAGTAGTGAGTTTATGGTTGGCCGGCTGTTCCAACAACGCCACCACCTCCGCCCCTATCTCTGACGTCAGCGGCGGTGGCGGCAGCCGGGGCGGCATGATGAATACCCCGTCAGCGCAAGGCGGCGGGCAGACCGCGCCGGGCGGGCGGATTGTTTATAATCGCAGCTATAATTCCATTCCCAAAGGCAGCTACACCGGCAGCACCTACACGGTAAAACGTGGTGACACCCTGTTTTATATCGCCTGGATAACAGGCAATGACTTCCGTGATCTTGCGGCGCGCAACAGCATTTCTGCCCCTTATAGCTTAAATGTTGGGCAAACGATCCAGATCAATAACGTATCGTCCGGAGCCAGTACCGGCGGGGCTTTAGTGGCCTCTGACGCCACCCGTAATGGGGTACCGAAACCCCCTTCCAGCACACAGATCCAAAGCGCAACGGTTGATTCTCGTCCAACTACCGCGTATTCTGCTAGTTCTGGTAAACAGAATGTAGGTAAGATGTTGCCTTCATCGGGCGCGGTAGTTGCTACGACCGCACCTGTTACCGCACCGAGCACCACCGTCAGCAGTACAGCGAATACCGGCACGCCGGTAAGCAGCTGGAGATGGCCTACTGACGGTAAGATTATCGATAGCTTCTCAGCATCTGAGGGAGGCAATAAGGGGATCGATATCGCCGGTTCGCGCGGCCAGTCCATCGTTGCTACCGCCAGTGGGCGTGTAGTGTATGCAGGGAATGCGCTTCGCGGTTACGGTAATCTGATCATCATTAAACACAATGATGATTACCTGAGCGCCTATGCACATAACGACACAATGCTGGTCCGGGAACAACAAGAAGTGCAGGCGGGTCAAAAAATCGCGACCATGGGTAGCACCGGAACCAGTTCAGTAAGATTACATTTTGAAATTCGTTACAAGGGGAAATCCGTAAACCCGCTGCGTTATCTTCCGCAGCGATAAATTGGGCAGAATCCTTGTATTCTGCCTCGGGATCACGGGTAGGAGCAGCTTATGAGCCAAAGTACGCTGAAAGTTAACGAGTTACATGATGACGCGGATTTCGACGAGAACGGCGGTGAGAACTTTGACGAGAAAGCGCTCGTTGAAGAGCCTGTTGATAACGAGGCTTCTGAGGAAGAACTGTTATCACAAGCTGTGAGCCAACGAGTGCTGGATGCAACTCAACTGTATCTCGGAGAAATTGGTTATTCGCCTCTTCTGACCGCAGAGGAAGAGGTTTATTTCGCGCGGCGTGCATTGCGCGGTGACGTGCCGTCCCGCCGCCGGATGATTGAAAGTAACTTACGTTTGGTAGTGAAGATCGCCCGCCGTTACAGCAACCGTGGTCTGGCACTGTTGGATCTGATCGAGGAAGGTAACCTTGGCCTGATCCGTGCCGTTGAGAAATTTGACCCGGAGCGCGGCTTCCGATTTTCTACCTATGCAACCTGGTGGATCCGCCAGACCATTGAACGGGCGATCATGAATCAAACCCGTACTATTCGTCTGCCGATCCACATCGTGAAAGAACTGAACGTTTATCTGCGTACTGCGCGTGAACTTTCTCACAAGTTGGATCATGAACCGAGTGCGGAAGAGATTGCCGAGCAACTCGACAAACCGGTTGATGATGTAAGCCGTATGTTGCGCCTGAATGAGCGCATCACGTCGGTAGATACGCCACTGGGTGGCGACTCAGAGAAAGCGCTGCTGGATATTCTGGCAGACGAGAAAGACAACGGTCCGGAAGACACCACGCAAGACGATGATATGAAACAAAGCATCGTTAAATGGCTGTTCGAACTGAACGCCAAACAGCGTGAAGTGTTGGCGCGTCGTTTCGGCCTCTTGGGCTACGAAGCTGCCACACTGGAAGATGTGGGCCGTGAAATTGGTCTGACTCGTGAACGTGTTCGTCAGATTCAGGTTGAAGGTCTGCGCCGCCTGCGTGAAATTCTGCAGGGTCAGGGGCTGAGCATTGAGGCACTTTTCCGCGAATAAGCGGGCTGCCCATATGCTCTGGAAAAGCCGTGAATCATTAACCTGCTCAGGAAGTTAATGATTCATTGAAGGAAGTACCTTAAAAACGGTGGGCCTTGCCCACCGTTTTTTTATGCCTGAAAGACAGGGCCTGAAAGTCAGGGATAGGCCGGATCAGATCCCTGGCGATCCTGAGGATCGTGGCCCGCAGGCAGGCGCTTCGCACAGCCTGCGCAAACGATCCGGCTCCGGATCGCTCACTGCCTTCTGTGCTCACTGCCTTACTGACTTACTCTGCGTCTACACCATATTCTTCAGGCGGTAGATCCACTCCAGTGCCTGACGTGGGGAGAGGGTGTCCGGGTCCAGCGCTTCCAGCGCCTCGACGGCCGGTGAGGTTTCCTCACTCAGTAACGTCAGCTGCGCGCTGTCGACATGGCTGCCCGCTGCCTGATTGGAAAGGCTTTCCAGCTCACGCAGCTTCTGCCGGGCGCGTTTAATCACATCGCGCGGCACGCCGGCCAGCGAGGCCACCGCCAGACCATAACTTTTACTGGCCGCGCCCTCCTGGACATTGTGCATAAACGCGATGGTGTCACCGTGCTCTACCGCATCCAGATGGATGTTCACCACACCTTCCATTTTTTCCGGCAGGGTGGTCAGCTCAAAGTAGTGGGTGGCAAACAGCGTCATCGCTTTGATGCGGCTGGCGAGGTTTTCCGCACAGGCCCAGGCCAGAGAGAGGCCGTCGTAAGTGGACGTCCCGCGGCCGACCTCATCCATCAGCACCAGGCTGTTTTCGGTGGCGTTGTGCAGGATGTTGGCGGTTTCGGTCATCTCTACCATGAAAGTAGAGCGGCCTGACGCCAGATCGTCCGCTGCACCCACGCGGGTGAAAATGCGGTCCACCGGGCCGATGATGGCGCCCTCTGCCGGCACAAAACTGCCGATGTGCGCCATCAGCACAATCAACGCCGCCTGACGCATGTAGGTACTTTTACCGCCCATATTGGGGCCGGTGATGATCAGCATCCGCCGTGCCGGGGACAACGCCAGCGGGTTGGCGATAAACGGATCTTTCAGTACCTGTTCAACCACCGGGTGCCGCCCGCCGGTAATGCGGATGCCGGGCTGATCGCTCAGCGTCGGGCAGGTATAGTTCAGGGTGTCGGCCCGCTCGGCAAGGTTGCTCAGCACATCCAGCTCTGCCAGGGCCGCCGCACTCTGTTGCAGCTCGGGCAGATGCGGCAGCAGCAGGTCAAACAGCTCATCATAGAGCGACTTCTCCAGCGCCAGCGCTTTGCCTTTCGACGTCAGCACCTTGTCTTCATACTCTTTCAGCTCTGGAATGATGTAGCGCTCGGCATTTTTCAGCGTCTGTCGGCGCACGTAGTGCATCGGCACCAGGTGGCTCTGGCCGCGGCTGACCTGGATAAAGTAACCATGCACGCCGTTGAAGCCGACTTTCAGGGTATCGAGGCCCAGCTTCTCACGTTCACGGATTTCCAGACGATCCAGGTAATCCGTGGCACCGTCAGCCAGGGCGCGCCACTCATCCAGCTCGGCATGGTAACCCGGCGCAATCACGCCGCCGTCACGCACCAGCACCGGCGGGGACTCGATAATGGCTCTCTCCAGCAGCGCCAGAAGCTCACTGAATTCACCGGTCTGGGCCAGCAGGGCAGGCAGGTGCCCGCCGGTCAGCGGCGTCAGAAGTTCACGAATCGCCGGTAACTGCTGCATGGCATGGCGCATCCGTGCCAGATCGCGCGGGCGGGCGCTGCGCAGGGCCAGCCGCGCCAGGATACGTTCCAGGTCACCCACCTGCCGCAGCAATGGCTGCAGATCGTCCACCAGAGGTTGCAGCGCGGCGATGCTCTGCTGGCGCTGCATCAGCAACGTCTGGTTACGGCTTGGCATATGCAGCCAGCGTTTCAGCATCCGGCTGCCCATTGGCGTTACGCAACAATCCAGAATCGCCGACAAGGTGTTTTCCGTGCCGCCCGCCAGATTCTGCGTGATTTCCAGGTTGCGGCGGGTGGCGGCGTCCATGATGATGCCGTCCTGCTGGCGCTCCATCGTGAGGCCACGGATGTGGGGCAGGGCAGTACGCTGGGTATCTTTCACATACTGCAACAGGCAGCCGGCCGCGCGCAGCGCCTGGGGTGCCTGTTCCACCCCAAAGCCGGTCAGGTCACGGGTGCCGAATTGCAGGTTCAGCTGCTGGCGGGCGGTGTCGAGTTCGAACTCCCACTCCGGGCGGCGGCGCAGGCCACGGCGTTGTTCAATCAGCGCCATCTCCGGGAAACTTTCCGGATAGAGCAATTCGGCCGGGTTGGTGCGCTGCAATTCAGCGGCCATGGTTTCATTATCCGCGGGTTCCACTACCTGGAAACGGCCGGAGCTGATGTCGAGCGTGGCATACCCAAACCCCCGGCTGTCACGCCAGATGGCGGCCAGCAGGTTATCCTGACGCTCTTTCAGCAGCGCCTCATCACTGACGGTACCGGGGGTGACAATCCGGACGACTTTACGCTCGACCGGGCCTTTGCTGGCCGCCGGATCGCCAATCTGTTCACACAGGGCGACCGACTCACCTAATTGCACCAGCTTCGCCAGATAGTTTTCAACCGCGTGATGCGGCACGCCCGCCATTGGGATCGGCTCGCCGGCAGACTGGCCGCGCTTGGTCAGGGAGATATCCAGCAACTGGGATGCGCGCCTGGCATCGTCATAGAACAGCTCGTAGAAATCCCCCATCCGGTAAAACAACAGGATCTCAGGATGATCGGCCTTGAGACGCAGATACTGCTGCATCATTGGCGTGTGGTCTGCGTAAGCGTTATTTTCCATAGTTTTTCACGGTAATGTAGTTTTTCACGGCAATCTGATTTTCACTGCAATAAGGTTGGGCCAGGCTGCCGGGCACTTCCGCAGCCTGAGAATGGAAGGCGCGTACACCGCCGGCCTTGCTCAGAATAGGCGTGATGTTAACAGGTGGCCCAGGGGTTGAAAACGCATCCGCATCAATCACCGGCCTTTTTGTCCGGTCCTTCGGCGCGTCTCGCAAAATAGTGCAGGATCGCTCATGCTTCCCTTGAGAAGTGCTAACATTGGACCCACTTACCTTCTTCACAGACGGGATATGTGATGAGTGAAAAAAACCTGCATGCGCTGAGCGTGCGCCTCGGCGAGCGCCTTCAGGCGGCGTCAGCCTGGGTAACCTGTGCAGAGTCCTGCACCGGTGGGCTGGTGGCCAAGTCCATTACGGATATTGCCGGCAGTTCCGCCTGGTTTGATCGTGGCTTTGTGACGTACAGCAACGCGGCCAAGCATGAGATGCTGGGGGTGGCGGAATCCACGTTACAGGCGCATGGCGCGGTCAGTGAGCCGGTGGTGCGGGAAATGGCATTCGGTGCCCTGAAAGCGGCGGGTGCAGACTACGCTGTGTCCATCAGCGGGATCGCCGGGCCGGGCGGCGGCACGGATGCCAAGCCGGTCGGTACCGTGTGGTTCGGCATAGCCGCGGAAGATGGCCGGATGATGGCGGTAAAGCAGTGCTTTTCCGGTGACCGTGAGGCGGTAAGAATGCAAGCCGCTGTTTTCGCGCTGCAAACCCTACTTGATGAATTTCTGGAAAAATAAGCTTGTGGTACTGTATACGTATACAGTATAATTCATCTCGTTTTCCAGTATACCAAATTACAATCAGTGACAGCCCAGGGGTGACCTACTGCTGTCCGTAGAGGAGTCAACATGGCTATTGATGAGAATAAGCAAAAGGCGTTAGCTGCAGCACTGGGCCAGATTGAAAAACAATTCGGCAAAGGCTCCATCATGCGCCTCGGTGAAGATCGCTCTATGGACGTGGAAACGATCTCTACCGGTTCTCTGTCGCTTGATATTGCGCTGGGTGCGGGTGGTTTACCGATGGGCCGTATCGTTGAGATTTATGGCCCGGAATCTTCCGGTAAAACCACGCTGACCCTGCAGGTCATCGCAGCGGCACAGCGTGAAGGCAAAACCTGTGCCTTCATCGATGCTGAGCACGCGCTGGACCCGGTCTACGCTAAGAAACTGGGCGTAGACATTGATAACCTGCTCTGCTCCCAGCCGGACACCGGCGAGCAGGCCCTTGAGATCTGTGATGCGCTGACCCGTTCCGGCGCGGTTGACGTCATCATCGTTGACTCCGTGGCAGCCCTGACGCCCAAAGCAGAAATCGAAGGCGAAATCGGTGATTCGCATATGGGTCTGGCCGCCCGTATGATGAGCCAGGCGATGCGTAAACTGGCCGGTAACCTGAAGCAGGCCAACACCCTGCTGATCTTCATCAACCAGATCCGTATGAAGATTGGTGTGATGTTCGGTAACCCAGAAACCACCACCGGGGGTAACGCCCTGAAGTTCTACGCCTCTGTGCGTCTCGATATCCGCCGTATCGGTGCGATTAAAGAGGGCGACGTGGTCGTGGGCAGCGAAACCCGCGTGAAAGTGGTCAAGAACAAAGTTGCTGCGCCATTCAAGCAGGCTGAGTTCCAGATCATGTATGGCGAAGGCATCAACATCAACGGCGAGCTGATTGACCTGGGCGTGAAACACAAACTGGTCGAGAAAGCCGGTGCCTGGTACAGCTACAACGGCGACAAGATCGGTCAGGGTAAAGCAAATGCCTGTAACTACCTGAAAGAGAACCCGGCTATTGCAGCTGAACTGGACAAGAAACTGCGTGAGCTGTTGCTGACCAACAATGGTGAAAATGCCGCTACCGCGACAGAAAACCTTGATGATGACAGCGCAGAGATGAGCGAAGAGTTTTAATCGATTCTTTCTGAGCTGAACCAGCCAGAGTGTGCAAACACTCTGGCTGTTTTTTTATGTGCATGGCCAGCCCGGTACACGATATGCCCGGCCGCCCCGCGATTTTGAAGGAGAGTGCTGATGAGCCATGATCCCTCCCAACCTGGGCGCTCTGAGAAAGAGCAGCTCAATACCCTGCTGGCCAGGGCAATGCGCCTGCTTGCCCAGCGCGATCACAGCGAGACGGAACTGCGCCGTAAGCTGGAAACCCCACCGGTCATGGCACCGCGCCGCAACGCCTCTTTCTCGCGCCGCCCCCCACACCGTACTGATGACGACGCTGAGACTCCCCCTGCACCGGTTTATGCACCGCCACCGGCAGAAGAGATCGACCCACAGTTGGTTGAAAAAATTATCCTGTATTGCCTGGAGCACCACTATCTGGACGATGCCCGTTTTACGCAAAGCTATATCAACAGCCGCAGCCGTAAAGGGTATGGCCCTCAGCGCATCCGCTCAGAGCTTACGCAGAAAGGTGTGGCAAAAGAGGTGATTAATACCGGCTTTGAGGAGACGGAAGTGGACTGGTGCCGGCAGGCGCGCGATCTGGCGGAGCGCAAGTTTGGCGAACAGTTGCCGACAGAGTGGAAAGAAAAGGCCAAAGTGCAGCGCTTTCTGCAATACCGGGGCTTTTTTCAGGAAGAGATACAGTCAATTTATCGCGATTTTGATGAATGAGCGCATACTGGATTTTACTTCCCACTGAAGAAATTTTATCTTATTCCCACTTTTTGTTCGTAAGCAGTGCGCCGGCATCAAGATGCTGAGCATACTGCTTACGGGCTGTTCTTTTAGCCTGATTCCGGGACATTTATGAGCAAGAGCACCGCTGAGATCCGTCAAGCGTTTCTCGATTTTTTCCAGAGCAAGGGACACCAGGTTGTATCAAGCAGCTCTTTGGTTCCCAATAACGATCCGACATTGCTGTTTACCAATGCCGGGATGAACCAATTCAAGGATGTTTTCCTTGGCCTGGACAAGCGTGCCTATTCACGCGCCACGACCTCACAGCGTTGCGTCCGTGCGGGCGGTAAGCACAATGACCTCGAAAACGTCGGGTATACCGCGCGCCACCATACTTTCTTTGAAATGCTGGGTAACTTCAGCTTCGGCGACTATTTCAAGCATGATGCTATCCAGTATGCCTGGGAGCTGCTGACCAGTGAAAACTGGTTTGCCCTGCCGAAAGAGAAGCTGTGGGTGACCGTGTATGAAACCGATGATGAAGCCTATGACATCTGGCTGAAAGAGATTGGGGTGCCGCAGGAGCGCATCATCCGCATCGGGGACAATAAAGGCAAACCTTACGCCTCTGACAACTTCTGGCAGATGGGCGATACCGGCCCGTGCGGCCCGTGCACCGAGATCTTCTTCGATCACGGCGATCACATCGCCGGTGGCCCGCCGGGCAGCCCGGACGAAGATGGCGATCGCTATATCGAGATCTGGAACGTGGTGTTTATGCAGTTCAACCGTCAGGCTGACGGCACCATGCAACCGCTGCCGAAGCCGTCTGTGGACACCGGCATGGGTCTGGAGCGTATTGCCGCCGTTCTGCAGCATGTGAACTCCAACTATGAGATCGATCTGTTCAAAAAACTGATTGGTGCCGTGGCTAACGTCACCGGCGCGACCGATCTGGACAACAAATCCCTGCGCGTTATTGCTGACCACATCCGCTCTTGTGCCTTCCTGATCTCTGATGGTGTGATCCCGTCTAATGAGAACCGCGGCTATGTGCTGCGCCGTATCATTCGCCGGGCGATCCGTCACGGCAATATGCTGGGCGCGAAAGAGACCTTCTTCTATAAGCTGGTGGCCCCTCTGATTGAGGTGATGGGCCCGGCTGCGGAAGAGTTGCAACGCCAGCAGGCACTGGTTGAACAGGTGCTGAAAACTGAAGAAGAGCAGTTCGCCCGCACGCTGGAGCGTGGCCTGGCACTGCTGGATGATGTGCTGGCTAACCTGAAAGGCGACACGCTTGACGGTGAAACCGCATTCCGCCTCTATGACACCTATGGCTTCCCGCTGGATCTGACCGCCGATGTCTGCCGCGAACGTAACCTGAAGGTGGATGAAGAGGGCTTCAACCAGGCGATGGAACAGCAGCGCCGCCGTGCGCGTGAGTCGAGCGGCTTTGGTGCTGACTATAACAGCCTGATCCGTGTGGATGGCAGCACGCAGTTCCTGGGCTATGACCAGCTCGACCTGTCGGCGAAAGTGATCGCACTGTATCGTGACGGTCAGCCGGTAGACAGCATTAACGCCGGTGACAACGCCGTTGTGGTGCTGGATGAGACGCCATTCTACGCCGAGTCCGGCGGCCAGGTCGGTGACAAAGGCCAGTTGCGCACGGCAGCGGCCCAGTTCGATGTGATTGATACCCAGAAGTATGGCCAGGCTACCGGCCATCAGGGCGTGCTCAGCCAGGGTACCCTGCGGGTTAATGACGCCGTCGATGCGCAGGTTGATGTCGCGCGCCGTAACCGTATTCGTCTGAACCACTCCGCGACCCACCTGCTGCACGCAGCGTTGCGTCAGGTACTGGGTGACCATGTGGCGCAGAAAGGCTCGCTGGTTAATGATAAATACCTGCGCTTTGACTTCTCCCATTTTGAAGCGATGAAGCCTGCCGAGATCCGTGCGGTAGAAGATATCGTTAACGCCCAGATTCGTCGTAACCTGCCGGTTGAAACCAACATTATGGCGTTGGAAGAAGCGAAAGCAGCAGGGGCCATGGCACTGTTTGGTGAGAAGTATGAAGACAACGTGCGCGTATTGCGTATGGGTGACTTCTCCACAGAGCTGTGTGGTGGCACACACGCCAGCCGCACCGGTGACATCGGCCTGTTCCGCATTCAGAGCGAATCCGGCACGGCAGCGGGTATCCGTCGTATTGAGGCGGTGACAGGGGAGGGGGCGATTGCCACACTCCACCAGGAAACTGACCTGCTGCAAAGTATTTCCCATCTGGTGAAAGGGGATGCCAACAGTGTCTCTGACAAGATCCGTGGCCTGATCGAGCGTTCACGCCAGCTGGAGAAAGAGTTGCAGCAACTGAAAGACCAGCAGGCTGCTCAGGAAAGCGCATCGCTCTCTTCACGGGCGAAGCAGGTAAAAGGCACGCCGTTGCTGGTCAGCCAGTTGGATAACGTCGAGCCGAAAATGCTCCGCACGATGGTCGATGATCTCAAAAACCAGCTGGGTTCTGCCATTATCGTACTGGCGACCACGGCGGAAGGGAAAGTCAGCCTGATTGCCGGGGTGACCAAAGACCTGACTGACCGCGTCAAAGCCGGTGAGCTGATCGGCCATATTGCCCAGCAGGTAGGGGGCAAAGGCGGCGGCCGCCCTGATATGGCGCAGGCGGGCGGCAGTGATGTTTCCGCTCTGCCGGGGGCGCTGGAAAGCGTCACAGCGTGGGTCGAAGATAAATTATAAGTTTGAAATAATTCAAACGTATTGATACGCCATAACGCCTTGTGCGCTATGGCGTTTTTTGTTTCAGGCCGCGGCGGCGCGGCGCGGCAGATGCCACAAGACTGCCGAATTCGGCTAAACTGAAAAGAGTTAACGTTGATCCTATGATTACCTTACAGTTAATGTAAGTGGCATAGTTTACGTTTTCACAGTATATGATGGATAATGGCGGGGAAACTGAGAGACCCGACTCTTACAATCTTTCAAGGAGCAAAGAATGCTTATTCTGACTCGTCGAGTTGGTGAAACCCTCATGATTGGCGATGAGGTGACTGTCACTGTATTAGGGGTGAAAGGTAACCAGGTACGTATTGGTGTCAACGCCCCGAAAGAGGTTTCTGTCCATCGCGAAGAAATCTACCAACGCATTCAAGCTGAAAAGTCCCAGCAAACGACCTACTAAATTGACCGGCGTCTCGCGGGAAGCGAGGCGCCAATCATCTTTTTGTTCTCTTTCCCTCTCTTCGCACGCTTTTCTTCACGCTTTTTCTTATCGCCCCCTACATGATATTTCTGCGTCATCCGGCTTTTTGCGTTGATAAAAAAACCATTTTGGCGTCAAACTACCCATATTGCGCGTGAATTGTTCAAACGTGCATGAGATGAAAAAAAAGGGTTTGACTTATAAACGCGGGAAAGTAATATGTGCGCCACGCAGCGACGATGAGCTTTCAGAAAGTTAATCAGAGCACTCGCAAGAGGCGTAAGGTGAGGTGGCCGAGAGGCTGAAGGCGCTCCCCTGCTAAGGGAGTATGCGGTCAAAAGCTGCATCGAGGGTTCGAATCCCTCCCTCACCGCCATTTAAATGCATCCATAGCTCAGCTGGATAGAGTACTCGGCTACGAACCGAGCGGTCGGAGGTTCGAATCCTCCTGGATGCACCATACTTTTGCAGTATGGACAGTGAATGTGGTCTTAGCGACACCATACCCGCCCGTAAGAAGGCACGCAGTAACAGCAGTAAGAAGAAGTCATTCCGTTGCATCCATAGCTCAGCTGGATAGAGTACTCGGCTACGAACCGAGCGGTCGGAGGTTCGAATCCTCCTGGATGCACCATC
>NZ_JAERKB010000005.1:262450-301688 GCF_018257325.1 Nissabacter archeti
GCATCCATAGCTCAGCTGGATAGAGTACTCGGCTACGAACCGAGCGGTCGGAGGTTCGAATCCTCCTGGATGCACCATCTTCTTCAGATAATTTCCTTTATTCGTCTCCCTCTCTCGTTTTTCCGATGTGTTTCTATCCTGTTCCTATTCTGTCCCCGCGCCAGGCAACACGTTAATACCCCCACTTTCTGTTTATGCTCGCTTTCTGACGCTGCTTGTTTTCGCTGGCTTGCGATTAACGCCTGTTCCCCATTTCTTTGCGTATAAACACAGATTCTCTTCTTTATCCGTTTACGTCTGCGGTGATCTATTTCCTGCCCCGGTTGCGCCTCTATTACCCCGGTTCGCTTAACCGTTTCTCTGCCCTGTTTATTCCGAAAATTCATCGTGTTAAGCGGTGATTAAACCATCAGTTCTCAACACGCACGTCAGTTGATTTATGTTTTATAGGGAATTTTTCATGCGCCAGGTTTTGCGGTTGATTGATTGTCTGTGCCACTTCGTTACCGCTAATTAACCAACATGCGACATTCAAAAGACTTTACGCTAAAGTAGTTTTTCTCTTTTTCAGTGAATGCGGAGTACACGATGTACGATCGTTACGAAGGACTGATATTTGATATGGATGGCACCATATTGGATACCGAACCGACTCACCGCAAGGCCTGGCACCATGTGCTGACGAAATATGACATGCACTATGACGCAGATGTCCTGACGGCACTGAATGGCTCACCCACCTGGCGGGTTGCCCAGGCGATTATTGATGCGCATCAGTCTACGCTGGATGCCTATCAGCTGGCGGCAGAGAAAACCGCCGCCGTGAAAGAGATGCTGTTTGACAGCGTCCGGCCACTGCCGTTGATTGACGTCGTCAAAGCATATCATGGCCGCCGCCCGATGGCGGTAGGCACCGGCAGCGAGCACAGCATGGCTGATGCCCTGTTGCGGCATCTTGGGCTGCGTGACTGTTTTCAGGTGATTGTCGGCGCCAATGATGTCAGCAACCCCAAGCCTGCGCCGGATACTTTTTTACGCTGTGCCGAACTTATGGGCGTTCCCGCTGAGAAGTGCGTGGTATTTGAAGACGCGGACTTCGGCATTGAAGCGGCAAAACGCGCCAATATGGCCTATGTCGATGTGCGTATTTTGTGAGTGACGCGCTGGCTATTGCGTCATTATTTGGCAGTAGTTTTCTCAGTGCGACCTTGTTGCCGGGAAATTCAGAAATTCTGTTGGTCGCGTTATTAACTGCCGGCGATACCGCACCGGCAGCATTGGTGGTGTCTGCAACGGCAGGCAACACCCTGGGCGGCTTGACGAATGTGGTAATAGGACGCTTTCTACCGGCGATGTCAGCCCAGCGGGGGCATAAACTCGCCCTCGGTTGGCTGACCCGCTTTGGGCCGGCTGCGCTGTTGCTCAGCTGGGTGCCTGTAGTCGGCGATGTGTTATGTGTGTTTGCAGGTTGGCTGCGTATGCCCTGGCTGCCGGTAACGTTATGTCTCTGCCTGGGTAAAGGCATCCGTTATCTGGTGTTGGCTTATCTGACTTTACAGGGGTTGTCCTGGTGGCACTAAACAGAACAAACAGCCTGGGGCAAGCTGGCGACTCTGCTTACACGTTATCGTTTTTTGAGAGCGGGAGGTCGATTTGATCCCGGACGTATCCAAAGCACTTTCATGGCTGGAAGCGCACCCTCAGGCAATTAAAGGCATCCGCCGCGGCATCGAACGTGAAACGCTGCGGGTGAATGCAGATGGTTCACTGGCCAGCACCGGGCATCCTGAATCCCTGGGGGCAGCATTAACGCATGAGTGGATTACCACGGACTTTGCGGAAACGCTGTTAGAATTTATCACGCCGGTAGATGGCGACATTGATCATCTGCTGACATTCCTGCGTGATATTCACCGGCACACCGCCCGCACGCTGGGCGAAGAGCGGATGTGGCCGCTGAGTATGCCCTGCTTTGTCGGTGACGAGCAGGATATCGAGCTGGCGCAATACGGCACCTCCAATATCGGGCAGATGAAAACCCTGTACCGCGAGGGGCTGAAAAACCGCTACGGCGCCCTGATGCAAATCATTTCCGGCGTTCACTATAACTTCTCGCTGCCGCTCTCTTTCTGGCAGGCGCGGTTGGGCGTAAAAGATGCGGAAAGCGGCAAAGAGGCGATTTCGGCAGGCTATTTCAGCCTGATCCGTAACTACTACCGTTTTGGCTGGGTGATTCCTTACCTGTTTGGGGCATCGCCGGCGATCTGCTCCTCGTTCCTGAAAGGGCGGGAGAGTGCATTACCTTTTGAGCGTGATGAAAAAGGCATGTGTTACCTGCCTTATGCCACCTCACTGCGCCTGAGCGACCTGGGGTATACCAATAAATCGCAGAGCAATCTCGGTATTACGTTCAACGATCTTAATACCTATGTGGCAGGGTTGAAGAAAGCGATTCGCACGCCTTCTGAAGAGTATGCGGCGATGGGGTTAAAGCGCGACGGCCGTTATCTGCAACTGAATACCAATGTATTGCAGATTGAGAATGAGCTGTATGCGCCGATTCGTCCGAAACGCGTTACCCGTCGCGGTGAAACGCCGTCTGATGCCCTGATGCGTGGCGGCATTGAGTATATTGAAGTGCGTTCGCTGGACATCAACCCGTTCTCCCCGGTTGGGGTCGATATTACCCAGGCCCGTTTCCTGGATCTGTTCCTGATCTGGTGTGCGCTGGCGGATGCGCCGGAGATGAGCAGTGATGAACTGCTGTGCACCCGTAAGAACTGGAACCGGGTGATCCTGGAAGGGCGTAAGCCGGGCCAGACCATCGGCATTGGCTGCGAGGAATCGTTTGAGCCACTGGTTGAGGTCGGCAAATCACTGTTTGCGGATTTACGTCGTGTGGCTGAAGTGCTGGATAAGGTCAATGGCGATCGCCAGTATCAGGGAACCTGTGATGAGCTGGTTGCATCATTTGATGATCCTGATTTGACATATTCCGCCCGGATATTGCAGGCTATGAAAGAGAATGGCCTGAAAGGCGTCGGGCTGGCACTGGCTGAACAGTACCGTCAGATGCTGAGTGAAGAACCGTTGGAAATTCTCACTGATGAAAAGCTTGCAGCAGAACAGCAAGCCTCATTGCAGCGGCAGGCAGCGATGGAAGCTGAGGACACATTGAGCTTTGATGAGTTTCTGTCGAAGGTAAATGGCGGAAACTAAAAGAAAAAGGCCACAGTCACTGTGGCCAAATATACATCGCTGATAACAGAGATGATGATAACAAATGCGCGTCTTTCACTTATTAAGACCCGCCCACTGCGAAAAGGTTTCCTGAATTCGCTAAAAATATCTTTTTTCTTAGAGGAGGTGACACGATGCCCCTGTTGGATAGCTTTACTGTAGATCATACCCGGATGGCCGCTCCTGCCGTTCGTGTCGCAAAAACGATGCATACACCTCATGGCGATACCATTACCGTGTTTGATCTGCGTTTCTGCCGGCCGAATCTGGAAGTGATGCCGGAGCGCGGTATCCATACGCTGGAGCATCTGTTCGCCGGCTTCATGCGCAATCACCTGAACGGTGACGGTGTAGAGATTATCGATATTTCACCGATGGGTTGCCGTACCGGTTTTTACATGAGCCTGATTGGTACGCCGGAAGAGCAGCGTGTGGCGGATGCCTGGAAAGCGGCGATGGCCGATGTGCTGAAAGTCTCTGACCAGCGCGCCATTCCGGAACTGAACGAGTATCAGTGCGGCACGTACCAGATGCACTCCCTGGAAGAAGCGCAGGAGATTGCGCGTCATATCCTGGATCACGATGTGGTGGTGAACCACAATGATGACCTGGCCCTGCCGAAAGAGAAGCTGCACGAACTGCACATCTAGTCTCAGCAGGTTTCAGTGACAAAAAAGACGCGTTTATCGCGTCTTTTTTATGGCTGAGGTGTATGGGCTGAGGCCAGGGACTCAGTGTTGTTCGACGCTGGCGCGGATCGGTTGTATCGGCGTAACCCGTACCTGTTTAATCATGTTGTCCTGCACGTCGAGGATCTGGATATCATAGTTCTCTATCCGGATCTGGGTATTCACCGGTGGGATCTCTTCCAGCACTTCCAGCAGCATCCCGTTAATGGTGCGTGCATCCTCTGCCGGCAGGCGCCAGTTAAACGCTTTATTCAGCTCACGCACGTTGGCACTGCCTTCGATCAGAACGGAGCCATCGCTTTGCGGCGTTACCTCTTCCGCCAGCGTCGGGGACATCGAAGTGGTGAAATCACCCACGATCTCTTCCAGGATGTCTTCTACCGTGACCAGACCCTGAATGTCACCGTATTCATCCACCACAATGCCGACTTTTTCCTTATTGCGCTGGAACTTCACCAGCTGGATATTCAGCGGCGTACCTTCAGGAATAAAGTAGATCTCATCGGCGGCACGCAGCAGGTTCTCTTTATTAAACTCTTTTTTCTCGGTCATCAGGCGGTAAGCTTCGCGCACGCGCAACATGCCGATGACGTCATCAAGTGACTCACGGTAAAGCACAATCCTGCCATGCGGTGAGTGCGTGAGCTGGCGCATGATCGACTTCCAGTCATCATTGATATCAATGCCGACAATCTCATTGCGCGGCACCATGATGTCATTCACCGACACACTTTCCAGATCCAGCACCGACAGCAGCATGTCCTGATTCCGGCGTGAAATCTGGGAGCGGGACTCATTCACAATGGTGCGCAACTCCTCTTTACTGACGGCATCACTCAGGTGAACATTGCTTTTGATGCCGAACAGGCGCATCAGCAGGCGTGACAGCGTGTTGAGGAACCAGACCAGCGGCAGCATGATTTTTTGCAGCGGCATCAGCAGCAGGCTGCTCGGAAAGGCAATGCGCTCGGGGTAAAGGGCCGCAAAGGTTTTTGGCAAGACTTCGGCGAACAGCAGCACGCCAAAGGTCAGGATACCGGTAGCAATCGCGACCCCGGCATCGCCGTACAGCCGCATCCCGACAATGGTCGCCAGCGCGGAGGCCAGGATATTGACCAGGTTATTCCCGATCAGTACCAGGCTTATCAGCCGGTCAGGCTGCTGAAGCAGTTTTTCCACCCGGCGCGCAGCCCGGTTCCCCTGTTTGGCCTGATGGCGTAACCGGTAGCGGTTGAGCGTCATCATGCCGGTTTCAGAGGCAGAAAAGTAAGCGGAAACAATGATCATAATGATCAGTGTGATAATCAGGGTGCCTGTAGAGACGTGCTCCAACGCGGTCTTCCTTATAACAGTGTGAACTCCCCGGCAGGGGAGTATAAAAAATTCAGATGACGATATATCAGCCTATCATGATCTGCTGAATCAGCCGGCTGCCAAAGTAAGCCAGGGTGAGCAGGACGGCACCGGCCATGCTGAACCAGACTACGCGGCGGCCGCGCCAGCCCTCATGGTAATGCCCCCACAACAGAACAACATAGACAAACCATGCCATGATCGACAGCACCGCCTTATGGACGTTCTCCTTGCTGAACAGGTTATCCATATAAAACAGGCCGGTGCACAGCGTCAGCGTCAGCAGCACAACGCCGACCTGCGTAATGTGGAACAGCTTACGCTCAATGGTCATCAGCGGCGGCATATCAGAGGCAAAAGAGAGGCGCTTATTCTTCAGCAGATAGTCGAGCCAGGCGAGCTGGAAGGCATACAGCGCCGCGATGATAAGCGTGGAGTAAGAGAACAGCGCCAGCCCGATATGCACCAGCAGGCCGGGGCTGGACTCTAGATGGGTAATAAATTCACCGGGTAACAACCCGACAAAAATCAGGTTAATCAAGGCGAAACTATACACAATTGGTAACAAAAACCAGCCGCGGTTACGCGAGGCGACTATCGTCATCACGGTACAGATAATCAGGCTGACCATTGAGCCGATATTGACCAGGCTCAGGTTCTGGCCGGTATTGACGCCAAAAATACGCTGCTCCAGCGCAATGGCATGGCTAACCAGCGCCACGGCCGCGCAGAACAGCGCCAGGCGGCGGAAACCACTCTGTTGCCGCACCAGGCTGGGAAGAATCAGCGCAAGGCTGAGCAAGTAGGCAATCATGGCCACGAAGGCAGGAATCGGCATAAGGTGTCGTCGGGTATCAAAAAATAAGTCAGAGGGTCAGTATAACGTCAGCGGCGTCACGCTCCAACCGTTCCCCTACGGCGGGGCAGAGATCGCCCGGACTTCGTGTTATAATCCCGCCATTGTGTCGCCAAGGCGGCCTGTCATTACGTTGAGCAAGAGACGATGTTTGATAATTTAACTGATCGATTGTCGCGCACACTGCGCAATATCAGCGGCCGCGGGCGGCTGACCGAAGAGAATATCAAAGAGACCCTGCGTGAAGTGCGCATGGCGCTGCTGGAGGCGGATGTTGCGCTGCCGGTCGTGCGTGACTTCATCAACCGTGTCAAAGAGAGTGCGGTTGGGGTTGAGGTTAACAAGAGCCTGACGCCGGGCCAGGAGTTCGTCAAAATCGTTAAAAACGAATTGATGAATGCCATGGGCGAGGCTAACTCTGAACTCAATCTGGCCGCCCAGCCACCGGCCGTGGTGCTGATGGCCGGCCTGCAGGGTGCAGGTAAAACTACCAGTGTGGGTAAACTGGGTAAATTCCTGCGCGAAAAGCGCAAGAAAAAAGTGCTGGTGGTCTCCGCGGACGTTTATCGCCCGGCGGCGATTAAACAGCTGGAAACCCTGGCCGAGCAGGTGGGCGTGGATTTCTTCCCGTCCGATGCTCAGGAAAAGCCGGTGGATATCGTCACCCGTGCGCTGCAACAGGCCAGGCTGAAGTTTTATGACGTTCTCCTCGTCGATACCGCAGGCCGCCTGCACGTTGACGAAGCGATGATGGACGAAATCAAACAGGTACATGCCGCGATTAACCCGGTAGAAACCCTGTTTGTGGTCGACGCGATGACCGGCCAGGACGCTGCCAACACCGCGAAAGCCTTTAATGAAGCGCTGCCGCTGACCGGCGTGGTGCTGACCAAAGTAGACGGTGATGCCCGTGGCGGTGCCGCGCTCTCTATCCGCCATATCACCGGCAAGCCGATTAAATTCCTGGGTGTGGGTGAGAAAACCGAAGCCCTGGAGCCGTTCCATCCCGATCGCGTAGCTTCCCGCATTCTGGGCATGGGCGATGTGCTGTCGCTGATTGAAGATATTGAGAGCAAAGTTGACCGTGCACAGGCGGAAAAACTGGCCTCCAAGCTGAAAAAGGGCGACGGTTTCGATCTGACCGACTTCCTGGAACAGTTGAAACAGATGCGTAACATGGGCGGCATGGCCAGTATGCTGAGCAAGCTGCCGGGCGCCGGTCAACTGCCGGACAACGTCAAATCGCAGATGGATGACAAGGTTCTGGTGCGGATGGAAGCGATCATTAACTCAATGACGCTGAAAGAGCGCGCCAAGCCGGAAATTATCAAAGGCTCACGCAAGCGCCGTATCGCGCTGGGCGCGGGGATGCAGGTGCAGGACGTCAACCGGCTGCTGAAGCAGTTTGACGAAATGCAGCGCATGATGAAGAAAATGAAGAAGGGCGGCATGGCCAAAATGATGCGTGGCATGAAAGGCATGATGCCGCCTGGTTTCCCTGGTCGTTAACCCCGGATTATTTATTTACAGCGGCGCACAGCAACTTTGTACGCTTTAGATTGCTTTTTGCGCCAAAATGAGTAAAATTTTCGGGCTTTTTATATTGCACCCGGGCCCCGTTCCCTCAATGGGGCCCGGCTGTTTTATTAACTAAAGAGGATGTTATGGTAACAATTCGTTTGGCACGTGGCGGCGCGAAAAAGCGTCCGTTCTATCAAGTAGTAGTGACCGACAGCCGCAATGCGCGTGACGGTCGTTTCATCGAGCGCGTAGGCTTCTTCAACCCAATCGCGTCTGGTCAGGCTGAAGCACTGCGTCTGGATCTGGACCGTATTGAGCACTGGCTGGGTCTGGGTGCTACCGTTTCTGATCGCGTTCACGCGCTGATCAAAGACGCTAAGAAAGCAGCTTAATCTGTCGCGGTGGCAACGATGAGCAAGCAACTCAAACCGGTAGCACCTACGCAGCCGATTGTACTCGGTAAAATGGGGTCTACTTACGGCATTCGTGGTTGGCTCAGAGTGTTTTCATCCACCGAAAACGCCGAAAGCATTTTTGACTATCAGCCCTGGTTTATCCAGCAGGCCGGTAAGTGGCAGCTTGTTGAGTTGGAAGACTGGAAGCGCCACAGTCAGGATCTGATCATCAAAGTCAAAGGCATTGACGATCGGGATGCCGCGAATCTGCTGACGAATTGCGAAATCGTCGTGGATTCTGGGCAATTGCCGCCTCTGGGCGAGGATGATTACTACTGGAAAGACCTGATGGGCTGCCAGGTAATCACCACAACCGGGTATGAGCTGGGTAAAGTCATCGACATGATGGAAACCGGCTCAAACGACGTGATGGTCGTGCGGGCAAACCTGAAAGATGCATTCGGCATGAAGGAGCGGCTGGTTCCGTTTCTTCATGGGCAGGTTATCAAGAAAGTCGATCTCACTGCTCAAGTGATTGAAGTAGATTGGGATCCTGGTTTTTGACCTCCGATTTGACCGGAAAAGATGAGTGGAACGGCAGCATAGGGATGGGCAAATGTTTATCGGTATAATCAGCCTGTTTCCTGACATGTTCCGCGCCATCACCGATTACGGGGTAACTGGCCGGGCAGTTAAAAATGGCCTGCTGAGCGTACAGTGCTGGAGTCCGCGTGACTTCGCCTACGACCGGCATCGCACTGTGGACGATCGCCCTTACGGCGGCGGCCCCGGTATGCTGATGATGGTGCAACCTTTACGGGAAGCGATTCAGACAGCAAAAGCAGCGGCAGGCGAGGGCGTCAAGGTTATCTATCTTTCGCCTCAGGGGCGCAAACTCGATCAAGAGGGCGTGCGTGAGCTGGCGTCAAATCAGAAGATGATTCTGGTGTGTGGCCGCTATGAAGGGATTGATGAACGGATCATCCAAACCGAGATTGACGAAGAATGGTCAATCGGTGATTACGTTCTCAGCGGGGGCGAACTGCCGGCCATGACGCTGATTGACTCTGTTTCCCGGTTTATTCCGGGCGTACTGGGTCATCAGGGTTCTGCAGAAGAAGATTCTTTTGCAGATGGCTTGCTGGATTGTCCTCACTATACCCGCCCTGAAGTGTTGGAAGGCATGGAAGTACCGCCGGTTTTACTGTCGGGCAACCATGCTCAGATACGCCGTTGGCGTTTAAAGCAGTCGCTGGGCCGCACCTGGCTTAGAAGACCTGAACTTCTGGAAAGCCTAGCTCTGACTGACGAGCAACAGGTGTTGCTGGCCGAGTTCCAAAAGGAACACCGGGCCAGTCAACCAGACTATTAAGGGAAACGTTAGCTGCGGCTGATTTTCCCGATATATCAGTTTACCTAGGGTAAGAGACATATTATGAGCAACATTATTAAGCAAATCGAACAAGAGCAGCTGAAGCAAGACGTACCAGCATTCCGTCCGGGTGATTCCGTGGAAGTGAAGGTATGGGTCGTTGAAGGTAGCAAAAAACGTCTGCAGGCATTCGAGGGCGTGGTTATCGCCATCCGTAACCGCGGTCTGCACTCTGCATTCACTGTTCGTAAAATTTCTAACGGCGAAGGTGTTGAGCGCGTATTCCAGACTCACTCCCCAGTAATCGACAGCATTACTGTGAAACGCCGCGGCGCCGTTCGTAAAGCCAAACTGTACTACCTGCGTGAGCGTACTGGTAAGTCTGCTCGTATTAAAGAGCGTCTTAACTAAGATACAGCTAACGCTGCATCCAAAAGTTAATAGATATGAAGGGGTTAGCCACGGGCTAGCCCCTTTTTTTATGCCTGTGTCTACGGAATGGCTACAAAGAGGAAGCTCAGGGAAGAAAAAAGCCTGCGCGGGGCAGGCTTGGGGGAGGGAAATATCAGCCTCATGACGTGCATCAGTGGCTGGGGGCTGAGTCAGCAGCAGCGCAGGTGAGGCGCATCAGGGGCGCGGTTTTGGTTCCGCGGCCGGGGAGGCTTTCCCTTTTGGGTGAAAGGGCACCGGGTTAACGCGGCCGGGTGTCATGATCGCGTCGGTGATGGTTTCCAGCGACTTAAATGTGTGGCCGCAGTTGATGTTGGTGCACTGGTGGTAACGCTCCTTGGTCGCATCGCTTAAGTACCGGCTCGAACGCGCGTGCGCCGTGTGTTTGCACAACGGACATTTCATCATCTCTGGCTTTCTCTGCATCTCGGTGGGGGCCAGAAGTATATCACCGGGTTGCTGATGTAAGTCAATGCTTGCAAATGCAAGTTTGTGATGGCCGTAACTTCACACTTTATGGCGCAGTTTCCAGGGCAAGGATGGTCGTAAATCCCTCAGCACCGAGATTGTGCTCCACTTTTGTAATAATCCAGCGCACCTCGTTAAATTGAGATTTAAACCCCGCCAGGGTGACCGGCGTTTCCGGTACCAGATCTTCCCGCCCGGAGGCCAGCTTAATGCTCATGGTCGCGGAAAGCCGTTGCAGGCTCTCTACCCTGGCCTGCGCGGCCAGCCGCGCGCTGGCTTCATCCGGGTAGATCCGCGGAAGCTTATCAATTTTCTGTTTGCCGCCCTCCCGGATGTAGGCCTGCCCCGCACTTTGTGCTGTCGGAACCGACAGGGTCGGCATGGTTTTTTGTTGCGCACCGTTAATATCCAGCCAGCTCGCTTCCACTGCCGTATAAATAGTGCGATCAGCCAGGGAAAAATCGTGCTTATCCCCCTGGTTCCGTGAGATCACCACAGGCGGGAGAGGCACTCCGGAGGCAGAGCGGCCGGTACCCGGCTTCAGCAGCATTAATGTCCCGTATTTGATATCGGCAATGGCACCATATTGCGGCGCCAGCCGGGTGAGAAAGGCCATGTCTGTCTCATCCGTTTGATGCGCGCGGATAACGGTAAGCTCGGCAAGCTCCGGCGCGATACTCGCCTGCAGGCCGTTGCGCGCTGCGATAATCTTAACGATTGAACCCAGCGTCGTCCGGTCTGTGTTGCCGTCAAAGTAACTCTCTTTACGCGTTTCACTTAAGATGCCGCTGAAATCTGCACTGCTGGCGGTAATGGTCAATATATCCGGCGCGCCTTTGTGTTGGAGGGTGTTGACAATAAACGACCCCAATAAAGTCAGCGGTTGACCCTGCCAGCCAAGGGATGCCAGCAAAATTTTGCCGCGCGTGGGCAATGCTAACTCGCCATCCGAATCATCCAGATCGAGGGAAACAGTATCAGCTAAGGTGCCGCGGTTCAGCGTCGCTTTCAAATTGATCAGCCGCGGCCGTACCTGCCCGCTGATGTTTTTGCCGTCCAGCGTCAGGGTGAAATCTGGGCCGAGCGGCGTGCCCAGCGTCGTGGTCAATGGAGCCATCTTATCCTCCCAGTTTGCTCAGGGTACCGGCCGCTTTGCCCGGCAGGGCTTTGGCCTGGGCCGCCAGATCGCCGAACATTGCTACCAGGTTTTCATCAATACGCTGGAGGGTGAGCGTGAAATCAATTTTTTGAGGCTCTCCTCTGGCCGTCAGTTCGCTATGCGTATCGGAAATCTCTTTGACTACATACATCCCGTAAATCAATCCATTGCCGGCGATCAGCGGCCATGCGCAGCCGGACTGGCCTATCGCTTGTAACGCCATTAATGAAGGCTGGCCGCCGGTCACCTCCGGCACCAGGGTGCCGGAGAGGGTGATGGTTTCGGCATCCGGCCCCAGGAACTGCGCGGCTGGGCGGGCGCCCACGCGAGAGTTTGTCGGCCAGCGGAATGTGGCTTTGTGGGCCATCGTCTTAAACGGCAGTGTCTGGAGTTTAAACACCATCATGCCCAGGGTCATCAGCATACGAACTCCTGTTAAAAATGATTAAGCCCGGCAATAAATTGCTGTTGGTTCTGCTGGTTAAACGCTTCCGACAATTGACGCTGGAGCGCCATTGGATCGACAGGTTGCCCTTCCGGCAGGTTAAGCTGGATATGCTGGGTAAAGGTGCGGTTATCAGCCGCTACTGTATTCCCGCCACTCATTAACGGCGTGACATGGGTAAGCGGCGGCACCACAGACAGGCTGCCCGGCGTTGCCGTGTCGCCTGATGGAAGGCTGAGGTTCTCGCTGCCTTTTTTCGCCAGGCCGAGTTTCTCCAGTACCCAGTCCACGCCATCGCCCAGTGAATTCATCAACTGCAATGCGGTTTTCAACGGTGCCAACAAAAACTCGGCAAAATTTTTCCCGGCGGCGCTGACCTGGCCAAGGCCTTCACTGGTGAGTTTGATCGGCGTCAGGAAGTTCATGAAACCGTTATAAAGGGATTTCACCGTGTTGCCGATGCCCTCAAACAGAGGTGCCAGCGGGGCAAACATCTCTTTAACTGGCGCGAACGCGATGCTGAACCCTTCGGCAACACCGGCCATAAAGGCGCTGATGGGCTCCCAGTATTTCCGGATCAGCAGCGCGCCGCCGACAATGGCGGCGACCACGGCCGCGGCGATGCCGACAATCGCCAGTAACGGTGCAGAGGCCACGCCAAATGCGCCGGCAATTACGCCGCCCAGCGTGGTGAATGCCGGCGCAAGCAGCGAAGCCGCGCTCATTAACATACTGATGCCGCTGAATACCGGGCCAAACACCCCGCCCAATGTGCCCAGTGCGCCGCCAATCAGCGTGACCGCACCGACCAGTGTCATCAGCGTGCCGCTGAGTTGCGGGTTTTGCTGTATCCATTGATTCAATGTGCTCATCCAGTCAGTGGCGGTCTGGATGAGAGCGCGCAAGCTCTCATCCTGCTGGCTGAAAACGGTGCTGAGCACCGCGCTGCCGGCAGCAGAAAGTTTTTGCAGATCGCCATTGCTGTTGTCTTGTTGCAGGGCAGCCCCGCGTGCAGCGGCACCGGCGGTTTCGGCGGGAAGCGCCAACGTTCTCTCACCGGCGGCGGCAACCAGCACCCCGACGCCGGCGGCCTGTTGTTTGCCGAACAGCGCGATCAGTGAGGCGGATTGCTGGGCGGGTGAGAGCTGCTGGCGGGCAAATGCCTCGTTGATGCCTTTCAGCACGTCGGTAATCGGCAGCGGCTGGCCGGCCGCATCGGTTTGCTGCACGCCCAGGGCATCGAGTGCCGGGCGGGACATTTTTAAACGGGCCAATACGGCACCGGCACCTTCTGGTGAGACATCGTGTTGTGCCAGCGTGGCCACTATCGCCGCCGTTTCAGCAAAACCAGCCCCGGCTGCTTTAGCCTGCGGCGCCACGGTATTCATTGCATCGCTGAAGGCCTGAATACTCAGCCCGGCCTCACGCGCGCCCTGGGTCAGCGCATCCGCCATAGCGGCACCGGCATCGTCGGGCGCATCAAAGGCGGATTGCAGATCCGTCAGGATGCCGGCACTCTCTTCCGCCTTCAGCCCGCTTATCGCCGACAGATTCAGCGCCGGGGCCGTGGTGTTGAGAATGGCATCGGCATCTGCACCGGATTGCGCCAGGCTGGTCTGAAGTTCGGCAATTTCCTGGGCATTGATGCCCATTGAGATGCTCAGATCACCCGCCTGAGTGCGCAGGGCGGCAAGTTGTGGGGCATCGGCACCTAAACCGAGGGCGGCCTGGGTGCCGGAAAATTGTTGTTCAAGCGTGATTGCCGGGGCAAATACGCTGTTAACGGTGCTGACTGCGGCCAGGGCTTTGCTGCTGTAGTCATCAATCTGGCTGCCCAGCGCCGCCACCGTTTCGGCCCGTGCGGCCAGCATCTCTTTCAGCTGTTGGGCCTGGGCCTGCCGCGCCAGGCGATTAAGCGCCTCATTCAGTGCGCGCTCATCCTGTCCGCCGGGGTTTTCGCTGTTACTCATCAGGGACTCCGTGCCGTTGCAGGGCTTTATGCCGCCAGCGCAGAAGCTCGCCGAGCGGCATCGGGTTCATTTCAGAAGGGGGCCAGTGGAAGACCACGGCGATGTCCGCCATCAGGTCATCCACCGTCAGTGAGGCGGGCGCGTTTACCGGGCCGATGTCGGCGATAAAAAACCGATCACCTTGCCGGCCAGCGCCACCAGGTCCACCACGTCCAGCCGTGAGCACTCCTCTTTGGTCAGGGAGGGCAGGGTGAGGCGCGGCAGCACAATCATCAGCGCGTCTACATCCGCGTTGGCCACCGCCGCCAGCCCGACGCCGCGCAGCGCGCCGGCGGTGGGTTTGATCACCTCAATCTGGGTGATTTCGCTCTCGCCGCGTGCCAGCGGGCTGTTCAGGGTAACCAGGTTATCGTTCGTAGTGTTCATGACGTCTCTCTTCCGGGAAAAAAGGCCAGCGCATAGCACTGGCATCTGGGGGTATAAAACGCAGGGGGTTATAAACTGATCGTTATAAACTGAATATTACAGGCCGATGGCAGTGCGTTGGGCGGCCAGGCGGTCAACGCCGTTGACGATCTCCACCATGTTCAGGGTGTCGACTTCAATCAGGGCCTTACCATCAATGGTGAGTTTGAAATAGGTGCACTGGGTAGAGATTTTGGTTTCTGTCTCTTCACCCTGTTTGTACTCACCAAAATCAAACTCTTTGTGGCGCCCGCGCATCACCACTTCAACGGAAGAGACCTCGCCGGTGTCATCACGCTGGAATGCGCCGGCAAAGCGCAGCGGCACATCAGTGCTGCTGCCCCACTGTTGCAGCACCAGTTCATCGATGCCGCCCAGCGTCCACTCCAGCGCCAGCGCGTCGTCATCCAGGCCGAAGTCGATGGCGGCGGCGCCGGACATGCCGCCGCCGCGGTAGTTTTCCAGTTTGCGGGTCAGTTTCGGCAGGGTCAGCGAGGAGACCACGCCCAGGTAGCTGTTCCCGTCGTTAAACAGGTTCAGGTATTTCAGTTTTCTTGGGAATGCCATAAGACTCAGTCTCCTTAGCTGTTCACAGAGGCGGCAAAGTTCACCAGGTATTTATCGGTGATGCGTTGGCGCAGGGTCAGATCTTCCAGCGGCGGAACCGGCGTGTAGTCGTAATCGATATACAGCTTGCCTGCTTTCAGGGTTTCAGGGGTGTTGGCGGCGTCGTCATACCAGCAGCTGCCGTCGATGATGTAGCCCGCGGTGCGCATTTCACGCATTTTGGCGTTGATGCCCTCGATCATGTCGCGGATCAGGGACGGGGTCATCGGTTTGTCCACTGCCCACATGTGCGCATCGGCCATGGTGTCCGCCAGGATTTGCGCGGTGCGGGTGTAGTTTTCGAAGGCGAATAACGGGTCTTCGCTGCAGGTGCGGTTGCCCCAGAAGCGGAAGCCGTCTTTGCGGATAAGCGTGGTGACGCCCGCCTGGTTCAGCAGATCGGCATCGGTGCCGGTGGCTTGCAAGTCCCAGAAGACGCTGGCGGAGAGGCCGGTCACGCCGTTGACGCCGACGTTCGACAGGGTTTTATGCCAGCCGGTTTCCTGGTCGATTTTCGCCCGCAGGCCCATCGCACGCGCGGTGGCGTACGCGGTGTCAGCCTGGCTGATGGTGGTGTTCCAGCTGACGAAGTCCGGCCAGATCACCATCAGTTCGCGCTGGCTGAAGTTTTTGCGATAGTTTGTGGCGTCTGTCAGGGTCTTGGCGCCGAATGCGCTGATGTAGCCGAACGCGCGCAACTGCTGGCAGATGGCCGCCAGCGCGGTGGCCACCGGCTGGGAGTCCAGCCCCGGCACGCCAAGGATGCGCGGTTTCACACCCAGTTCCGCCTGGGCGGAGAGCAGGGCTTTCATGCCGGTATAGCGGCCGTTTTCATCGGAACCGCCGATGAGGTTGCTGGTGGTTTCCGCCTCATCTGCACCGGCCGCAACGCGTACCACAACAGTGACGGGTTTGCACTGGTCAGCGATGGCGAGCAGCGCCGGGGCCAGGGTGCCGGTTTTGCCGGCTTTGCCGCTGGCGGCCAGCACATCGGTGATGAGAACCGGGGTATTGAGCGGGAACAGCGCGGCATCGGCGTCGTCTGCGGTGCAGACCAGGCCAATGACCGCGGTAGAAACAGTGGAAATAACGCGGGTGCCGTCGTTGATTTCGACAACACGCACGCCGTGGTGATAATCAGCCATCAGGTTGACTCTCTCTGTAGTGGATGGTGGCGCCAGCATGACGCGCACAGAGGCGCTCTGCATCCACTCCCCGGCGTCCGGGCGCTGGCACAACAGGCCGCCCGTGCCGCCGGGGTTAACCGGGCAGCGGGGCGCTGTTTTTTAATTGGTGCTGTTCAGCCGCGGGGATGTAGCGGTAGAGCGTTTTCACCGAGACATCCAGCACCAGCGCGGTCTGTTGCAGGGAGGCACCGTTGGCGAGCAGCCGTTTCGCCTGCGCCAGCACCGGCCCGGTCATCTTCCTTTTCCGGCCGCCGATACGCCCCTCGAGCCGTGCGGCCTGTAACCCGGCCAGGGTCCGCTCGATGATCAGCTCGCGTTCCATCTCCGCCAGGGCGCTCATGATATGGAAGAAGAAGCGCCCCATCGGCGTGCTGGTGTCGATGCTGTCGGTGAGGCTGCGGAAGTGGATGCCTTTCGCATTGAGTTCACTGACCAGGGTAATCAGGTGGCGAACGCTGCGGCCAAGGCGGTCAAGCTTCCACACCACCAGGGTGTCACCGGCGGAAAGCCGGTTCAGCGCCCGCCTCAGGCCGGGGCGCGCCAGGGTTTTTCCGCTTATTTTATCTTCAAAAATCTGGTCACAATGTGCGCTGATCAGCGCCTGCCGCTGGAGTTCGGTATTTTGGTCATTTGTTGATACGCGGATATAGCCAATAAGCATCATCTTCCTCCTGAATAAGCGCGGAAGAGTGCCACAGCGGCGGGCGGAAAGGATCAGGGAAATGGGGGGAGGGGGTCTCGAAAACCTTGGTTTGGGGGAAGCGAAATTTTCAGGACGTCTGTTGAATGTCCGGCGCTTCACCAAAAATGGGACGTATACGCCGGGTGAGGGGGTGAAGTCGATTATTGTAGAAGCCCAAGCTGGGGGAGGAAGCGGTGGAAATGTGCCTGATGTACCCGCCGGGCAAGCGGCTGCCGGATCAGGTGGCGGCGCAGGGGCCTACGCGAAAGTTCGTATAACAGATAAAGCGCTTTTTTCTTCTGTCATATTATCAATTGGAGAAGGCGGCGGTGCACCAAACATTGGTATGCCAGGTATAAATGGAGGAAATACCTTCTTTGGTAATTTAATTAATTGTCCGGGTGGTGCAGGGGGCGGTCATGGCCGGGTGTTGACAGGGGCTGGAACCTCTTCGGCTAACGGACATAATACTGTACCTCCTACTATATCCCCTCAATGTGAAATATTGGTTTCTCTGGCTGGCGAAGCGGGGGGTAATGGCCTTGTGTTAAATCAGGATGCCCCCTTGGCTGGAGCGGGCGGATGCAGCCCATTTGGCATTGGAGGTCACGCCCCCACAAGTCCGGGTGCCCGAACTGCCTATGGGTATGGTGCTGGAAGCTCAGGCGCTAATGGGCACGCTTTAACAACAGCCCAGGTTGGCCTGCCGGGTATGAATGGCATTATTGTTGTTTGGGAATATGCCTAATAATGAAAAAGGCCGGCCTGAACATTAATTCAGACTGGCCAAATTGCCAATTAAGCCGCCCTGACAATGTAATTGAAGGAAACATTGCGCGGGCGGGTTTCATTCCCTCCAGTTGAGCTGGTTGGCGCTGAAGGAGCGTAATCATATCCTTGGTGATTAGCTGAAGTTTGCCCAGGCACTTCTAGTATCCCGCTACCTGGAGGAGAATTATCTGCTGTTGGCGATATATGGTTATGCGATAAAAACTCATGCCCCTGCCAACTTAATACCGCCCTTCCATGATCCACCCCTCTGCCATTATCCCAGCCGCGGATAAATTCGCCGCGTAAATCTGGTAATTTCCCGGACGGGTACGCCTGCGCCAGTTGCGGAAAATGCGCTTTGTCGAAGGCGGCACCGTCACAACTCAGCCAGCCGGCAGGGGGCACTGCGCCCGGCCAGGGCAGCGGCACACCCACCGGAATCAGGTGTTCTGTCAAACCAAGGTTTGCGAGAACCGCGTCCCTGCATTTTCTTGACCTGACTAATAATGAAAAAAGCCAGCCTGAACATTAATTCAGACTGGCCAAATAGCCTATTAAGCCGCCCTGACAATATAATTAAAGGAAATATTACGTGGGCGGGTTTCTGAGCCTCCGGTTGAACTGGTTGGGGCTGCGTATCCATAATCATAGGATAGGTATAGATCACCAGATAATTGCCCGGGTACCTCTGCTGTGCTACCAGGTGTACCAGGTTTTGAACCATCAGATGTAGGTGCCAAATGGTTATGCGATAAAAACTCATCCGCCTGCCAACTTAACACCGCCCTTCCATGATCCACCCCTCTACCATTATCCCAGCCGCGGATAAATTCGCCGCGTAAATCTGGTAATTTCCCGGACGGGTACGCCTGCGCCAGTTGCGGAAAATGCGCTTTGTCGAAGGCGGCACCGTCACAACTCAGCCAGCCGGCAGGGGGCACTGCGCCCGGCCAGGGCAGCGGCACACCCACCGGAATCAGGTGTTCTGTCAAACCAAGGTTTGCGAGAACCGCGTCCACCGCCTGCGGGCCGAGGGCTTTGATCTCGGCCAGGGACTGGTTGATGCGCAGATATTGCGTGTGCGGGTTCTCGGCGGCGATGTGTTTGTTCAGCTGGTCGTCAACGTAGGCTTTGACTTCAATGATCCGGTTATCAACATATTCCCGCGTCGCCAGTACCACCGATGGGTCGATTTTCAGCGTCACGGCGTCGGTGCTGTTTACCACCAGGATCATCCGCACTGTCTGGGTGCGGCCGCTGCCTTCCTGAAGCAGCGGTTTGTACGTCTCCGGGCAGTTGGCGACGGCGATCAGCACGCCGCTGTCGTCATACAGGCCGATTTCACGGATCCAGAAACCGCCTTCATCCTCCGGGATAATCTGCTCGGCAATAATCTGGTTCGGGTTGGCGGCGTCCACGCTCAGTGAGTTCAGCGCCGCGCGGCGTTTCTCGCCTTTCAGCGCAGTTTGCGCCGGGTCAGGCGTCGGCAGGGTGCCGCCGCCATCGCCCACGGCCATCTGGGTCAGGCTCAGTTGGGTGCCCAGCGCAGTGGCGTTCGCCAGTTTCGCCGCGCCCAGGTTGGTCAGAAGCGCATAATATTTAGCCGTCATAATTCACTCTCACATTGTCAATGATATGGACCGCAGAGCCGGTAATGGCGAGGCCGGACACGGTGATGTTTTCAGGGTAATAGGGGTAAACGGTCAGCTCGCTGCCGTCATAACTGGCGACGCTGACCGGCAGCGAGCCGGTGACATCCAGGTTGATGGAGAGGCCAATCAGGTGGCGGCTCACCGGCTTGGCATCGTTGATCAGCCGTTCCAGTTCCTGGTACATCTCCGCAGTGATGCCGGTCTCCAGCACGCCGACGTCCAGCCGGAAGGTGCCCGGCCGCTCGTTGGTCTGCCACCATTCCCGCACGCGGATCAAATACCCCAGCGGCTCCACCACGCGGCGCAGCGCGCCAATCGTGCCTTTGTGTTTGTGCACGAACCAGGAGCTGCGCACCGCCGAACGTTTGGCCTCTTCCGTCCAGTTTTCGTCCCAGCGGTCCACGGAGAAGGCCCAGGCCAGGTAGGGCAGCAGCGCAAGCGGGCAGGTGTCCGGGTTCCAGAGTTCGCGCAGCGGCACCGGCACCTGTTCCAGCGCCGCCAGCGCCGCAGCCGCCGCCACTTCCAGCGAGGAGGAGCCGGCGGGCAGCAGGCGATCACTCATCGGAGCCTCCCACCGTCAGCGAATAGGCGGTGCAGAGCGATGCCTGGGTTTTGTCGAGCACGATGTCAGCGACAGGCGAGGCGAGTTCTACCCGCTGCACGCCTTCCACATGCAGCGCGGCGTAAATTGCCGACAGCCGGATGTCGCGCCCCAGGCGGCGCTGGTCATTGATGTAGGCCTCCAGTTGCTGCAGGGACGCCGCGCGGATAGGCTCTGCTTCCGGCGTCGGCAGCAGGTAGAGCACCGCCTCAATCTGGTAGGGCACAATGGTGGCGGACTGCACCGTCACGCGGTCGGCGACCGGGCGCACGTCTTCGTCGTTCAGCGCCTCCCGCACGATTGCCAGCAGCTCATCGCCGGCGTGGCCATCCGCTTCGCGTGACAGCACCGTCACGGTGACTTCCGCCGGCGCCGGGCTGATGGCGGAAGCATCTGCTACCCGGCCATCGGCACTGCGCGCGTGGTACTCGTACGCGCCGCTCGGCCCGGCCACGCTCAGCCCCTCAAAGGCCTGCGGGATGCGCAGGCGGAAATCACTGTCAGACTCCATCACCGCGGTTTTCGGCGGCACCGCCGTCGGGTCAGCCGGTTCCAGCACCAGCCGCTGCACGTTGGTGTAGGCGGCGAGCTGGTCGAGATCGCTGCCGTTGGCGTAGGCCACCATCACGGCGCGGGCGGCGTCGTTGACCCGCTGGCGCAGAATAAGCTCACGGTAGACGTTCTCCTGCACCAGTTTCACCAGCGGCTCAGACTCCAGCGACAGCGTGCGCGCCACCGCCTCCTGCTGCTCCACGGGGAACAGCGAAATCAGCGCCGTCTTGCGCGCCTCGAACAGGGTTTCATAGTCCAGCGGCTCCACCACATCGGGGGCGGGCAGCAGGCTTAAATCAATCGTCGCCATAGGGGTCAGCTCACAGGAATGCTCAGGGAAAAGTTCATCGCCGTATCGCGGCGGGTGCCAGTCAGCTCGACGACCATCTTCCCGTCATAGCCGGGGGTGAACGTGATGGCGGTTAAGGTGATGCGCGGCTCCCACTGCAACAGCGCGCTATAACAGGCGGCCATAATCTGTAACCGCAGGGTGTCGTTCTGCGGCTGGTCAATCAGCGTGGAGAGCAGCGAGCCGTAGCTGCGGCGCATCACGCGTGACCCCTGCGGGGTTTGCAAAATGTCACTGACCGACTGGCGGATGTGGTCGAGATCCTCAATCGCCCCGCCGCTGGTGCGGTTCATGCCGAGGTACGTGGCCTGGTTCATTGCGGGCCTCCGGTCTGGGCGCCGCCGGGGTACACGCCGCCGTGGCGGTGGCTGTGCAGGGCGATGCCGTTGGAACTGAGCGTGCCGCCGCTGTGCGTCAGGTTGCCGGTCAGCGTGCCGCCCTGTTGCACCGCCAGCGTGGCGGTGGTCAGTTTCTGGGTGCAGACCACCTCGGGGCTGTCGAGCGTGATGCGCGACGATGCCACGCAGCGGATCTGCGGGGCCGTCACGGTGACGCTGTTACGGGCGTCGGCGGTGATGGTCTCTGCCGTTACCGACACGGCCTCTTTGGCTTCGACGGTGGCGGAGGTGATGCCTTTCACCTGGAGCGCGCCGGTTTCCGGTTCATATTCGATCATTGCGCCGTCCGGGAAGGCCAGGTGCACGGCGTCGGCGGAGGCGGAGGGGGCAGGGTTGGCGTCAGAGAACACCGCCGGCAGCACAAAGGCGGTGTTTAAATCACCGCCAATGGCCAGCAGCAGCACCTGTTCGCCCACCGAGGGTGCCCACCAGCTGCGGGTGCGGCCCGCCCTGGCGGTGAGCCAGGGCAGCCAGATGGTGATGTTCTGGCCCGCCGTCACCCGGCAGCGGGCGGCGGCCAAATCGACCTCCGACACGGTGCCGATGCGGATCAGGTTGCCCAGCGTGCAGGCCAGAGAGGAGAGTTGCGCGTGTGTATTCATGGGATGAAGGATGCCGTCTCAAAGGGTTATGCGACAATCAACGGCTGCCCGGCTATGGCGTACACAACGCCGCCGGGCAGCCGCGGGTTATTCCGTCCAGCTGCTGATCAGTTCCCCGTCGAGGTAGACCTCGTGCGGCGCCGCGACATCCTGTGGCGGCGGCGGTTCCGGCAGGTGTGTGACCTGCGCCGCGCCGTCCTGCTCCGTCACCAGCACGCGCTCCGTGAGCCGCAGGGTAAACAGCAGCGTGCAAAGCTCGCCGCTGTCCGCCCGGCGGCAGGTGAAATCGGTTTCGCGCTTTTCGGCGCTGTTCAGCAGGTCGGGCTGGTTCTCCCGCAGCCAGGCGAGGATAACCACCGTCACGTTGTCGAGGGTGGCGGACGCCGTCAGGGCGCTCAGTTCGCTGATGGAGACGAGCAGCGGGTAGCGGTACTCAAAACAGAGCGACGGCGCGAGCGTCGAGACAATCTGCATCTCGCCGGGTGTGAGCGTCAGCATGTCCGGGTTTTTTTTGAGCACCGGCACCTGCTCAAGCAGGGCCTGGCGCAGGCGTTGTTGTTTCAGCATGAAGTGCCTCCTGGCACGGTTAGGGGCTAAACAGGGCTCACGCCCCGCTCAGGCAGAGCGCCTGTTCCGCCGCGCGGCGGCGTGCCAGCCCATTGCTGCGCACACCGTCCACATAGACCCAGCGCGGCAGCTGGTCACAGGCGGCGCGCCACTGCTGTTTATTGATGTGGGTGGCGAGCGTGGAGCCGCAGGCGGCACTGACGCCGACGTTAAACGCGAACGCGGCGACCGCGTCATACACCGGTTGCGGCATCGGCCCCGGCATACAGCGCGCCAGCCCGCGTTCGACGTGCTTCACATCGGCGATCAGGTTCTCCGCCGCCTCCGCCTCGGTCAGGGTGGTGTTGGCGGCCACGTCACGGGTATGGCCGATGCCGTTGGTCCAGACCCCGGCGCTGCACTGGTACGGCGACAGGCGGCAGCCTTCGAAGTCGGTGATCAGCGCAAGCCCGGCGCCGGAGGTGTGCAGTGTGCTGTAGTCCGGCAACAGCACCGCCAGGCCGAGCACCGCCGCCGCGCTGCACCGCTTAACGGTTGAGGTGTTCATAATCGCTTTTGCACAACCGGCTTTTCGCCAATAGCTGGAAGCTTTTGCGGCGGTAGTACCAGTTCACCAGAAAGGTCGCGACGCCGACGCCGGTGCCGCCCATCAGCGCCAGGTCTTCCGGCGACAGCACGCCGAGCGAGGCCAGCAGCGTAGCGACGGTGTAGGAGAGGGAAGAAGCGACGCGTTCGATGCTCATTCCCATAATTTCACGCTCTCCGTCACCGGCACGGCGGCGGCATCCGGCAGGGTGAGCGCGGTGCCGTGCGGCAATACCGGGCCGTAACCGGCAAGCGCGGGGTTCAGGGCATAAACCTGCTCCACCAGGGCGCGGGTCTGGCCGTAATAACGCCAGCAGACCGCATCCACGGTTTCCCCCTGTTCACTGTATATTTTCATTTCAGGCCCCCCGGCAGGCGCGCCTGCACCAGGGAAAAAAGCAAGGTTGGGTAGCTCATGGGGCATGTCCATTAACGGAGTGAAGGAACAGCCATCAGTGTCCGGAATGTATGCCGGGGCAGCAATTAAGCGGGGTTGTGAAACGGGTGGCACAACAGGGAAGGGGGCGGCGGGCAAAAAAAGGCGCTTACCCGGTTGGCGGCCGTGGGCCTGGCAACGAAAGGTAAGCGCCGGTCTCTGAGCGTTGATCCTGTATTTAGTGCCTGTCTTCCTTAATAACGTTATAGAACACGGCGTCCGAATGGTTTTGCGGCAAGACCTGGCCGGCCAGATCGGAAATCAGCGACATCGCCATTAAGAACTCCTGCTGATTACATTGTGCAGTCTGGGAAAGATCTGCAATCAACTGGATACGGGATAACGTTAATGCTTGTTTATTCAGGTTTTCCATCCCTTTTTGCTCCTGTTACTGTGCATAAATCCAGTATTGGTGAATTAGGCAAACACGTCAATACCGTTAATTTTTACGAAATTTTGTGGCATTTATTTGGTGAATTTTGTCCGCCTGTCGAATAATCCAGGCTTGTATTCCTGCACTTTTATTGATCTTTTTTACCGCAGCCCGTTTTGCCTGTTTTTTGATCAGCGCGAGGGCGCAAACGAGGCGGCACAAGGCAGAGCCCTGGTTTTTGTTTAAAAAGTGCGCAAAAAAATTACTGAGCAGGCTGGGCAAACAACAGAATGTTCTTATTCAAATATTTATGCTGAAAATGTGACGGCGCGCACATTGATTTTTTTTCAGCAACTTACTTTCTGAAAACCCTGTCCGGGGGCGCACTTTCCGGCGGTACAGCCGGCCTGCACAAAGCAACCCCCAATAAGGCTGCATCAGGCCGCGCTGCGCCTGCGCCCGGCGGCGATCCCAACAGGGGGATGGCGGCCGCCGGCGCGGTTCCGGCGGCCGGTTCCCCACAGTTATTGACAGAACTCCAAGGCGCGGCGTTGCCGCTTAACGTCAACGGCGAACCGGCTTCGGCGCGCGGCACGATGCGCCAGCGGGTGGTGCGCGTCAGGTAAAGGCGGTCGTTGCCCAGGTGCGGGGCGTAAATGCCCACTACCCGGCAGCGCGGCTCCTCATAGGCGTTGTACTCGCCCTGATGCCGCCGCGCCACCCGCACCGTCTGCTGGTTACGCGGCACATTGGTGCCGCCCTGCGCGCGGATGTACCCGGCGAAATCCCCGCTGTCGGCGGCCTGGCGCACCGCTTCCACCTGCGCATCAAACTCGGCCGCCAGGCTGAGGTGGCGGATGCGGCGGCATTCGCGGTACGCGCCGATGCCCGGCAACCCGATCGGGTGAAACTGCGGGATGCGCCAGGTGGCGGCCCAGGCGGTGACGGCGGCAGCGGTCTGGGTGAGCGGCGCGCCGGTGTCGTGATCCTTCTCATTTTCCAGCGCATAGCCGTCGATATTTTTCGCAATGTATTTCGCAATATAGCCCGCGGCCCCGCCCCGGTTCAGCGGCTTGCAGGTGCAGCGGCGCCCGGCGGCACCCGGTTCGTCGCCGTCCTCCTGCAAACTGTAGCGGCGCATAATCGCCATTACCTGCGTTTGCTGGTGCGGGGCCATAAACAGCAACAGGTGCCAGTGCGGCGTGCCGTCATGGTGTGGCTCCACCACGCGCAACCCGTACACCTGCAGGCGGTGGTCCTTAAACGCCGTGCGGATTTTCGCCCACACCGCCACCAGGTAACGCTGCGCCTCTTTCGGGCTGTGACCTTGCCAGGCGGCGTTGATCTGCACCCGCCGCCCGCTCCCCAGCGTGCGCATCGGGTGGTATTTCGCGGGAACAGTCAGCGTGATAAACAGCCCGCCATGCCCCTGCTGCTCTGCCGTCTGCTCGACGCCGGCAATCAGCGTCATCAGTTCCATGCGCCGGATCGCCGGGTTGGCGACGCTGGCCATCACCGTGTCCAGCAGGTTCAGCCGCTCGCCGGTCTCTTCATTCTCCAGCTCGTGATGTTTCAGGTAGCTGAGGTTGGAAAGGCGGCGGGCGGTGACGTCGCGCAGCGCCTGTTTGCTGACATACGGCGACAGCGCCCGGCTGACGTAACCCGCGGCGATCATCAGCGCCTCACGCCAGCAGGTGCGCTGGCGCAGCAACGCGGCTTCCCACCAGTCACCGTTAACCAGCCGCAGCACGGCGGCCAGCGCGGCCGGGGTGCTCAGGCGGCCTTTACGCCAGGCGGCCCAGTGCGGCGGCTGAAGGTTAAAGGCGCGCGCCGGCGGGGCCACCTGCCCATACAACCGCCGCTGGACTGCCGGCTCCAGCAGGCGCTCCGGCGCACCCGGTGCCACGGCGCCGCAGGCGCTTTCATACGCCTCATGCAACTGCCCGGCAATCCGCTGCGCCAGGCGGCGCACCGCCTTGTCATTGAGGTCGGGCAGCTGGTGGTAAACCTCCGCCTCGCCGGTAAAACGCGCTGAGGCGGCGAAATCCATCTGGTGGCGCGCCATCACGCGGGCAATCCGCGGCCAGAGCCGTTTGGCGAAACCGTTCAACAGAAAATGGTGCGCGGCGCGGTAGCCGTTCTCCCGCAAAAGGTGCTGGTAACGGTTGAGCAGCGGCGCACGCAGGCAGCGCGGCAGGTGGTTCAGTTGGTGCAGCGCTGTTTCCGCCTGCCGCCAGGCTTCACGGGTCAGCGGGCGTGGGCGTGAGATCGCCGGGCGCGGGCGGTTCCACGGGTACGCCCCGCAAAACGGCAGCGGCGCGGCAACACTCAACGGCGGCGGCGCAGGGGCGCGTCGCCCACGGGAGACGTCAGGCATCACAACGTTTCTCTTATAAAGGCGGTCTTTTAACAGAGACAGGGCAGGGCGCGGTGCGAACCGCTTTACCGGCGGTGGCGGCGCCGCTGTTCTTCCTGTTGCTGGCAGTCACAACAACGCGTAACGCCGTCGATGGCGCGGCGTCGGCGCTCATCAATCGGTTCGCCGCAGCTTTCGCAGAAAAACGCAGAGGGCTGCGCTGGTTTGCGCAGCGCCCTGGCGAGGTGGCCTGCCAGGGCGCGCGCCTGATGGGCCTGCGAACGATCCATCCAGTCCGGCATCAGGGGTGCTCCCATGTGTGCTGGTGGAGGCGCTCGGCCTCGTCACGCAGCAGGTCCGCCGCCGCGGCCGGGGGCAGGGCACGGGCGGTGATATAACAGGCCAGTTGCTCAAGGCGGGCGGCCATCTGGCGGGCGAGCTGCTCGCGCAGCGCCGCCATGTGGGCATTTTCCGGGTTCATACACCTCTCCTTGTGTGGAAAAAAGTCAGCGCGGGTGCAGCGTGCTGTCGTTATCAGAGAGAAAACGCGGCAGCGTACGGGCAAACGCCGCCAGCGATCGCAACGCCCCAATCACGCACATGCGTTCCTCCTGCGTTAACTCAGCGTAATGAAGCGTGACATGGCGGGCTTTTAACCCGGCATGAAAGCAGAGCAGCCGCTTCCAGTGGTCGGGCGCGCCGTCAAAAATCTGCTGCGTCGGGTTCCGGGCGGCGAAGTGCGTCCGGCGGATGGCCGCCAGGTAGCGTTTTCCCAGCGCCTGTTGTGCCTCGCTTGCCAGCAGCATGGCGGCTTACCCGGCGATGTAACGGCAGTTGATCGCCTGCGCCAGCAGGCGCGCACGGAACGCCACCATATTAATGCGCGCCGCGCCGCCCTCTTTCAGCCGCGGCATAATCAACAGATCACCGGCGGCCACCATGCGTTTTACGGTGGGAATGCTGAAACCATAGGCATCCGCAAACTGGCTGTAGGTCATCAGCTCCGGGCCGGCTGGGATTGCAATTTGAGAATTCATGGTGAATGATCTCCTGTGGAGTAAAATAGGTATCATCAAGGATCAATTTTAAGAATCTGCCAGACTCTAATCTTGACTTTGCAAGGTGTCAAGGTGGATTTTCGCTGCAATGAGGATTTTGCAAGATGCGATTGGATGAGCTTGAAGGGGGCAAAGCGGTGCTTTCCCGTATGCTTCAGGCGTACGGGTTCACGATGCAAAAAGAGCTGGGTGACCTGCACGGGCTGTCGTCAGGAACAATAAGTACCTGGATAAGAAGGGATTACTTCCCAGGGGATGTGGTGATTGCCTGCGCGCTGGACACCGGCGTCTCGCTGCGCTGGCTGGCCACCGGCCAGGGCCAGATGCGCGAAGCCGTGGCAGAAAGCGTGCCGCAGCCGGCACAGGCCCGCCAGCTTAAAAAATTGAGATTGCGCGGCGGCGTGATGGAAGAGGAGGGCTTCTGGCTGGCGGACCCGTCCTTATTGGACGCCTCGCTGAAAAACCCGGCCTGCCTGGTCAGAGGGGCGCACGCCTGGGTTATTGACCTCGGCAGCACCAGCCTGGGCAATGGCCGCTGGCTGCTGGACATCGATGGGGATGTGGACGTGTATGACATCGCCCGTCTGCCCGGCAACCGGCTGAAAGTCACCCGCCAGGCGCTGACCTTTGAGTGCGGGGTGGATGAGGTTTCGGCGCTGGGCCAGGTCTGCGTGACGCTGGAGCCCAATGTGTGATCATGGGCTGAGGGCGCAGGGATGGCGGTAAAAAAAATGCCGGACGGCCAATGGCTGGCGGACTTCTACCTGAATGGCCGCGGCAGCAAGCGGGTGCGGAAAAAGTTCACCACCAAAGGCGAGGCGGTGGCGTATGAGCATTACTGCCTGAACGAAGCCGCCGACAAACCCTGGCTGGGGGAAAAACCGGACCACCGCCGCCTGAGCGAGCTGGTGCAGCTGTGGCACAACCTGCACGGGCAGTCGCTCACGGCCGGCAAATCCCGTATGGGGAAACTGCGGCTGATCTGCACCGGCCTGGGTGACCCGGTAGCAACGCAGTTAACCCCTAAAATGTGGGCGCACTACCGTGACCGCCGGCTGCGCGGGGAGATCGACAACGGGCATCACACCAATCGCGAAAAATGGAAAGCGAAGCCGATCACGGTCAACCGGGAGCACCAATATCTCTACGCGCTGTTCAACGAACTGAAGCGGCTGGGCGAATGGGCGCCGCCGAACCCGCTGGAAGGGATGCGCATTTTCAAGGAAGAAGAGAGGGAGATGACCTGGCTGACCAGAACGGAGATCGACCAACTGCTGGCGGCGTGCATGGCCTACGGCAACCCGGACCTGACACGGATAGTCAAAATCTGCCTGACCACCGGCGCCCGCTGGCGCGAGGCGGAAAACCTGATGCGTTCGCAGCTGTCGCCGCACAAACTGACGTTTATCAAAACCAAGGGCAAGAAGAACCGCACGGTGCCGATCCCGCGCTGGCTCTACCAGGAGCTGGCGCCGCTCTCCGGGCGCTTATTCAGGCCCTGCTACCAGGCTTTCAGCCAGGTGCTGGCCTTAACCTCCCTGACCCTGGCAGACGGACAGAAAACCCACGTCCTGCGGCACACCTTTGCCTCGCACTTCATGATGAACGGCGGCAACATCCTGGTGCTGCAACGCATACTGGGCCATGCCAACATCCGCGAAACCATGCGCTACGCCCATTTCGCCCCCGATCACCTGGAAGAAGCGATCACCCTCAACCCCCTCGCCGACCTGAATGACCACATTTTGCCTACCCCGCTGATCCCCGCTGATATTTCCTGATACCCCAGAACATATCAACCTGTTGTAAATTATAAAATTTACTGAGATATCAATGGGGGAGGGGAAATGCGTCTTAACTAATAGGGGCCACACCCGCTTAGTAAGCTTGTGAGCCTCTATCCATGAGGTTATCTTGAAAATGCAAGTCGTAAAGTTATTTTTACGAATATTTTTCTCGCTGTTTTACATGATGTTCATCAATGACCTCTGCCATTTTTATTTCAATATCTAATTGATTATGAAGATTATTAACGTTGGTATTATTCAATCTCATATCCGAATGTGATATAAATTTGCTTATGGTGTAATTTATTATTTACGGATTTTGGATTGAATAATTTACAGAGAATGGTAAGGTGACTCTATTGCAGCGGCGTGACCGGCTGCCCCCTTTCACTGACAGGATCGATGTAATGCAAAAAGATGCCCTCAACAATGTTCATATCAGCGCGGAAGAGGTGTTGATTACCCCGGAAGAGCTGAAAAAACAGTTCCCGCTGAGCGCCGGTGATCAGCGCAATATTGCACAATCGCGTGACACCATCGCCAACATCCTCAAAGGCCATGACCATCGTCTGCTGATTGTGTGCGGCCCTTGCTCAATTCACGATCCTGATGCGGCACTGGCGTACGCACGCCGTTTGAAAGTGCTGGCTGAGGAACTGAGTGACCACCTGTACATTGTTATGCGCGTCTACTTTGAAAAGCCCCGCACCACCGTCGGTTGGAAAGGGCTGATCAACGATCCGCATATGGACGGCTCTTTTGATGTGGAAGCCGGGCTGCACATCGCCCGTGGCTTGTTGCTCGAACTGGTCGGCATGGGGCTGCCGCTGGCCACCGAAGCACTGGACCCGAACAGCCCGCAATACCTGGGCGATTTGTTCAGCTGGTCAGCCATCGGCGCACGGACTACCGAGTCACAAACACACCGCGAGATGGCGTCCGGCCTTTCGATGCCGGTCGGGTTCAAAAACGGCACCGACGGCAGCCTGGGCACGGCGATCAATGCGATGCGTGCCGCAGCCATGCCGCACCGCTTTGTCGGTATCAACCAGGCTGGGCAGGTTTGCCTGCTGCAAACCCAGGGCAACCCGGATGGGCATGTCATTCTGCGTGGCGGGAAAACGCCGAACTACAGCGCGGAACATGTGGCCGCGTGTGAGAAACAGATGAGTGAGGCAGGACTCCATCCTTCCCTGATGATAGATTGCAGTCATGGCAACTCAAATAAAGATTACCGCCGTCAGCCGTTGGTGGCCCAGTCTGCCATTGACCAGATCAAAGCAGGGAACCGTTCGATTACCGGCCTGATGCTGGAAAGTCACCTGCATGAAGGTAACCAGTCTTCAGAACAGCCGCGTGACGCATTGCGTTACGGCGTTTCGGTCACGGATGCCTGCATTAACTGGGAGAGCACAGAAACACTGTTGCGCGACATGCATCAACAGCTGGGCAATGCGCTGATCGCACGTAAAGCAGGAGAATAAAAGGTATGGTGGCTGAGCTGACCGCGTTGCGCGATCAAATCGATGAGGTGGACAAAGCCTTGCTGGATCTGCTGGCAACACGTCTGAAACTGGTGGCTGAGGTCGGTGAAGTAAAAAGCCGTTATGGCTTGCCGATCTATGTGCCTGAACGTGAGGCTTCCATGCTGGCCTCGCGCCGGAAAGAGGCGCAGGCGCTGGGAGTACCGCCGGATCTGATTGAGGATGTATTGCGCCGGGTCATGCGGGAATCCTATTCCAGTGAGAATGACAAAGGCTTCAAAACGCTTTGCCCTCAGCTTCGCCCTATCGTCATCATCGGCGGGAAAGGCAAGATGGGGCAGTTATTCAGCCGTATGCTGACGCTTTCCGGTTATCAGGTGCGGGTACTGGAGCAGGAAGACTGGCCACAGGCAGAAACCTTGCTGGCAGACGCCGGAATGGTGATTGTCAGTGTCCCTATCCATCTCACTGAGCAGGTGATCGCCCGCCTGCCGCCATTGCCTGCCGACTGCATTCTGGTGGATCTGGCGTCTGTGAAAAATCGTCCATTACAGGCGATGCTGGCCGTGCATGAAGGCCCGGTGGTCGGGTTGCATCCGATGTTTGGCCCGGATGTCGGCAGCCTGGCAAAACAGGTGGTGGTCTATTGTGATGGCCGCGAACCGGAAGCCTATCAGTGGCTGCTGGAGCAGTTGCAGGTATGGGGCGCGCGGCTGCATCGCATCAGTGCGGTAGAGCATGACCAGAACATGGCCTTTATCCAGGCGCTTCGTCACTTCGCGACCTTCGCCTATGGCCTGCACCTGGCAGAGGAGAATGTGCAGCTTGAGCAACTGCTGGCGCTCTCATCGCCTATCTACCGGCTGGAGCTGGCCATGGTTGGCCGCCTGTTTGCCCAGGATCCCCAATTGTATGCCGACATTATTATGTCATCAGAGAATAACCTGGCGTTGATTAAGCGTTACTACCAACGTTTTGGCGAGGCGATTGCTCTGTTAGAGCAGGGGGATAAGCAGGCGTTCATCGACAGCTTCAAGAAAGTTGAACACTGGTTTGGGGATTATGCTCAGCGTTTTCTGGTGGAAAGCCGCACGCTGCTGCTGCAAGCCAACGATAACCGGCAATAACGCGCTTCCAGGCAGACATCATGCCTGACAAAAAAGCCACGCGATGTTCTGCGTGGCTTTTTTATGAGAACCGGTTCTGAGTCAGCTTGGATCAACCGGTACAACATTTTCTGTCGGGTAACAGCCCAGCACTTTTAATGAGCGGGTAATCGGCGCCAGTTCCCGCAAAGCTTTCTGCATGCTTTCGCTGCGCAAATTAGCCTGCACGTCGATATAAAACATCTCTTCCCACGGGTTGCCGTGGATCGGCCGCGATTCCAGTTTCGTCATCACAATGCCGTGATCACGCAGAACCAGCAGTGCCTCAACCAAGGCCCCGGACTGCTGGCCGGTTGCCATGATCAGCGTGGTTTTGGCCGGTACCTGTTCAGACACTTCAATAGCTTTACGTGCCAGTACAATAAAGCGGGTGATATTCTGCTGCTGGTTAGCCAGCTTATGTTCCAGCACCTGTAGCTGGTACAGCGCGCCACCCGCTTCACTGCCGAGAGCCGCCACGTGGGGGGAATTTAGCTCAGCCACTTTTTCCATGGCGGCGGCGGTACTTTCACAATACTCAATTTTCCAGTCCGGGAAGCGGTTAAGGAATTGGGTACATTGCTGGAAAGGCTGAGGATGGCTGTACACCGTTTTAATGGCGGAAAGCTCAGTAGGCGTACTCACCAGCACGCAGTGGTCGATAGGCGTAGAGAGTTCCCCGACGATCGACAAACTGGTGTGCTGTAACAGGTCATACACATCGTTGATCGAGCCTGAACTGGTGTTCTCGATCGGCAGTACCGCATAGTCTGCCTGCCCGGTTTCCACCTGGGTGAAGATATCCTGGAATTTCAGGCAGCCGCACTCAATAAACTGTTCGAAATGGCGGGCGGCATAGTGGCGGGCCGCCAGATGCGAGTAAGAACCTTTCGGGCCAAGGAACGCGATACGTGCGGAGTGAACCGTCGTCTGGTTAAGCTGGTGCTGAAGCAGTGCCTGCTGCGTCAGGACAGAGTCTTCAATAATCAGCTGGAATAAACGGGTGATATAAAAACCGTCCAGATTGCGCTGCTTACCGGCATCGATCAGCGCATCCAGCAAATCGCGCTCGCGTGCTTTATCCCGGATTGGGCGGTGGGTATGCAGTTTAGCGCGGGCAACATCGAGCGCCAGCCCGCGCCGTTCTGCCAGCAGATCCAGTAATTTGATGTCCAGCGCGGTGATGCGCTCACGCAATGCCAGTAACGGGTTGTCGGTCATGATGTCTGCCTTTTGTTATCTTCTTATCAAAATCAGCCCATAAAAAAAGCCTCCGCGGGGGAGGCTTTTTTTGTTCGTCTTCGCATTCTTTATCGTGTGACGAATCGCCTCCCAGTCAGGGGAAGGTAAAAAAGAATGCGAAGAAAAACAGAGGTTGGCGCAGCATAAAGGTCCTGGGTTAGTCGTTAATCTTATGTAAAGTAACCGCTGACGTTTTTTTGTCAATAAAAAACGCGCCCGGTGGGCGCGCTCATTATTTACTGGAAGGGACTAGGGCTCTTCAGGCTCAAGGTTGACCTCTTTGATACAGGTCGCGGCCCGTCGCGCTTCATCTTTATGTTGCGCTTTATTGAGCTGCCGCTCCAGTTTGGTAATCATTTCATTAACCGCTGCGTACATATCGTCATGCCGTGCACTCGCAACCAGCGGGCCGCTGTTGGGCGTGCTGATGGTGGCATCTGCCTGGAAACCATTGGGCTCTTTAGAAAGGACGACATGGGGGTTAATCAGTTGCGTTTGCCATTTATCCAGTTTGGCGAGACGGTCTTCGACATGCTGACGAATTGCATCAGTGATATCCATTTGTTTGCTGGTAATGTTGACTGTCATATAACTTACCTCTCTGTCTTTCCGTCTTGGATACCTTCAGCATAGCCTACTGACGCTGTCATTTTGTGATCAAGATCACTTATTTTTGTCACTTTTTGTCAGTGAGCGCGTTTATGTGAAGTGTGACGAAGATTACAAAATTAGTGCTTGAGAGTTCAGTGCGGGTAACGCACTATCGATAGGTTATATCACCCGGCCAGTAAAAACGCCCCTGCGCTATTTGTTTATTATTCAGTCAATTGCCTTGTATTTCTGTCAAAAAAAACGGCAGCCTGAGCTACCGTTCTTATCTTCTGCATTCATCGCTTTTTATTGGTTGGCAGCAATGATTTTCGCAACCTTATCCGCCTGGCCGGCAAGCTGAAGCTGCTTATACGCGTTTTCCATCAACGGCAGGGCATCACGGGTTGCCTGCGTATCCGGGTAATTCTTCATCATTTGCTCAACACGGTTAACTACTGCAACGTAAGCGCCGCGTTTCGTGTAATATTGCGCCACGGAGAGCTCATACTTCGCCAGACGATCTTTCAGGTAAACCAGACGCTTCTGCGCATCCGTGACATACTGGCTGTCTGGGTGGCTCTGAATCAGCTGGCTGAAATCGCGGAAGGCGGCACGTGCATGCTGCGGATCACGGTCAGAGCGATCAACACCGAAGAAGCCCTGCAGTGCGCTGTCATCCAATGCCATGTCTGTCAGGCCACGCATATACATGACGTAGTCGATGCTCGGATGGGTCGGGTTCAGCCGCGCAAAACGATCAATGGCTGCCTGCGCCATCGGCAGATCGGCCGATTTATAGTAGGCGTAGATCAGATCCAGCTGAACTTGCTGGGAGTAAGGCCCGAACGGATAGCGGTTATCTAACGCTTCCAACTGGGTGATGGCTCCTTTGAAGTCACCGTCCTGCAGTTTTTGCTGAGCGGTTGCATAGATTTCCGAAGGCGGATTGTCGGGCACCGCATCCTTCGAACTGGAGCAACCCGCCAGAACCAGGCTCAACGTGGCTGCAGCCACCAGATATTTCATACGCGTCATGACGTTTTGATTATCCTCAGGGTGTTATTCCGGGAGACTGTCCGTTAAGTTCCCGGCAAAGACCAGCTACAATAGCACATTATTTTAAACGGCATCGCCGTGAAAACCCAACGTTAACGAAGAAGCTGCATATGGCACAACAAGTACAACTCACCGCAACGGTGGCCGAATCTCAACTCGGTCAACGTTTAGATCAGGCTTTAGCGGAATTGTTCCCTGATTATTCTCGATCACGCATAAAAGAGTGGATTCTGGATGATCGGGTCCTGGTCAACGGCAAAATGGTGAACAAACCAAAAGAAAAAGTGTTGGGTGGCGAAGCCGTTGCCATTGATGCGCAAATCGAAGAGGCAGCCCGCTGGGAAGCTCAGGAAATTGCACTGAACATCGTGTATGAAGACAGCGATATTCTGGTGATCAATAAGCCGCGTGACCTCGTTGTTCACCCTGGTGCCGGCAACCCGGACGGTACGGTCCTGAACGCGTTACTGCACTATTATCCGGAAATTATGGATGTCCCGCGTGCCGGTATTGTTCACCGTCTGGATAAAGACACCACCGGCCTGATGGTGGTGGCGAAAACCGTCCCGGCACAGACCCGCCTGGTAGAGGCCCTTCAGCTGCGCGAAATTACCCGTGAGTATGAAGCGGTGGCCATCGGCACCATGACGGCAGGCGGTACGGTAGAACAGCCGATTACCCGCCACTCCACCAAGCGTACCCATATGGCCGTGCACCCGATGGGTAAACCCGCCGTAACGCACTATCGCATCATGGAACATTTCCGTGCGCATACGCGCCTGCGCCTGCGTCTCGAAACCGGGCGTACGCACCAGATCCGTGTTCACATGGCGCACATCAACCATCCGCTGGTGGGTGATCAGCTCTATGGCGGCCGTCCGCGTCCGCCGAAAGGCGCGTCCGAACAGTTTATTTCGACGCTGCGTGGGTTTGACCGTCAGGCTCTGCACGCCACCATGTTGCGCCTTTACCACCCGATTACCGGTATCCAGATGGAATGGCACGCTCCCCTGCCGCAGGATATGGTCGATCTGATCGACGCATTGAAAGCGGATACGGAAGCCTTTAAAGATCAGCTGGACTGGTAATGGCCGGCCTGATTCGCCCGCAGTGGCCTGTACCCGGAACTGTTGCAGCCTGCAGCACCACACGGTATGGCGGCGTCAGCCTGCCGCCTTATGCATCGCTTAATCTTGGGGCACATGTCGGCGATAACCCGGCTGACGTGGCTGCAAACCGTGAACGGCTGGTCGCGCTGGCGGGGTTGCCGGCAATGCCTTTTTGGCTGGAGCAAGTGCACGGGACTGACGTGCTGCGGCTGGAAGGGCAGACCCCAACCGCTGCAGCTTTGCGCGCAGACGCGGTGTATACCGCAGAGCCGGGGCAGGTGTGTGCGGTGATGACGGCGGATTGCCTGCCGGTGCTGTTTGCCTCACGTCGGGGCGATGAAGTGGCGGCGGCCCATGCAGGCTGGCGTGGGCTGTGCGGCGGGGTGCTGGAAAATACCCTGAAGCAGTTCCGCTGCCCGCCTGATGACGTCATGGCATGGTTTGGCCCGGCTATCGGGCCGCATGCATTTGAAGTAGGTGATGACGTGCGGGCTGCGTTTGTCGCTGACAATCCCGCAACTGGGGACGCGTTCCGGCCGGTGGGCACAAAATACATGGCGGATATTTATCAGTTGGCGCGCATCCGGCTTCAGGCCGCCGGTGTCCGCCAGATCAGTGGCGGCGAGCGTTGTACCGTCAGTGAAGCAGAGAATTTCTTTTCTTTTCGCCGGGACAGGATGACAGGGCGTCTGGCAACTTTAATCTGGCTGATATAATCTACGCCTCCGAGACGATCCGTGACGCATAAAAAAACGCCGAAAATACAGTCAAGATAACCTTGAAAACGTGAGGGATGACCTCATTTAATCTCCAGTAGCAATTTTGACCTGTATTGGAGGAGTTATGCGTCTGGATCGTCTTACCAGCAAATTCCAGCTTGCCCTCGCTGATGCCCAATCTCTTGCCCTTGGGCGTGACAACCAATTTATTGAACCTCTTCACCTGATGAGCGCCCTGCTTAATCAGGAAGGGGGGACTGTGCGCCCATTACTGACATCTGCCGGGGTAGATGCCAACCGGGTGCGCACTGAGATTGAGCAGGGCCTGGCTCGTTTACCCCAAGTGGAAGGCACCGGGGGGGATGTTCAGCCCTCTCATGACCTGGTGCGTGTTCTGAACCTGTGTGACAAGTTGGCGCAAAAGCGTGCCGACACCTTTATCTCATCCGAACTGTTTGTACTGGCTGCGTTGCAGGATCGGGGCGCGTTAACCGATCTGCTGAAAGCGGCCGGGGCTGATGCAACCAAAATCAGCCAGGCTATTGACCAGATGCGGGGTGGTGAAAAAGTGAATGATGCAAATGCGGAAGATCAACGTCAGGCATTGAAGAAATTCACCATTGACCTGACAGAGCGTGCCGAGCAGGGGAAACTCGACCCGGTTATCGGCCGTGATGAAGAGATCCGCCGCACTATTCAGGTGCTGCAACGCCGGACCAAAAATAACCCGGTGCTCATTGGTGAGCCGGGGGTCGGTAAAACGGCGATTGTCGAAGGGCTGGCCCAGCGGATTATCAATGGTGAAGTGCCGGAAGGCCTCAAACACAAACGCGTCCTTTCACTGGATATGGGCGCGCTGGTGGCCGGGGCCAAATACCGTGGGGAGTTTGAGGAGCGCCTGAAAAGCGTGCTCAACGATCTTTCCAAACAGGAAGGCAGTGTCATCCTGTTTATTGACGAGTTGCACACGATGGTGGGGGCGGGTAAAGCCGACGGCGCCATGGATGCCGGGAACATGCTGAAGCCGGCGTTGGCTCGTGGGGAGCTGCACTGCGTTGGCGCGACCACGCTCGACGAGTATCGCCAATATATAGAAAAGGATGCTGCGCTGGAGCGCCGCTTCCAGAAAGTCTATGTGGCGGAGCCGTCAGTAGAAGACACCATCGCCATTCTGCGTGGGCTGAAAGAGCGTTATGAACTGCACCACCACGTGCAGATCACTGACCCGGCCATTGTTGCCGCCGCAACGCTTTCACATCGTTACATTGCCGATCGCCAGTTGCCGGATAAGGCGATTGACCTGATCGATGAGGCGGCTTCCAGCATCCGTATGCAGATTGACTCTAAACCTGAGTCTCTTGACCGGCTCGAGCGGCGTATTATCCAGCTCAAGCTTGAACAACAGGCACTGAAAAAAGAGTCAGATGAGGCCAGCCTGAAACGCCTCGACATGCTGAACAGTGAACTCACGCAGAAAGAGCGTGAATATTCAGAGCTGGAAGAAGAGTGGAAAGCAGAGAAGGCAGCGCTTTCCGGCACGCAAACTATCAAGGCTGAACTGGAACAGGCAAAAATCAGCCTGGAGCAGGCGCGCCGCATGGGTGATCTCGGCCGGATGTCGGAACTGCAGTATGGGAAAATCCCTGAGCTGGAAAAACAGCTGGCAGCCGCCACGCAGGCCGAAGGCAAAACCATGAAGCTGTTGCGTAACCGGGTAACAGATGCCGAGATTGCTGAAGTGCTGGCGCGTTGGACTGGGATCCCTGTTTCCAGAATGATGGAAAGTGAGCGCGAGAAACTGTTGCGTATGGAGCAGGATCTGCATCAGCGCGTTATCGGCCAGAATGAAGCGGTAGACGCCGTGTCCAATGCGATCCGTCGCAGCCGGGCTGGGCTGGCTGATCCAAACCGGCCGATCGGCTCTTTCCTGTTCCTGGGGCCAACCGGGGTAGGGAAAACCGAGCTGTGTAAAGCGCTGGCCCGGTTCCTGTTCGACAGCGACGATGCGATGGTGCGTATCGACATGTCCGAATTTATGGAGAAACATTCTGTATCGCGGCTGGTGGGGGCACCTCCGGGTTATGTCGGTTATGAGGAAGGCGGGTACCTGACCGAAGCGGTGCGCCGTCGTCCTTATTCCGTCATCCTGCTGGACGAAGTGGAAAAAGCGCATCCGGATGTCTTCAACATCTTATTGCAGGTGCTGGATGATGGCCGCCTGACGGATGGCCAGGGGCGTACGGTCGATTTCCGTAATACCGTCGTCATCATGACTTCTAACCTTGGTTCAGACCTGATTCAGGAACGGTTCGGGCAGATGGATTACCCGCAGATGAAAACAACGGTGATGGATGTGGTCAGTCATCATTTCCGTCCTGAGTTCATTAACCGTATTGATGAAGTCGTGGTGTTCCACCCATTGGGTCGCGCGCATATCAAATCTATTGCCGCTATCCAGTTAGACCGCCTTTATAAACGGCTGGAAGAGCGCGGCTACGCAGTGACCCTGACCGATGCGGCGCTGGAGCTGTTGGGTGAGACGGGCTTTGACCCAGTCTACGGCGCGCGGCCATTGAAACGCGCTATCCAGCAGGAAATTGAAAACCCGCTGGCACAGCAGATCCTGTCAGGCAAATTATTGCCGGGGAAACCCATCACACTAGATGTCACTGATGGGCACATTGTCGCGCAGCAGTAAGCAGATGCAGTAAGCAGATAAAGAAAGAGAGAAAAGGGCCCGCATTGTCGGGCCCTTTTTCTGTCAGGTTCTTCTTTATTGCTTCTTTATAGAGATAAAGGCAAAGAGGGGAGGGCCGGTTTTGGATGGAAAAGCAGCAAAACAACAGGTTCTCAGACAAAATTTATACATATTGTCTAAACATTCGCCGGTTGAATAATTTTTTGAATTTAGGGGTTGCAGGCTGTCAGGAACTCCCTATAATGCGCC
>NZ_JAERKB010000006.1:0-143797 GCF_018257325.1 Nissabacter archeti
GCACCACGCCTTCAGTAGCGGAGCAGGAAGGACATCTGATGGAAATGGAAGCCACGCAAGCACCTTAAAATCACCATAATACACTAAATCAGTAAGTTGGCAGCATTACCGCTTCCATAAACATAAAGGCTATGTATTAATGTAGGAAAACAGAAGGTTAACGATTTTACAACATGTTCCAGTACCCGCGAGTAGGTCGGCTGAAAGCTATTGTGATTTGGCAGAGCGATATATCCGTTACAATCAATAGCCATTATCTTTCACCTCTTTAGCGGGGGTTATTATTTTGAATTTGTCGGTCTTCGTAATGCTCAGTTATATAATTAAATGTCCTTTTTGCAAACGAACCTTTACCTGATAGTCCAATATGGCGAGCTTCGGAAGTTATACCGTTCAGAAACTTCCTGCTGCTCGCTGAAGCATATGGAGAAATCCAAAATGAAGCCTATGCCAGTTGGTATCGACATTGCCAAAAACGTAATGCAGGTTCACTTCGTAAATACAGATACAGGCGAAATTTTTAACAAGGCAATCAAGCGCGCGAAGTTTATTGAGTTTTTCACCAATCGTTCACCCTGCCTCATTGGTATGGAAGCCTGTGGCGGCGCACATCACTGGGCCCGGCAGTTAAGCAGGCTCGGCCATCAGGTGAAACTGATGCCGGGCGAATTCGTCAAAGCCTTCAATATCCGTAACAAGAATGATACGGCAGATGCTCAGGCAATCTGGCGAGCCGTTCAGCAACCGGGCAAAGCCGTAGCGGTGAAGACGGAGGATCAACAGGCCATGCTTGCCCTGCACCGGATACGTTCACAGCTGATGAAGTTCCGGCTGATGCAGACCAATGCCCTGCACGGTTTACTCTCGGAATACGGTGAAGTGATGCGTAAAGGACATGTCAGCCTCGTCAGAAACGTCCCCGAGATACTTGCCCGCCTGTCCGGACGGTTACCGGCTGTGCTCATAGACAGTCTGCGCGAACAGCTGGGTGAAGTGAAACGAACTGACACTCGTATTACGGACATCGAAAGACGGATACGCGAACTGAACAAAAACGATCCCGGCGTAAAAGCTATAAGCGAAATCCCCGGCGTAGGACTACTGACCGCCACCGCTGCGGTTGCCTCAATGGGGGATGCGGACACCTTCCGTTCAGGCCGGGAGTTTGCTTCCTGGGTGGGGCTCGTTCCGAGACAGACCGGAACGGGCGGGAAGATCCAGTTGCTGGGGATTCGTAAGCGAGGCGACAAGTACCTGCGAAAACTGCTGGTCAACGGCGCTCACAGCGTCATACAGAATGCCCGTGAGCCGGGTCCCTGGGTCACAGACTTGCTGAAGCGGCGTCCGATAAACGTCGTCTCCGTAGCGCTGGCCAACAAAATGGCACGAATCATATGGGCTGTGCTGGCGCACGGCAGGCCCTATCGGAAGGAAGCTGCTCATAACTGAGTACTTTCATTACGAAATCACAATGTATAAGCAGAACGTCAACAGGTTGCACAGGCAGTGTATGTAATGACAGAACAGGTCAGACCGGGACTCACTAAACCTGAAAGAAGTACCGAACTCCGGGTTCGCAGAGATAATTGAGGCGTGGGTCAGCGGATTTCATTAGGGTCAGCAGCCGCTTTCGCAGCTGCTTAAAGACCGGATATATAGCCGCAATCGTCCTGTCCGTCATGAAGTACAAAGCCTGGCAAACGGGAGGCGCTCATATATACTTCTTGAACGACGCAGTGGTCACCGTTACGGCGATCCCCAGCAGAACAGCCGCCGGCAACAACAGCAGATTGGGGTAGACTGCCGTGGGCCAGGAAAGGTACAGCATGGCGGGCACCACAGCGGCCGGTTTGACCAGCTTCTTGGCATGATGATAGACAAACGAACTTTCATACCCCGCGCCGTACCGCCGCAGATCACGCCGCCCCAGCCCCTCAACCAGCGCCACCACCACGACCAGCACAAACAACGGCACGGACAGCACCAGGATGGTGACGCGTACCAGGGTGATAATGCTTATCCATACCGTGGCCAGCAGGTATTCACGCAGGTAGCCGGCAAGCCAGCCGCTCCAGCTGTTGATTTCCCGGGTGACGGCATTGTCACTGTGCATCTGGTGTGCATACTGCCGCCGGACCCAGTCCAGGAAGCCACTGTCCACAAAGGCCCACTGATAGGCAGTGGTCACCCATCGAACGACGGTCACGGAAGGCTCAGACAACAGCAGGCTGCGGGTGAACTCTGTGGACAGCCACCCCAGCTCGGTGTTCATGACCGCTTCACTGTGCGCCGCCCCGGCTTCCGGCCAGAAGAAGGCGATGCCGATATATTCAATCAGCAGGCTCAGCAGCAGCGAGGACAGCACCACGCCCACCAGGGCCCATGGCCAGCCCCAGAGCAGATTATACAGAATGCCGTGCTTGCGTTCCGGCAGCGTCTGCTGCTGTGGGGGACGTTTTACCTCAGCCATTCGCCCCTCCTGTGACCGGCACCTTCAGGGCCGGACCATCCCGCCACCAGGATTCGCCGCTGTGATAGCTGCGCCGCATCTCCTCCGCTATTTTCTCAATACTTTCCGGCATCAGCACATCATCAGCATCCCCGGCAGGCAGCGGCATGCGGATTTTCCACAGTTGCCCGCCTTCCAGCAGGGCAAACGCCTGCCCTTTTGGCAGCGTCACGATATCGGCCGGCTCCAGTAGTGGGACTTTTACCGTCCCGACGCGGTCCTGGGTGCTTGAGGTGAAGTCCTGGTCTGCATTGACATCCGCCGTGTCCTGGTGCCCGGAGACCAGCGTTTTGGTGTAAATCTCCACCTGCGGCAGCTGCGTGGTCAGCAGCTCGGCGGTGCGGTTCTCCCTGACGCGCAGCATAATCAGGTTGTTAAAGTTACCCTGTACCTGGGCCGTCTTGGCCGCATTCCCGATGCGTGCCTCAATATCAGAAGACGTCTGGGTATAGGCCGTCACCTGCATGCCGGCACCGCCCCCTTTGTTGATGAGAGGAATAAACTCATCCCCCATCAGCTCGTTAAACTCATCGCAGTGCAGGTTAATCAGGGACTTCCCTTCTTTCCCGCCCGGCAGGCCCGCATTGATACCGTGTTTATAAATGTGCCCGGCCACACTCACCAGATCGGCGAACATGGAGTTACCGACCGCGCTCGCCACTTCACTGTCACTGAGCGCATCGAGCCCCACATACACCACGGCTTTTTTACGGATGATCTGTTCCCAGTCAAAAATCGGCCGCGTGTCGTCAATGTCCTGATAATCCGGCGACAGCAGCTCGGCGGTCTTGCCGGTGGTCAGTTTTTCCAGCAGCGGCAGCAGCGACGCCACGATTTTGTCAAAGTAAGTACGGTCATAACGTACCGCTGACCGCAGCCCGTCAAGGATGGGATCATAGAGCTTTTTACCCTCTTCTGAACTCAGGGCAACCTCAATGGCCCAGATACGTAAGGCATCCGGCTGACCCTGCATGTTACGGGGCACGTCGTCCTCTCCCAGCACCTGCTGATTATTCTCAATCTGCGTCTGCAGAGCCGGCAGCTGCGCCTGGATGATTTTTTCCGCATAGCGGATATAGAGATCGGCGATATTGTTCACGTAGCGCATGATCAGCGTGTAGTCAGGGCGCTCACCCAGGGCGACCAGCGCACGGGCGATGATGTTGACGAACCGCCAGGCAAATTCGCGGAATGCCGCGCTGTTCCCCTCACCCGACAGCTGACCGGCCACGCGGGACGCCACCTCTGACACGCGACCAAAACGCCCGACGGCATTATAACGGGCTGATATTTCAGGCCAGCCAAGATGAAAGATATACAGCTCATCCCCGCGCCCGGCCCGGTGGGCCTCTGCCCAGACGCGTTTCATCAGGTCTGCGTCGCCTTTCGGATCAAATACGATGGTGACTTCACCCCGCCGGATATCCTGGGTGACGAGCAGCTCGGCCAGCCGGGTCTTACCGACGCGCGTGGTGCCGTACACCACCGTATGGCCAACGCGCTCCCCCAGAGCCAGGGTGACGTCTTTTTCGTCGGGCTCGATGCCGTGCAGCGCTGGGTTTCCGCCCACCGGCGGTAACGGCCGCACCGGGTTCAGCGGCGTATCAGCACTCAGCAGCTTACCCAGCCAGGGCAGACGGTGCTCTGTCAGCATTTCGAGCTGACGCGCCCCCAGGTAAAAGCGGTTTGGCTGCAGGTAACGGGCCACTTCAGGGCGCAGCGTATCCTGCAGGCGCTGGGTGTGTTTCTGCGTCCAGCGGAACCCCTGGCCGAGAAACAGGCGACGATGACTGACGGGGATCTGTTTAGTGCTCATGACATAGCGCGGCAGACGGCGGAGATTCCGGCGGTAGCGAATAATCTTCATCCCCTGATGGGTGCGGGTTACTGCCAGCGCCGCAAACCCGGCAGCGGTGACATAGCTGACAGACGGAGCCAGGGCAACAGCCCAGGGTGCCTGCACACAGACATACGCCGCCATGCCCGACACCACGGCGGTATTCAGCTCAACAGCCGGACGCAGCAGGGCCTCAATGACGTAACGGTTACTCATCGTCTGCCTCCTTTATGATTTTAGCGTCGGCCCTGCGGGTATACGTCCCCTTTGCGGAGCCGGCTTCCCTGCAGGGCTGAGAGTGATAACGCAGGGCATCCGCCAGTAAGCGCCAGAGCACATACAGGACATTCGACAGAATGAAAAAAATGATCCATACGGCCCGCAATGACAGCAGGTAATTGTTCGCCGCGGTTTCTGTGGAGACGGCAGTGACGGTGCAGGCTACCGGCTTTGCCTCAGGCGGAGTCGCATTATCAGGCACCGGGCATTCCTCCCACATGTAATGTCCGGGCGGCGCGGTGCGCCATGCCGTTGCCTCCTTCTGCAGTACGTCGTTAAGGTCACTGACCGGATGGCCGAAAACAAGCCAGGCGAGCAGGAGGACACCGACGAAAGCGCAAGGCAGGAAAACGGCATGACGGAATAAACAGAACACAAGCCACAACGCGTAGCGCAGGCTGTTCAGGATGGTGTGCATAAGAGATTCCTCAGAGATACTGCCGGACGTCCTGACCGGCGAGAATGGCCAGCAGGCGTTGCCCGCTGATGATGCGCAGGCGCGGTGACGCCGTGCGAATAGTGCGGCTCATTTTTCCGGTACGGCCCGTGTGGATAAACAGCCCCCGGCGGCCGGACTGCAGGAGAAGCCGGTCGAAGTCCTCAACATGTGCGGGGGAAACAGCACGACTGTACCGTTTGGCCTGGATAAGCCAGTGCTCGCCGTCGATGATGACCTGGCCATCAAGGCCGCCGTCACCGCTGTAGGAGGCATTGCGCACCACGCTCAGCCCCTGACGTTCAAAGGCAGACAGCAACAGCTCTTCAAAGACATAGGGGCTGATTTTGCGCAGATAGGTCAGACGCTGCCCGTCTCCCGGCAGGCTGTTAAGCTTATTCAGTACCCGCCCCGCCGTTGCCCGGTATCGCCGGTGACGGCGGGTGCTGGCTTTCTCACGCCAGCGCAGGTTCAGAAAGGCCATCACCACCAGGAACAGGACGATCAGTATGACCGCCCCATAAGGGTGTGCCATCAGCAGACCGTTGATATCTGGCGCGCTCATTACGGCTTAACCTGCTGCGTCAGGCCGGTATCGGTGATGAGTACCGGATAATGCTCAATCTGCAGGCGACGGGCCAGCTCGCTCCCGGAAGCCGGGGCCAGGCTGACACCCGGTGCCAGTTCGCGCAGCTCGCGCACGGTATCCATGTCTGTGACGTTGACTATCATCCCGGCCGCATGCTGTTCAGCCAGCGCGCCGGCATTGGCCTTCAGCCATTCACGGGACAGAGCATCATCCCCAATCAGAAACAACGCCCCAATACCGGGCAACTGCAGCGGCCGGTCTGCTGTATTCCCCGGGCTCAGTTCAGGTGTGTTAACGGGTAACATTCCCGCCATCCCGTCAGCCAGCGGAACACCGTGGCCCGGCTGGCGTGAAGGCTGTACGTCACTGACGCCGGGCATACCGGGCTGTTTATTAACGGCCTCAAAATACGGCGCAGCATCCTGACCGCCCAGATCAGCAATCACGTTCAGTTCAGCATGGCCGGTCAGGGGAAGGAGGGTAAAAAGCAGTAAGGACAGCGTTTTCATCAGGGTTATCTCCCGGGTTCAGTCCAGACGAAGCCTGGATCGGGGGTGAGCGCAGCAACCGAACGGGGCGCTTCAGCTGCCGGCGCAGAAATGCGGGGTGCAGGGCTGATTTTTGCCAGATGCCCTCTCACAATGGCGCGGTAACGTGCAGCAGGCTGACCACCTGAGGGATGGTGGTAGCAGCCGGCCGCATCCAGCCAGCTGCCTGACTTACGCGCCCAGCACTCACGCAGAATGGTGGCGGCGGCGTTCAGGTTGGTGTAAGGGTCAAACGCATCCCACGTCGAGGCAAAATGATGACCGTTCCAGCCCAGATTGACCTGGGCAATACCGACATCGATGCGCTTAAGCGGGTGACGCTTCATAAAGACCTGCAGCGCCTGCCAGGCCTGCAGGCGCGTCTCATAGCGATACCCTTTGCCTGCCACATTGATGGTCCAGGGCCATGGCCGCACGCCACGGGGAAGTTTGCGCGAAGACTCGCTCAGTGAGACTGAGTAAAGCGCTTCCGGGGGCACGCCATGCGCCATGGCCACGCGGACGTAACCCTCCGGCACCGTCTGGTCAGCATGGCCTTCAGGGACGGCCGCCATCAGTAAGCCCAGCGCCAGCGCGCCGGTCAGAATGCTGCGATTGCCCATTTACCGTCTCCCGCCTGCTGCAGTAAAACCGGCATCAGGCCGTTACCAAAGCGCATCCACCGGCCGCCGTCGTGGTTAAGCGTGATCTGGCGCTTGCGGACCTTTTCCACGGGAATGTGATGGTCCCGCGCCCAGCTGCGAAGCGCATCATCACTGCCCTGGCTGTCGACCAGATAGATGTCCACCGGCCGGTTGTCAGCCAGCACGGCAGACAGTTTCGCGTCGCAGGTTGCGCAGTCTTTTGACCTGACGAACAGCGCCAGCCGGCCGCCACTGTCGTGCGCCACGCCGGAGGCGTTCCCCATATTGACCGGCAGTGTGCCCGGATACAGGCGCTGCCAGGCCGCGTTCACCTCACGCTGGAAATCAAGCTCCTTCCGGGTGCGGGCAAACTCTTCCTTCACCCACTTTTCAGCAAACTTACGGCGCTCTGCCGGCGTCTGCGCCTCGATACCGAGGGTGGAAAGCGGATCGAGACCCGGCGACTGGGTACCCCGGGGTCCCTTCATCAGCTGCTGATAACGCTGATAATCGTCGGCACTGAGTCCCCACTGACCGGCCTGCTGCTGCAGGTTTTGCTGTGCGGAGTCCGCCCGTTGTGTTGATTCCTGTCGGCTGACATCCGTCTGTCCTGATGTGGTCGCGGCCAGGGTCAGGGGACTCAGCAGCATGGCGGCTAAAAAGGTGTGTTTCAGTTTCATCATTCGCTCCGTTATTCTGCTCTGAGCACGGACAGGCGGCCGTTAACCCGAAACGTCGCCTCACCATAACCGGCACTGACCAGCGTCCAGCCGGCAACGGTTTCGCCCTCTCCGACCAGGGCCACCTGCGACAGGCTGCTGTAGCCCCGGGGCGCGATGGCAGCCCAGGACTCTGCCCCCCGCTTCTCCACGCCAGTCAGCACAAAAGGCGCAGTGCGGGCCACGCGAAGGGACGGAGCAGCACGACGCGTGTCAGCGGGACGGGGCTTTTTTGCAGCAGGCGCGTTTTTTTTGACCGGTGCGGCGACAGGTGCGGCGGGTGCGGGTGCCGGCTGTGATTTCAGCGCTGTCAGCTGCTCAGTCAGCGCACTCAGGCGGGTTTCCAGCCCCTGCTGGGCGTCCTGAAGGGGTCGCAATGACTGACGCACGGCGTCGTCGCTGCCGGCCTGTTTCGCAGCAGCGCTCAGCTCCTGCTGCATCTCGCCAAGTTTTTTCCGGGTATCCTGCAGGCCGGTTTTGAGCGTGGTCACATCTGACTGCAGGGCCGCGACTGTCTCAACAGTGGCCGCTGTACTGCCCTGAGATTCAAGGCGTGCAAGGCGTTCATCAAGGTTCGATATGCCCAGACTGAAGGCGGTGTAGCCCAGCGCCAGAATGCCGGCCAGCGCCACACCGCTGGCAGCGCCCCAGATGAGGCGGCGGCGGGGACGCCAGCTGAATCTTTTACGGGCCGGCGCAGGGTCAGTATGGAATGGTTGCTGTTCGCTCATTTTCTCAGAAACCCTCCGCTGACAGGTTTAACGGGGACGGACTGCGGGGCGCTGATGGCCGGTTGTGACACGGCTGACGGCGCAGGCGTGGACCAGGTACTGACCGGCGGCGGAAGCTGGGAGACCGGCAGCTGGTAGCCGTCGCGCAGGCTGTGGCAGACCACCCGCTGAACATCATCCACCTCAAGCTGCCAGGCCGGACCGGCCAGGACCTGCAGGGCAGTACGCAGGCGCATCGGGCCCAGCTGGTACTGGACCGCCGGCAATGCCTGGCGGTAAAGCACGCCGTTGGCGGAGCCTGTCGCGCACAGGGAATAACCGGACTGGCGCAGGGCGTAACGCAGCGCATCCGCCACGGTAGGATGCAGGGATGACGGGATACGGATATCAATAATCTGCGAGAGAGGGTCACGCTGGGCCGCCTGCGGATCGGTGCTGACCAGCAGATAACGATCGTAGCGCACCACATCCGGCGTCCGCGCATACTCGTCCGGAGAGACCGGCTGAACGTTGCGGGTGACGGTGGTGCCGGGTGTCGGGTCGGCAGGCGCACGCTGTTGCAACTTTTGCGGCTGGGAAACACAGCCCGCAAGGAGCAGCAGGGGAAGAACAGTGGCAAGCCTGCCTAGTGAAAATACGTTGTGAGAGGTGTTACGTTTCATCCGGAATTTTCCTGTACAGTGATAAAACAGCCCTCACTGTGCGGAATCGGTCCGGTTTCACTCAATTAACAATTGATTTTCCGTTGATGAAAAAAAACGCCGGCAAAAGCCAGCGTTTTTCACTAATAGCGCGCTGTCAGGCTACTTTATGGGGACGATGGGTCACATCGCCGCGGCCTTCAAGCAAACCCGCAATAGAAATGTCTTCGTCCAGCGCGTCCCAGTGGATACCACGGGGACTCAGTTCATAGCTGTTAAGCTGTTCAGTTGAAGCATGCAATAGGCGTGGAAACCATGCCAGCGGCACACCGATGGTACGGGCGTCGTTGAGTTCAACCCACATCGTGGCCTCATCGAAGCTGACCCGTTTAGCTGAAATAGTCATTCCAGGCCTCCAGAAACAATGCTTGGTTATCATCAACGATCCCCGTCAGTTCTTTTAATACCCGTGAATTAAACCCATCGTTACTGGCCAGTGCCACTGATGGCGTTAACCAGAATTTGGCTTCACTACCTGCTTGCATTACGTGAATGTGTGCAGGTTCGAGCGGGTTACCTTCATTAGAATAAAAAAAGAACCGGAAACCGTTGATCCTCAGTATAACAGGCATGTCAGTTATCCTTAAATGCTGACCGGATTATGTGTAAGTTCAGAGCAACTGCCATAAAGGCTGTTCAGAGTGCATGGATTGCCGATTTTGGTACTCCATACCCGAATCCAATGAACGGTATATCGTCATCGAAGTCCATCGGTGGCGCACCGGCACTGCTGCCGGAAGCCTGGCCACTGTGAGTCGGTCCGGAAGGTTGCTGAGGCTGGCCCCAGTCATTCCGGGAAGACGTATTCTGACCGCTGCCGGACTGGCGACCGCCAAGCATCTGCATAGTGCCACCAATGTTTACCACCACCTCTGTGATGTATTTCTCCTGGCCGGACTGATCGGTCCATTTGCGTGTGCGCAGCTGGCCCTCGATGTAAACCTGGGAGCCTTTGCGCATATATTCACCCGCAATTTCTGCCAGCTTGCCGAAAATAACCACTCGGTGCCATTCGGTCACTTCTTTCTGTTCACCGGACTGCTTATCACGCCAGCTCTCAGACGTGGCCAGAGAAAGGGTGGCAACTGCACTGCCATTGGGAATATAACGCACTTCAGGATCCTGGCCGAGATTACCGACAAGAATCACCTTGTTAACGCCGCGTGAGGACATAATCATTTCTCCTGTAAAATAAAGAAACACCCCGCGGACGGGGTGTGTCAGGTGCGCATCGGAATGAGTTTTCTGCGTAGTTTTGTTGTGCGGCAGAGCCATTCTGCGGCGGCACGGAGTCAGATTTTTCAGTCTTGTAGACCATGTCCTGGCCTATTTTGATCCAGTCCACCTTTATCAGGCGGGCTTTCAGACTGACACGCTGTTCACCGGCATGCTCGCCCTTGTTCAGCGTAAATATGTCCGTGGACGGATTACTCAGGTTAAAGCCCAGCAGGACTTTTTTGTCTTCATCGACGGCTTTCTGGCAGCGGGCGATAAGGCTGGTAGCCTCTTTACCTGCGACAGAAATGTCAAAACGGACGTAGGCCGGATTGTCAGTCGGACCGCTCAGTGCATTGATTACGCAGCTGAGGAACGAGCCATTCTGATGGTTAACCTGGCGGATGTTGCTGAGATACCCGATGCCTTTAATAGTCAGGTTGAAGTACTCAGATTTTGCAGATGCAGAAGTATTGTTTGCAGACATGATGTTTTCTCCATGGAGGTAAAAATAGGTACGACGGAGAAACCATCTGCCCTGACGGGAGTGGTTTCCCGTCGGGGGTCAGGATCGGTTGAATCCTGAGAGTCTGGTATGTTGAAGGAACCTTCATCGCCGCGTCGTAATGCGCTTGTACAGGCGATATCTGCTTTCAAAGGTGCGCAGATGTACCAAAGTTTGCTCCCTTTCAGGTTACAGGAGCTTTAGCTGTAGCCACCCGAAGGCGATTCTCACAGGCTACTGAATCATTGGTGGTCGTATGAACGACGGTTTAGCACTTTTATAATTAAACCGTCCTCCCGGAATGTCAACGGTCAAAATGGAAAACGTGATCCGTAAAAATAAAAGGGCACCGTTTCCGGTGCCCTGGGGTCGGTGCCTTAACCTGCGGTCGTCTCATCTGTCTCCGGGGAATAATCCCGACGCGGTTTTCACGGAGTGCATGCGTCTTACAGGTCAGTTAGTGTGCAATAACTTCCTGCCAGGCCTGCTGGGGGTAAATCCCGTTAAAGTTTACCTTACAGCACCGTGGCCAGCGGGGCACCTATGCATCAAAGCCTGGCAACAATAGCAGAACCCGGCCCGGGGTTGTACAGTGAAATAGTTCAATACTGCGCGGATTATTCTGTTTTAGCCTTAACCGATGTTTTTTTACGCTTCGCTGCTTTCTTCTTACCTGTACTGATAATTCCCTCACATTCCGGATAGCGTATGCACCCCCAAAAATCACCATTTTTACCTTTACGTTTACGCGTGGGTCCTTTGCATAACGGGCAGGGAGGCGTGACGGGAGCAGTAATTTTCACACTGTCCTGGCGGCCTTTTTCGACAAGGTGACGGGTCCACTGCAGCTGCTTTTGCATAAAGACCGCAAGCGACATTTTCCCCTGCGAAATATCATCCAGTGCCTGCTCCCATAATGCGGTCATGCCCGGGCTCGTCAGCGTTTCCGGCAGGGCCGCAATCAGCTCCCGGGCCATCTGCGTTGAGTGGATGTGCTTCCCTTTTTTCTCCAGATAGTGTCGTTTGAAGAGGGTTTCAAGCACAGCCGCACGCGTCGCCTCTGTGCCCAGACCGGCGTTATCACGCAGCACTTTCTTGAGCTTGGGGTCACTGACGAAACTGGCCGCGTTCTTCATGGCAGCAATCAGCGTCCCCTCCGTGAACGGTTTGGGCGGACTGGTTTTCATATCCTTAACCTCAGAACCGGTGACAGCGCAAATATCCCCTTTTGCCAGCGCCGGCAGCGCCATACTGTCACCGTCGACGTCCTCTTCATCGTCATCTTTTTCAGCCTGGAACAATGACTTCCAGCCCATCACCACACCGACTTTCCCGCGTGTACGGAACAGCTGGCCACCGATATTGAAAGAGGCCTCCGTCACGTCAGATTCCTGCAGCGGAAGGAACTGGGCGAAATAATGCTGGCGAATCAGCTGGTAGGCCTTCAGCTCATCGGCACTGAGGCGTGACAAATCAAATGCCTGTCGGGTGGGAATGATGGCATGGTGCGCGGTGATTTTTTTGTTATTCCAGACACGCGAGACAAACTGCCTGTCCAGCTGATTCAGTACTGGGGCCACAGCGGGATCGGATTTTGCCACTGCCGCCAGAACGTCGGGTATTTCCTGCTGCATCGAAGTTGGAAGGAAACCGCAGTCTGTCCGGGGGTAGGTGGTCGCTTTATGGGTTTCGTAAAGTGACTGAGCAATGGCGAGCACTTCATTTGCGCCCATGCCGAATTTTCGGGAACAGACCTGCTGAAGGGTGCCCAGGTCAAAACAGAGCGGCGCAGCCGTTTTCTCCCGCTTCTGTGTCACCTCCAGTACCACAGCCCTGCCCTGCTGCTGACAAAGCTGTCCCACCGCCCGGGCTGCCTGGGGATTGATGCAACGCTTTTCCTCGTCACAGTACTGCTCAACGGGCACCCAGCCAGCCCGGAACCGGACGCCCTCTTTTTCAATAAGCGCTTGTACCTGCCACCAGGGCTTTGGCACGAAGGACGTGATTTCATTATCCCTGTTAACCACCATAGCAAGCGTCGGCGTCTGTACCCGCCCGACGGACAGCACTTCTGACACCTCTGAGTCACGGGCCTTAAGGGTATAAAGACGCGTCAGGTTCATGCCGATGAGCCAGTCCGCCTGGCTCCTTCCCTTGCCGGCATCATACAGCAGGGCTGTTTTTTCCCCCGGAAGAATACTGCTCAGTGCTTCCTTCACACTGGCCTCATCCAGGGCTGATAACCAGAGCCGGCGCACCGCGCCACTGTAGCGGCAGTATTCCAGCAGCTCACGCGCGATAACTTCTCCCTCGCGGTCGGCATCGGTGGCGATGACCACCTCAGAGGCCTTTTTGAGCAGCTTACTGATAACGGTGAACTGCGATTTTGTCTGCTCTTTGACGACCATTTTCCAGGCCTCAGGCAGCACAGGCAGAACATCGGCACGCCATGGCCTGCCATACTGCTCGCCATAGGCTTCAGGGCTGGCAGTTTCGAGTAAATGGCCGACCGCCCAGGTCACAACGATGTTACCGCCGCTGATAAATCCCTGCTCACGCTTGCTGATACCCAGCACGCGGGCAATATCCTTTGCCTGGGAGGGTTTTTCACACAGAAAGAGTTGCATGTGTTGCCTCCCGCATCAGCGTTTTTCACCCGCCGCAACAGCGCGGACATCATTCATCAGCTTCGTGACGCCGGACCCGGCCAGACGCTGTGATGATGATGAGCGATAGACAACATAGAGCCTGCTGCCGGACCCGTTTTTCTCGATTTCGATATCCAGGTGATCACGTCCGTTCCAGTCGGAGCCCATTTTGTAGTAGCTGCCCGGCATGGCATCCCAGACGGGATGCGCATCATCTTCAGCCGCCGCCTTCCAGTCCCCGTCATTTGCGGCCTGCCGCAGTGCTTCAAGCTCCTGCGTGGAGATAAATTTGTAATGGCGCTTCAGGCGGGCCGCCGCGGTATCCACATCGACCGGCACGGAGAACGTTTTATCGACGGACTGCAGGGCCTGTTGCCCCGCCGGGCTCATCAGAGGCATCCCGCCACTTTCTCCGCTGCTGTTGCCGCCCAACGTTTTTGTCAGGTTTGCGGCTATGTCACTGACCTGTTTATTAATCGCAGCCCAGTCCGTTGTTGCGCATCCGCTCAGTAAAAAGAAGGAGGTGAGGAGGAACACAGGGCGAATCATATCATTCCTCCTCTGCTATGGTGTTTTTAAGCGGAGGTGAGAACGAAGAACGTTTTTTACCGCTTAACACATCCGGATCAGGTTCGCCATTTCGCTCAATGGCAACAAGCCCTTGCGTGGTTTTTTCTGCAATATCACGGCGAGTCACTGCAAGTGTTCGGTAAGGCTGAATCACGCCATAGACCTGACGAACAGCATGGCCACCATTGTCCAGGATAGCGTCACGTTGCGAACGCGAAATCAGTCCGTAATGAAAAGCCTGGAAAGCTTTCATTGCTAACTGATCATATCCAACCAGAAGCCATACGCACCGGTATCCTAACGGTGAACGGCTGAAAACGCTGACATTTAACGGATCGGCTGATTCAACTTCCGAGAGCGTTACCCCTTTGGGTACGGCTGACAATATGGCATCCAGTGAACTGACGTTTTCATTAATTTTAAGTGTTGCTCGTTGTAGGGCTTCTTCGAGCCGTACCAGAGCCATATCGGCATAGGGATTATCTGCCGCTGAGTCTCGGGAAGCATTACCAGCTCGCGCAATGGCTTGCGGCATGCTGATTATTTCAGGCCTCTTTTTTTTCACCCCTGTCTCGTCCGGAGAATCACGTTTCCTGCCCTCCCAAAGCCGGATTGCATAATGTGTATGGAGCAGGATATTAACAGAGGACTGTAGGGCCCCCGCTCGTGAAGCGGTTGTTCCGCCCTTTGTTTTACCATCAGACATGTCTAACGCCTCTCTTTAGTGGGTAATGAGTTTTGACACGCTTGAGATAGTCCGGGCGAGAGGGGTATATGAACAACTTAAAACCAGATCGTCACCGTTACAAATTTGCAGAACCTTCATCTCTTTTATGGCGAAGAAGTATTGCCTGGCTTTCAACCAGTGTTGCCACTGGCAACAGTGCTTACTTTTTAGCCAGTGTTGCCACTGGCAACAGCGCTCACTTTTTAGCCAGCATTTTGCTGACAAAAGTGCAAGACTTCATGCTCCGCTGCCTGTAAAAATCTGCAATCTCATGAATTTATGATTTTTTCCCGAATTTTCTTCACCAGATCCCTGATATTTTCCTCCGATACCGGGCGGGCAGAGGCGCGTGGTTCGGGTTTCCATTGTTGCTGTTCGGGACGCTGAACTGTTTTTTGCCCGACACTGTCAGATATATCGCCACCCTGACGGGGCGCGTATAACCTGCCCTCACGCGCCTTCTTCATCACGGCCAGCAACCAGCCAACCGGGTTGCTGAGCTGCTGGCGTGCCATCACCTTTTGCAGGCTGAGCAGCACAAGTTGTGCCTGCTCCTCAGGCAACGCCTGCAGCTGTGCGGTCAGCATGGCAATATCTTCTGCCGGAACAAGTTCATGCAGACTGTCGGGAAGCACAGGTTTACCCGGTACGTACGTATTTTTATTCACACTGTGTGTGATACTACGTACGTAATGGTTCGGTTTCCGAACCCGGTCATAACCGCCTGTTTTTACTGGCAGTACGGATTCCGAACTCAGTGAGTTGTTGTGCCTTTCTGGACTGAGTTCGGTATCCGAACCCTGTTTTTTAGCGACGATTCCTGGCCGTTTATGACTGAGTTCGGTTTCCGAACCCGGTGCGGGACAGGGTATTCGGTGATGATGTTTCGACATCTGGCTGGGCGTCTGTGGGCTGTCCAGACGCGATTCGATCAGCGCAAGATGGCTGCGATAATGGCGCATGGTGGGGTCGTTTTTTATATCGTCGAGCACTTCGCGGGCGGTCTGGCTGATAGTCCGGTTTTTACTCAGGCAGGCATCCGCCACCGTATCAAGGAAGCGGGGGTCGAGCATTTCCGCATCGCTGAACGTCAGGGGCTCATCGTGCTGAGCATAGATATTCCCCCGCACCCGCCCTTTATCATCCCGCACACGTTTACAGAGGCTGAGCCAGCCGGTTATTCGCAGCATAAGCAGGACGCGGCTTACCGTTTCCCTTGAGGCTTTCCCCTTTCCGGGTGAGGCAAGCTGCAGCTGCAGTTCGTCATAGCTGGGGAAAACCGCCCCCTCATTATTTTGTGCATACAGCCGGATCATCATCCAGCCCATCTTGTCCAGTGGTGACAACCGCGTGTCGAGCAACAGCCGGCGGGAAATGGAATCTTGCACATTTCCGGTAAACAGCAGGCCGTTACGTATCCTGCCATCATCCTGCCGGGGACTCGCCTCAAGGCGGGCATTCATTTTATCCAGCGTATAAGCAATCAGGCTTTCTGCAGGCAGACTCATTATTTTTCCTTTTCGGCCGCCATCGCGGCCGTTCTGAACTGTCAGTATGCTTAGTACTGCACCCGCGTACGGGTGCAGGGTAAACAGGCTGTCATGCTGCTATTTACGTATGGCGCTGTTATAGCGTTCGTGGCTGAGAAGAAGCCATGTCCGGCCTTCGTTGCGACTCAGCAGACGCCAGAACGGGCCGAGATCGATTTTGTAGTAACCGCAGCCTTTCTCATCGAGCCGGGTGTAATTACGCGCCCCCTGCCGGAAACGGCGAACCTGACGTAACGCCTTCTGACAGCATTGCGGCGGCGTACCATGGGGAGCCCGCAGGCCCGGCGCAACCATCCTGTATTTCATGCCGTCTTCCTTACCGGCGTTCGTGCCGGAGAAGGCTGCCGGGTCTTGTGCCAGCCACGGACCGCATGCCAGACGGACGTCAGCGAGACGTTCATCTGTTCTGCAGCCAGCATCATTACGTCCAGCCCGTCAGCACTTTCCGCATCTTCAACGCCGGACTTTTGCCACTGACGCCACAGGGCGGCGTTTTCCTCATCACCCAGTGCGTTACCGCGCCCCGGCCGGACATCGATACCGGCAATACGACGGCGGGCCGCCACGTCCGTACTGGAGAGCCCGAAGTAATTGGCCATCAGTTCAATGGAGCCGCCCAGCGCCAGCGCCCGATCGATACGCTGGAGTCGTTTCTGTTCAGTCCGGGCCTGTTGTAGCATGCGCACCAGATTGCCGTGATTGATGCCCACACTGATGATCGACACTTCGCTGCCGGAAAGGTAGTGAAGCTCTTCGAGCGAGAGCCCCTGCAGCATCTGCATTTCCTCGCGGTTCAGTCCCAGCGATTCGCAGCGGCGCAGATAGCCACTTCTCAGATCCATAACCAGCTGCATCAGCAATCCGTTGGCAGCCTGAGATAAACTGTTCATCCTTCCCCCTTAATCCTGACGGTAACCAATGGCTGCCGGACCCCGGCCGCTCACACCCTGATGAAGACGGGCATTTTGTCCGGCTTCATACCCCTGATAACGTGCTGTATCCGCCCCGCGACAGGCTTTCAGTTCACGGGTTGTGACTGTTTTCATACTGCGGCTTTCCAGCCAGTGGCTCATCACCTGCTGCTCTTCGCTGCTGATGTCAGTCGCCGATATCACCTCACGCACCCCGCATACCCAGCCGTCACGGAACTGCTCCGCTCTCGCCCGGCGTGTGGCCAGTTTCAGCCGCTTACTCTGGGCTTTGAGATAAGAATTTGTGGCATCTTTCAGCTGGCGCGTCAGCACATCAAAGGCATAGGCTGCTATCTCAGGTTTTTCACTGAATCCGTAAAAGGTTACCGAACGGCGATACCCGGCAGAGGTCTGACGCCATGAGTAATAAGCGCGGCAGCCAAAGGCATGACAGACGCCCCGGACAAGGGTCACCATCCATTCCGGAACTTTTTCAGCATCCCAAGGGGCCGTGCGGGAAGACGCTTCGCGCACAGATGTAAGACCGGCGTCAAGCTCGCTGATACCGTATCTGGCCATCAGCTTCTGGGCACGCTGCAGGGCCAGTCCTGCCTCATGGGCATTACTGTTGCTGCGGCCCAGCTTCAGCAGTTTCCTGACTAGATTCAGCAGTCGCAACTGTCGCTGTGAGTTATTCATCACTGTTATCCTCCCCGTACGTCAGACCGCGTTGCAGCTCCCGAAGACGGCGCATAACGCGCATCAGGCGCAGCAGTTTCAGGGCATCTTCATCTGTCAGGACAGGTGCTTCCCCTTCACCCGGGCCGCCGGTGAAAAGCTCCGGCAGACCACACACTCCTGCCGCAGGATGCAGCGCAGGCGCTTCGCCGGTCAGGCCCAGCAGAAATGCGGCGGCTTCAGAACACACCTCACCTGCCCCGACGTAACCGGCAGACATGTCATTGTCGCGTTGAGGAAGAATTTCATCTTCGCAGCCAAGGACCTCACCCAGCTCCCAGGCCAGACGAAAAGCGGTATTCTGCAGGTGTTCGATATCGTCCTGATGGGCCGGCACATGCCAGATGCTGTCATGAGTCACCAGCGCGTCATCCTGCAGGACAACTTCAGGTTCTGGTGTTAAAAGAGAAAGCAGGCCATCCTCCCCATTGTCCTCTTCTCCACCATTCTCTTCTCCGTACCCATCGGAGAGGGTAACCAGCCCGCTAACATCCCCGCTCTCACCTGAAATAACCGGTGCCGCACCGTACATATCTGGCTGAACCTCATGCCGGGGGGGCTCATTAATCGGTGTTTCAGTAGGAGAAGACGCATTACCCGGAACGGGCGTTACAGCCCCTCCTGAGACCTCAGGACGTGAACTGGAGACAGGTAGCGGGACGCCTTCACTCTCATCTGAGCCTGTGGTATGCAGGGCGTGATCAGCATTAACAGGCTTGTTTGCGGCGGGAAAGGCAACCGTCTCCGGCTCGCCAAAGTGATGTCTGCGGTTGCGTTCTTTAGGATCGAGTTCCATCATCCAACGGTCATAGTCCAGTTCCGGATGGGGTAATGCCTGCAGTAAATCACCAATAAATTCATCGCGAAACATCTCCAGAGACCACAGTTCCGGGGAGTTGAAACGGCCACAACACTGGCCAAAAACGTCGCTGAAGGATTTGTCGCCTGTGTCTGAAATCAGGCAAAACTCACCCCACACGCGTTCCGCATCATGCCGGAGCGCCAGCAGCGCCGTTATCTGCGGCCTGCCGAGCCCGGACTCAAGCAGGTCTGGGATCCACGGATAAAGATATTTCAGCGCATCTTCCATACGGCTGACTGTTGAGTAATGGACTGGCAAACCTTCATGGGTCAGTAGCTCTGACAACTGACGCAACGAAACCGTCTTTCCCATCTGCTCTTCATATATAGAGCGGGCTTTATGGATCCCCTGCGCTTTTTCAATAAAGCTCAGCTCCCCGCGCACTTCATTCTCTGCCAGATGGCCGATAACACACTGCAGCCGTCCCGGCCACGGCTTGAACAACACATGGACGCGGAAAAACCGGTCTTCTCCGGTCTCCAGCCACAGTTCTGACAGGATCTGATAACGTGTATTCCCCCCGTCGCTGAAGATGTACATATCGGGCTCACCATCCGGGTCACGGGTGACTTTGGGTACGGTGTCCAGCCCGCGCGAACGGATGGAAGCCTTGATATCGTCATAACGCGGGTTGCGTGATGTTCGCGGATTATCAGGATTCGGGCTTAACTGGTCGAGCGTCAGGACCATGGGCATTTCAGCCGCCGGCATGACGCTGATATTGCCGGCCGCCTGCGACTGGCGTCCGGGCTGCAGCATGGCAGCCCCCACATTAGAACTTTTACGGCTCATGCCTGTTTCCTCCCGCTGCGGTAACCGAAGTCATAGCTGCCTTCCTGAAACTCCGAAAAGAGGGTGTAACGCCCGTCAAATTTGACTTTTACCGTGCCGGTTGGCCCCTGACGCTGCTTGCCGACAATGATCTCAGCCACCCCGGCATCAGGGGTGCCGGGGTTATAAACCTCATCCCGGTAAATAAACATGATGAGGTCTGCATCCTGCTCCAGCGCACCGGAGTCACGCAGGTCACCATTATTGGGGCGTTTATCGGCCCGCTGCTCCACAAGGCGGTTGAGCTGGGAAAGCGCCAGTACCGGACAGCCCAGCTCTTTACCGAGCGCCTTAAGCGAGCGGGAAATTTCCGCTATTTCCTGCGTGCGGTTTTCCTGCTCGGGGGAGCGGACAAGCTGCAGATAGTCCAGCATGATGAGAGAGGGTCTGCCGTATTTGCGGACATAGCGACGGGCGCGGGCGCGCAGTGTGGCCGGGGTCTGGTAACTGGTATCATCAATGATCAGACGGTTTTTCCATTCAATAATGCGACCGGTAGCCGCTGACACGCGAGCCCAGTCTTCATCATCCATGTTGCCGCTGCGAAGCCGGGACAGCTCTACCCGGCCTTCCATCGCCAGCAGGCGCATCATCAGCTGCTCTGAGGGCATTTCAAGACTGAACACAAAGACGTGATCGTCAGGTTTTGCGCCCACGGCCGCGGTGCAGGCGGCCATGGCCAGCGACGTTTTCCCCATGGAAGGACGGGCGGCCAGCAGAGCCAGATCGCCGGGCTGGAGACCACAGGTCATCGCGTCCAGTTCACTGAAACCGGTCGGTGTCCCGGTGAGGCCGTCACTGGCGGGCATGCTTTCCAGATGCGTCAGCAGTTTATCCAGCGCCTCGTTAACGCCGGTCTCACTGTTAAGCTGCATGGCTCCCTGTTCGGCAATGTTAAACAGCTTGCCTTCGGCCGACTCAAGGATGCCGGCCGAGCTGGCTTTCGGGGCCTGCACATCGGAAAGAAGACTGTTACCCACTGTCATCAGCTGCCGCAGGCGGCTTTTCTCCGCCACCACCCCGGCGTAAGCCAGGATATTGGCTGCAGACGGCGTGTTTTTACTCATTTCAGCCAGATAAGCAAAGCCGCCACACTGTTCAAGGTCGCCTCTGTTCTCCAGCCGTTCCGTAATAGTGATGAGATCGAGCGGTAGCCCTTCTCCGGCCAGCTCGGCCATGACGCGGAAGACCATACGGTGCGGCCGGGAAAACAAATCTTCCGGGGAGATTTGCAGTATCACCTCATCCCACCGGTCGTTATCAAGCATCAGGCCGCCTAATACAGCCTGCTCAGCCTCATAAGAGCAGGGCATCATTATCTCAGACATGGCGCACCTCCCGGGTCAGAACGTCACTGAAATGGCTCTGCCACTCAGGGAACAGTTCACACGCGAGGTCGTGCATGGTGACCGCTGCGGCCGGACCTTTGCGACGCGTTTTGTATTCCAGACGATGCACGGGCTGCTGCTTGACGTGTCCCAGTTTGAAAATATCCAGCGCCTCGATACGGGTATTGAGTAAACGATAAACGTCACGGTTGCCCAGCGCAGAGGCGTCGTAATGTTTTTCGTTAATGATGGCGGCAAGACCGTCCATTGCTTCACGGTCAAGCAGAGTGTTTTCGATACAGTTGACGAGAATGGAAATATCAGGAAGGCGGATACCGTAATTTTCATAGGTTTTCAGGCGGGTAAGCATATGAAGGGAGCCGCGGATAAATTCACGGACATCCGGAAGGGTGGGTTTAACAACGCCCATCACATTACCGGTAGAGGAAAGGAGGGAAAGTTCGGTCATGACGCCTGTTGCGCCTTTCGAATCCACAATAATGACGTCATAACGGTTAAAGAAAGGATGCTGAAGTATGTTACGCAGGCGCAGACGGCCGTCTGCAGCGTGGAGCATCGCGGTCGGCAACAGTTCATCCGGGTCGTTAGAGTAGATGACATCGAGATTTTTTATGGCGGTCTGCGAAATGCATTGCGTATGGTCACTGACCATCTGCATCAGCAATTCATAAAGACCGAAAGGGGATTCATGCTCCAGCGCGAAGATACTGCTGGCTGTGGGCTGGGAATAGTCTGCATCCACAAGGAGGGTGTTCAGACCGGCATCGGCAAGAAAACCGGCAAGGTAAGCAGCAAACGTGGATTTGCCTTCTCCACCTTTGGGAGAAATAACGGGAAGTATTTTCATTTTGCACACTCTTTACAGTATGCAAATACGCCTGTTTACAAACTATTAACTTTGACTCAGGGATTGAAAATCCCCGTGTCCTTGGTTCGATTCCGAGTCCGGGCACCATCATTCAGAAAACCCGCCTTATGGCGGGTTTTTGCTTTTGGAGAAACCGGACTCTCCATCGAACAACGTTCGATGATTCGGGCTTCGCCCTCCCCCCTCCGGGGCCAGCGCGGCAAGCGCGCTGTGCAACATGCCTGCGGCATGTTGTCCGAGTCCGGGCACCCTCATTCAGAAAACCCAGCCAATGGCTGGGTTTTTGCTTTTCTGCATCCGGACTCTCCATCGAACAACGTTCGATGATTCGGGCTTCGCCCTCACCCGCAAACAAAGCCACACCAGCCGCATGGCCTTTGGCTTTTTCTGCCTTATCCCTGCCTGCCCCTTTCCCTTTGTCACACTTCCGCGCCATTATCGTTATTCCTATTGCTCAGCAGAAGGCAGACCCATTATGTCGGAAAACAGTTATCAGCCCCCGAAAGTCTGGACCTGGAACCAAAGTGACGCCGGGACGTTCTCGAACATTAACCGGCCGATCGCCGGGCCAACCCATGAGAAAACGCTGCCGGTGGGCAACCACCCGTTGCAGCTCTACTCACTGGGCACGCCGAACGGCCAGAAGGTGACGATCCTGCTGGAAGAGTTGCTGGCGCTGGGGGCCACCGGTGCAGAGTATGACGCACACCTGATCCGCATTAACGAAGGTGACCAGTTCTCCAGCGGCTTTGTGGCGGTGAACCCTAACTCCAAAATCCCGGCGCTGTTTGACCACTCGGCTACCCCGCCGGTGCGTGTGTTTGAGTCGGGCGCGATCCTGCTCTACCTGGCGGAGAAATTCGGGCAGTTCATCCCTGACGATCACGCAGGCCGTACCGAAACCCTGAACTGGCTGTTCTGGCTGCAAGGCTCTGCGCCCTATCTGGGCGGCGGCTTCGGGCACTTCTACAACTATGCGCCGGTGAAAATTGAATACGCCATTAACCGCTTCACGATGGAAGCCAAGCGCCAGCTGGATGTGCTCAACCGGCAACTGGCTGACCACCGCTTTATTGCCGGGGAAGAGTATTCGATTGCGGATATCGCCATCTGGCCGTGGTACGGCTGCCTGGTGAAGGGCGCGTTGTATAACGCTGCCGAGTTCCTGGATGTGAGCGCTTACCCGCATGTCCTGCGCTGGGCTGAGGAAATCGCTGAGCGCCCGGCGGTGAAGCGCGGCCGCATGGTCAACCGCACCTGGGGCGAGCCGTCTGAACAGTTGCATGAACGCCACGACGCGTCCGATTTTGAGCTGCGCACCGAAGATAAGCGCAACCCGTAATCCGCCCCGCGTTAATGGGGCCGGTGCGGCACCGGCCCCCGTGGATCACGCCAGGTATTTTCTGAACCAGTCAATCGTCCTTGTCCAGGCCAGCTCTGCGGCCGCTTTGTCATAACGCGGCGTGGAGTCATTGTGGAAGCCGTGGTTCACACCAGGGTAGACATAGCCCTCATAGGTTTTATGGTTAGCCTTCAGCGCCGCCTCATAGGCGGGCCAGCCCTCGTTGATGCGGGTATCCAGCTCGCCAAAATGCAGTAACAGCGGCGCCTTGATGCGCGGCACATCCTCGGTTTTCGGCTGCCGCCCATAGAACGGCACCGCCGCGCCCAGTTCCGGGTAAGCCACCGCCGCCGCATTCGCCACCCCGCCGCCGTAACAGAAGCCGGTGATGCCCACTTTTCCGGTGGTCGCTTCGTGGTGCATCAGGAACTCGATCGCCGCAAAGAAATCGTTCATCAGCTTAGTCGGGTCAACCTGCTGTTGCAGCTCCCGCCCCTTCTCATCATTGCCGGGGTAACCGCCCACCGAACTTAGCCCGTCCGGTGCCAGGGCGATAAAACCGGCTTTTGCCACGCGCCGCGCCACGTCTTCAATGTAGGGGTTCAGCCCGCGGTTTTCATGCACCACCACCACTGCCGGTACCTTCGCAGCCGCTTTGGCCGGTTTGACAAAATAGCCCTTTACGCTGCCGTGCCCGTTGGGTGACGGGTAATGGAGATATTCCGGCAGGATGTCAGGGTCGGTGAACTCCACCTGCTGCGCAAAGGCGTAGTTGGGCGTCAGCAACGTGCCGAGCGCCACGGCGGACAGCCCGCCCACCACAAATTTTGACGCCAGGTCGAGAAATTCACGTTTGCTGATTTTGCCGTGCACGTAGAAATCGAAGTATTCGAGAAGCTCAGGCGGGAAATCTTTTGCGGTCAGTCTGTTCATGGCGTGGCCCTTTTCATCAGTGATGGGTGAAATAATGACCTGTGATAGCACATTTTTCCTGCTTGCTGGGGTTTATCACTCTGCTGCACCGCGCCTTGGCGGCCCCTGTGTTTCAAATCTGCTACGCCGGTCATGCCGATCTGCGGATTTTTGCCACCTGTAAGGGGCAAATGGCAGCCAGATGAAGGTGATTTCTTTCCGGGTGCGTCATGTTGGCATCCAAATAACAGAAACCTCTCTGTTTATTAACATGACGATAAAATATTGTTTACGGAGATCCTGCCATGTCCCCAGTTCAGCAACAGATGTACATCAACGGCCAGTTTGTTGAGAACCGCAGCGATAAGTGGATTGAGGTGATAAACCCCGCTACCGAAGAGGTGCTCTCCCTGGTGCCGGAAGGCAGTGCCGAGGATGCACGCCGCGCCATTGACGCCGCCGATGCCGCCCAACCGGCCTGGGAAGCCCTGCCTGCCGTGGAGCGCGGCAACTGGCTGATTAAAATCGCCGCCGGGATCCGTCGCCGCGAGCCGGAACTCACCGCCACCATCGTGGCTGAGGGCGGCAAAACCCAGGCGCTGGCGCAGACTGAAGTGCTGTTCACCGCCGACTATCTGGAGTACATGGCCGGCTGGGCGCGCCGTTATGAAGGGGAGATCGTGCAGAGCGATCGCCCGAATGAAAATATCCTGGTGTTCAAGAAAGCGATTGGCGTCACCACCGGCATTCTGCCGTGGAACTTCCCGTTCTTCCTGATTGCCCGTAAAGCCGCCCCGGCGCTGGTGACCGGCAACACCATTGTGATCAAACCCAGCGAACTGACGCCGAATAATGCGGTGATCTTCGCTGAAATTGTGGATGAAGTCGGTTTACCGGCCGGGGTGTTCAACGTAGTCACGGGTTACGGCCCGGTGGTCGGGCAGGAACTGGCCGCCAACCCGAAAGTCGGTATGGTCAGCCTGACCGGCAGCGTCAATGCCGGGATCGCCACCATGCAGGCGGCGGCGAATAATGTCACCAAAGTGTCGCTGGAGCTGGGCGGCAAAGCCCCGGCGATTGTGATGAACGACGCCGATCTCGATCTGGCGGTGAAAGCGATCGTCAGTTCCCGCGTGATCAACACCGGGCAGGTGTGTAACTGCGCCGAGCGCCTCTATGTGCAGGAAGGGGTGTATGACGAATTCGTGGCACGCCTGACGGAGGCGTTCCGCCAGGTGAAAGTGGGCGACCCGGCAGAGCAGGCGACGCTGGACATGGGGCCGCTGATCACCCAGGCCGCGCTGGAGCGCGTTGAGCAAAAAGTGGCGAAAGCCGTGGAACAGGGTGCAAAAGTCGAGATTGGCGGTAAACGCATCGGCGATCGCGGCTTCTTCTATGAGCCGACGCTGCTGACCGGCGTACGTGCCGATATGGCGGTGATGAAAGAGGAAACCTTCGGCCCGGTGCTGCCGGTCATGGCGTTTTCCACGCTGGATGAAGCCATCGCCCTGGCGAATGACAGCGAATATGGCCTGACCTCGTCGATCTTTACCCGTGACCTGAACGTCACTATGAAGGCGTTAAAAGGGCTGAAGTTCGGCGAAACCTACGTAAACCGTGAGAACTTTGAAGCGATGCAGGGGTTCCATGCGGGCTGGCGTAAATCCGGCGTGGGTGGGGCGGATGGCCGCCACGGGCTGGAAGAGTACCTGCAAACCCATGTGGCCTATTTACAGTATGAATAAGCGCAGTACGGATAACAAAAAATAAGGCACGGCACGGGCGGGAACGCGCCCGTGCCGTTGCGGCTTAACCGGGGTAAATACCGCGATCTTTACGCGCCATCAGGATACGTTCACAGGCCACAATGTAGGCCGCGGTGCGCAAGCTGCACCCCTTCTCTACCGCCTTCTCCCAGACGTGCACCATCGCATCGGTCATGATCTTGTCCATGCGCACGTTGATCTCCTCTTCACTCCAGAAGAAGCTGGCCATGTCCTGCACCCACTCAAAGTAACTCACGGTCACGCCGCCGGCGTTACAGACCACGTCCGGCACCACGGTAACGCCGCGCGCTTTCAGGATGTCATCCGCTTCCGGGTAAGTCGGGCCGTTTGCCCCTTCCAGCACCAGTTTGCAGCGCAGTTTTTCTGCCCGCTCACGGGTGATCTGCCCTTCCAGCGCGGCTGGGATGAAGATGTCCATCTCCACTGACCAGAAGGCTTCGCTGTCGATCTCCTTCGCACCGGGGAACCCGGCGATCTGCTTGTGTTTGTGCTGCCAGTCGCTCAGCGCATGCAGGTCAAGGCCGTTGGCGTTGAACAGCGTCGCGGTATGGTCCTGCACCGCCACCACGCGCGCGCCTGCTTCCACAAACAGACGGGCCGCTTCACTGCCGACGTTACCAAAGCCCTGCACCGCCACATTCGCCCCTTCGATGCCGATGCCCGCGCGGCGCGCCACTTCTTTGCCGGTCACGAACACACCGCGGCCGGTGGCTTTCTCACGCCCCAGCGACCCGCCCAGGTGGATCGGTTTGCCGGTCACCACGCCGGTGATGGTGGTGCCGTGGTTCATGGAATAGGTGTCCATCATCCACGCCATGACTTTCGGGTTGGTGCCGACGTCCGGCGCGGGGATGTCTTTCTGCGGCCCGATAATCAGCCCAATCTCACTGGTGTAACGGCGCGTCAGGCGCTCCAGCTCACCGTCTGACAATGAGAACGGATCGACGCGTATGCCGCCCTTCGCGCCGCCATACGGCAGGTTGACCGCCGCACACTTGATGGTCATCCAGGCGGAGAGCGCCATCACTTCATTCAGATCCACATCCGGGTGGTAGCGGATGCCGCCTTTGCCCGGCCCGCGTGACAGGTTGTGTTGAACGCGGAACCCTTCGAAGTGGCGGATGGTGCCGTCATCCATCTGGAGCGGGATGTCGACAATCAGGGCGCGCTTGGGGTGGCGCAAGGTATCAATCCAGCGTGACAGGTCGCCGAGGTAGGGTGCGACGCGATCAATTTGTTGCAGGTAAGTGGACCAGGCTGATGTGCTGCTTTCAGACACGTAAGATAGCTTTTCCATGACAAACCTTTTTAAACAAAGTTATTTGTATTGTTAAACCGTGGAAGTGACCTGCATATCACTATGCGCTTTTACTCTAGCACCAAAAAATAACCGGGAAATGGTTAATTCAGCGGCCTTCTTTTTTTTCGGGCGGTTTATTTCCTTTCGGGATGAATAATTAATTAGCTTTTTGCACTCCCATAGGGAAAGCATTTTTATGCACTTTTTATGCAATCAAAGTGCATAAAGCGTGAATTTTTCCGATTTATCAGAAGCTTGAATGTGATCAAAAAGTGAATTTTTTGTCGGAAAGTGTGTTGACAATGTTATGGCGCACCGCCAGCATTGAGGTCAATCACTGACCGGCCCCCTGCCGTTCCAGCACGATAATCCGGGATAAAATCCCTTTATTTCTATCATGTTAATCATGTAAGGCCGCCCCACACCTGCCGTTTATCGGCCGGGAGAGATGTTAAAAAACGCATCCGGGCGTAAACAACAGGTTTCCGCATTCAACAGGAATTTTCCCTTAGCAATTAAGGGGCGGGATGGCTTTGTCTAAAAAAAGATAACGGGAGAAAATGTTATGGCTGAGATAATTGCACGCGACTGGTTTGATCATTATATGGTGCCCTGTTTTGCCCCCGCGCCGTTTATTCCGGTCAGGGCGGCCGGTTCCCGCGTCTGGGATCAGGCGGGCAAAGAGTATATTGATCTGGCCGGCGGTATTGCCGTGAACTCCCTCGGCCACGCCAACGCCGACCTCACCGCCGCGCTGGTGGAGCAGGCCGGGAAACTCTGGCACATCGGTAACGGCTACACCAACGAACCGGTGCTGCGGCTGGCGAAACGGCTGGTTGACGCCACCTTCGCCGACAAAGTCTTCTTCTGTAACTCCGGCGCGGAAGCCAACGAGGCGGCGCTGAAGCTGGCACGCAAATATGCCCATGACCATCACGGCGCGCATAAGCATGAAATCATTGCGTTTACCAATTCGTTCCACGGCCGCACGCTGTTTACTGTCACGGTAGGCGGACAGCCGAAGTACTCCGCAGATTACGCCCCGCTGCCGCCGGGCATCACTCACCTGCCCTACAATGATCTTAAGGCCGTCGAACAGCAGATCTCTGACAACACCTGCGCGGTGATCGTCGAGCCGGTGGTGGGCGAAGGCGGCGTGATCCCGGCCGATCCGTCTTTCCTCAAAGGGCTGCGCGCGCTGTGTGATAAACACCAGGCGACGCTGATTTTTGATGAGGTGCAGACCGGCGCCGGGCGCACCGGCGCACTCTACGCCTACCAGGCTTACGGCGTCGAGCCGGACATCCTGACCAGCGCCAAAGGGCTGGGCGGCGGTTTCCCGATTGGTGCCATGCTGGCCAAAGAGGCGTGGGCGCAGGTGTTCCAGCCCGGCACGCACGGCACCACGTTCGGCGGCAACCCGCTGGCGGCCACCGTGGCGGACAAAGTGCTCTCGCTGCTGGATGCAACGCTGTTGCAGGGGGTGCGTGAGCGCCACGACATGATTGTCAGCCGCCTGGAGCAGCTGAATGCGCGTTACGGGCTGTTCAGCGCGATACGCGGTAAAGGGCTGCTGATTGGCGCAGCGCTGGCGGAACCCTGGCACGGCAAGGCCAAAACCCTGACCAACCTGGCCGCCGAAGAGGGCTTGATTGCGCTTATCGCCGGGCCGGATGTGCTGCGGTTCGCCCCGGCGCTGGACATCAGCCCGGCAGAGCTGGACGACGGCTTCGCCCGGCTGGAACGCGCCATTGCCCGGTTTGTCTGAGACGTTGAGGAGCCTGCCATGATGCTGTTTCGCCCGGTCAGAGAGACTGACCTGAACGATATCCTCGACCTTTCCGCCCGTGCGGGCGTGGGATTGACCTCGCTGCCCAATAATCCTGACCGCCTGCGCGCCCGCATTACGCGCAGCCTCGAGACGTTTGCCGGGCTGCGCCCTAAATCACAACAGGGGTTCCTGTTTGTGCTGGAGGATACCGAGCTTGCAAAAGTGGTCGGCGTCAGCGCCATTGAGGTGGCTGTGGGGCTGGATGAGCCGTTCTACAATTTCCGCATCCAGCGTACGGTGCGCGCCTCGCGTGAGCTGGGGGTCTATAAAAACCTCGACACCCTCTACCTGAGTTATGACCACACCGGCCACAGTGAACTCTGCACCCTGTTCCTTGACCCGGCCTACCAGCGCAACCGCAACGGGCTGTTTCTCTCCAAGGCGCGTTTCCTGTTTATTGCCGCGTTCCGCGAGTTCTTCTCCTCGCACCTGTTCGCCGAACTGCGCGGCGTAGTGGACAACGGCGGCCGCTCGGCGTTCTGGGACGCGCTCGGCCACCACTTTTTCGAGATCCCCTTTGCCGAGGCGGATTACCTCACCGGCATCGGCTCCAAAACCTTTATCGCTGAGCTGATGCCCTCCTACCCGATCTACATCTCGCTGCTGCCGGAACCGGCGCAACAGGTGATCGGCCAGGTGCACCCGCAAACCGCCCCGGCACGCGCCATCCTGGAAAAAGAGGGGCTGATGTGGCGCGGTTCGGTGGACATTTTTGACGCCGGGCCGGTGCTGGAGGGCGAGACGGACGCCATCCGCGCGGTGCGTGCCAGCCGGGTGCTGCCGGTGCGCCACCGCGATCCGGCAACCGGGGGCGGTGCGCTCTGCATCGTCGCCAACCAGCATTTTGAGGATTTCCGCGCCCTGCTGATTGAGGCCGATGCCGACGCCGCGGCGCTGGATCTCACCGGCCCGATGATTGACGCGCTGCACCTGGCCGACGGCGATGCCGCCCGGCTGGTCAGCCTACTGCCTGAGGAACTGCCCGCATGACGCACGCTGCACACTTTATCCAGGGAACCTGGCAACCGGGCAGCGGCCCGCGTTTCAGCAAGTTCTCCCCCAATGACCAACAGGTGCTCTGGCAGGCGCACAGCGCCGGGGCGAAAGAGGTACAGGCCGCCTGCCGCGCCGCCCGCGAGGCATTTTACGGCTGGTCGCACCGCCCTGCTGACCAGCGCATCGCGATGGTTGAGCGCTTCGCCGCGTTGCTGGCTGACCACAAAGAGGCGCTGGCGCGGCTGATTAGCCAGGAAACCAGCAAACCGCTGTGGGAAACGCGCACCGAGGTGCAGGCGATGATCGGCAAGGCCGCGATCTCCATTGAGGCCTGGCAGACCCGCACCGGCGAGCGCGAAACCCCAATGCCGGACGGCAAAGCGCTGCTGCGCCACAAACCGCACGGCGTGATGGCGGTGTTCGGCCCCTACAACTTCCCCGGCCACCTGCCCAACGGCCACATCATCCCGGCGCTGATCGCCGGCAATACGCTGGTGTTCAAGCCGAGTGAACTGACCCCGGCCACCGCCGAACTGACGGTGCGGCTGTGGCAACAGGCCGGGCTGCCGGACGGCGTGCTGAACCTGGTTCAGGGCGGGAAAGAGACCGGCAAAGCCCTGCTGGAAGACGCTGAGATCGACGGCGTGCTGTTCACCGGCAGCGCCGCGGCCGGGTTCCATTTCCACCGTTACCTGGCCGGCCAGCCGGAAAAAATGCTGGCGCTGGAGATGGGCGGCAACAACGCGTTGATCGTGGACGGTGTGGACGATCTGGACGCGGCGGTGCATGTGATTATCCAGTCCGCCTTTATCTCCGCCGGGCAGCGCTGCACCTGCGCCCGCCGCCTGCTGGTGAAAGCGGGGCCGGAAGGCGATGCGCTGATCGCCCGGCTGGTGGAGGTGAGCCGCCGGATCGAGGTCGGCCACTGGAACGCAGAGCCGCAACCGTTTATCGGCGGGGTGATCTCGTTGCAGGCGGCGGAGTCGATGTTGCAGGCGCAACAGCAGTTGCAGGCACTCGGCGGCCGGTCGCTGCTGGAGCTGACCCAGCCGGACGCCAACGCCACGCTGCTGACGCCGGGAATTATCGATGTCACCGGGCTTGAGGTGCCGGATGAGGAGTATTTCGGCCCGCTGCTGTCGGTGTCGCGTTACACCACGTTTGACGAGGCGATCCGCCTGGCCAACGCCACGCGCTACGGGCTGGCGATCGGGTTGATCTCGCCCGATCCGGCCCGCTTCGCCCAACTGGCGGATGACGCCCGCGCCGGGATCGTCAACTGGAACAAGCCGCTGACCGGTGCCTCCAGTAACGCGCCATTCGGCGGCGTCGGGGCCTCCGGCAACCACCGGCCAAGCGCCTACTACGCGGCTGACTACTGCGCCTGGCCGATGGCCTCGCTGGTCAGTGACGCGCCGGTACTGCCGGCGGCACTCAATCCCGGTTTGAAATTCTGATCCGCCACCACGCAGAGGGTTGTTATGTCTGGTTATGAAGCAAATTTCGATGGCCTGGTCGGCCCGACACACCACTATGCCGGTCTGTCGGTGGGCAACGAGGCATCACTGAACAACAAAGATGGCGTCTCCAACCCGCGTAAGGCGGCGTTGCAGGGGCTGGAAAAAATGAAAGCGCTGGCGGATGCCGGGTTTGTGCAGGGCGTGTTGCCGCCGCACCCGCGCCCGAATGTCACGGCGCTGCGGGCGCTCGGCTTTTGCGGCAGCGATGAGCAGATGCTGCAACAGGCGGCGGCCTACTCGCCGCAACTGCTCTCGACGCTCGGCTCCGCGTCAGCGATGTGGACGGCCAACGCCGCCACTGTCTCCCCGTCGGCAGACAGCGCTGATGGCCGCGTGCATTTCACCGTCGCCAACCTGAACAATAAACTGCACCGGTCGCTGGAAGCGCCCACTACTTCAGCGATCCTGCGCGCCACCTTTGCCGACGACGCGCACTTCTGCCACCATCACGCGCTGCCGCAGCATGGCGATTTCGGTGATGAAGGGGCCGCCAACCATAACCGTTTTGGTGGGGACTACGCGACGCCGGGCGTACAGATGTTTGTCTACGGCCGCCGTGCCTTCGGCTCCGGCCTGCAACCGCAGCGTTACCCGGCGCGCCAGACGCGTGAGGCGAGCGAGGCGGTGGCGCGGCTGCACCAGCTCAACCCGGAACGGACGCTGTTTGTTCAACAACATCCGGCAGCCATCGACAGCGGCGTGTTCCACAACGACGTGATTGCCGTCAGCAACAAAAACGTGCTGTTCCACCACCAGCGGGCGTTTGTCGATCAGCCTGCGGTGCTGCGCACGTTAAATGAAAAAATGGCGGCGCTGGGGCAGGATTTCATCAGCCTGGAAGTGCCGGAAGCGCGCGTCAGCCTGGCGGATGCCGTGGCCTCCTACCTGTTCAACAGCCAGCTGCTGAGCAAGCCGGACGGCAAAATGCTGCTGGTGGTGCCGGAGGAGTGCCGCCAGCGGGAGAACGTCTGGGCCTATCTGAACGAACTCACCACGGCGGCCGGTTCGCCGGTCAATGAGGTGCGGGTGTTTGACCTGCGGGAGAGTATGCGCAACGGCGGCGGCCCGGCCTGCCTGCGGCTGCGGGTGGTACTGAACGACGCAGAGCGCGCCGCCGTGAACCCCGGCAGCCTGCTGGATGAGGCACTCTACCAGCGGCTGACGGCGTGGGTGAACACCCACTACCGCGACCGGCTGCTGCCCGGCGACATGGCTGACCCGCAGTTGCTGCGTGAGGTGTATGTGGCGCTGGATGAGCTGTCGCAGATTCTGCGCCTCGGCACCGTCTATGATTTTCAGCGCTGAGGGGGCGACATGCAGCCATTGACCGATCAACTGTTGCACTGCGCCCTGCCCGATCTGCCCCTGCCCGCCGCCCTTCACCCGCGCTGGCTGGCGGAAGGCGTGCTGCAACTTATGCCGGAGAACGCCCGGCGGGCGGTGGTGGTATCGGCGGGCATCCACGGCAACGAGACCGCGCCGATCGAACTGCTGCTGGAATTGCTGGCGGCGATCAGCGCCGGGTCGCTGCGCCCGGATGCCGCCCTGCTGCTGGTGTTCGGCAACCTGCCGGCGATGCGCGCCAACCGCCGTTACCTGCACCATGACATGAACCGGCTGTTCGGCGGCCGCCACCGCACTGCCCCACGCAGCCATGAGGCAACGCGCGCGGCGGAGCTGGAGGCGGTCACCACCGCGTTCTTTGACCACCCTGGCACCCCGGCGGGTGATCGCTGGCACCTGGATATGCACACCGCGATCCGTGGCTCGCTTTACCCGCAGTTCGCGCTGGTGCCTTACCACGCGCACCCCTACTCGCCCGCCTTTTTTGATCTGCTGGCGGCGGCTGAGCTGGATGCGGTGGTGCAGCACACCCAGGCGGGCGGCACTTTCAGCCACTTCGTCAGTGAGCAGTTCCAGGCGCAGAGCGTGACGCTGGAGCTGGGCAAGGCGCGGCCGTTCGGCCAGAACGACCTGCCGCAGTTCGCGCCCACCGGCCGGGCGATCCGCGCCCTGATCACCGGTGCCGCGCTGCCGGCACGGCAAAAGCCGCCTGTCCGCCACTTTACCGTGGCAGAGAGCCTGATCAAAACCAGTGAGCACTTCACCCTGAACCTGCCGGACGCGGCGGAGAACTTCACCTGCCTGCCGCCCGGTTATGAGATTGCCGCCCAGCCGGATCGCCGCTGGATCGTCAGTGACACCGCCCGGCATATCCTGTTCCCCAATGCCGGGGTGGCGACGGGCCTGCGGGCCGGGCTGCTGCTGGCACCGGGCGCGCCGCACCTTTCCCTACCAGAGTGACAGGAACCCTATGACAGAAAAAAAATCACCACGGCCGGGCACCCCGGCCGGGGATCAGCACGGCCCGGAGACCCTGCACCGCGGCCTGAGCGCCCGCCATATCCAGCTGATTTCCCTGGGGGGCGCCATCGGCACCGGCCTGTTTATGGGGGCCGGGAAAACCATCGCCGTGTCCGGCACGTCGATCCTGATCACCTATGTGGTGGTCGGCTTCTTTATGTTTATGGTGATGCGGGCGATGGGTGAGCTGCTGCTCACTAAGCTTGAGTACCGCTCGTTTGCGGATTTTGTGTCGGATTATCTCGGCCCCAAAGCCAGCTTTTTCCTCGGCTGGTCTTACTGGCTGAGCTGGGTGGTGACCTGCATCGCGGATGTGGTGGTGTGCGGCGGGTATGTGCAGTACTGGCTGCCGCACCTTTCGCCGTGGATCCCGGCGCTGTTCACCCTGGCGTTGCTGTTCCTGTTTAACCTGCTGTCGGTGAAGATGTTTGGTGAGGCGGAGTTCTGGTTTGCCCTAATCAAAATCATTGCGATTGTCGCGCTGATTGTCACCGGCATCTGGATGGTTGCCACCGGCTGGACGTCGCCGGACGGCGTGCGCGCCTCGCTCGGCAACCTCACTGACACCGCCGTCTTTATGCCGCACGGTGTAGTGGGCTTTTTTGCCGGATTCCAGATCGCCATTTTCTCCTATACCGGCATTGAGCTGCTGGGCACCATGACCGCCGAGACGCGCGAGCCGGAGAAGATTCTGCCGAAAGCGATCAACGCGATCCCGCTGCGCATCATCCTGTTTTACGTGCTGTCGATGGTGGTGATTATCGCCGTGACGTCCTGGCAGCACATCTCGCCCGACACCAGCCCGTTCGTCACGCTGTTTGCCAAGGCGGGGCTGCCGGCCGCGGCGGCGGTGATTAACTTTGTCGCGCTGACGTCGGCGATGTCGTCTGCCAACAGCGGCGTCTACTCCAGCACCCGGATGCTGTATGGCCTGTCGATGGAGAAACACGCGCACTGGCAGTTCCGCATTTTGTCACGCACCACGGCCATCCCGGTGCGCAGCCTGATCTTTTCCATCTTCTGTATGTTGAGCGGCACCCTGCTGCTGTTCCTGGTGCCGAACGTGATGACACTGTTCACCATCGTCTCGACGCTGGCCGCCATTCTGGTGATCTACAGCTGGGGGATGATCCTGCTGGCCTATCTGGTCTACCGGAAACGCCGCCCGGATCTGCACCAGCAGGCGATATTCAAAATGCCCGCCGGTATTTTCCTGTGCCGCCTGAGCCTGCTGTTTTTCCTGTTCTCACTGGTGATCATGGTGTTCGACCCGGACACGCGCATCGCGCTGTTCTCGATGCCGCTCTGGTTTATCCTGCTGGCGGTTATCTGGCGGATAAAGGTGAAACGGGAAAACACGAAGCTGTATAAGCTGGAAGGGAATATGTAGGGGGCGGAACACTCACCAAGGAAATATAATCATGATTATATTTCCTTGGTTTCCCCCCGCTCTCGTGAGGAACACCTCCATAAAAAAGCCGCCCACATGGGGCGGCGAGTTAATCAGGCTAGGGTATATTAAAGAGCGACTAATTCCAGCCGCTTACCTAACGCAAGCAGCGCTTTTTGGATCGTGTCGATCTTGGTCGTGTGATGCAGATCGAAGATGCGCGTCACCTCTTGCTTTTTCGTTTTCATGCGGCTTGCCAGTTCAACCTGAGTCAAGCCATCATCGAGGAAAGCGTTAAGCAGTATCACCTTAGCGGCAACACTTAATGGCACCTCTACAAAATCGCCGGTTATTGCACTTGGGGCCGGTATTTTTTGACTCTCTTCAAAATAAAATTCAAAGGCAGTGACCAGCGCATCCAGCCCCATTGCCAACGCGTCCTCGCGCGTATCGCCTTGGGTCAGCGCCTCCGGTATATCCGGGAATGACACTACATACCCACCGTCACACGGCTCTAAATTAATGGGATATCGCATAGTGCTTAAGTGAATCTCCGCGAGTACCTGCCCCGAAGGGCTGGATTTTTATAGGCCCAGTTGCCTGATGATGGCCTGTCGCAATGGTTCTTTTAACTCAGCGTCGGGATGCCGGGGGCATGACGCTCCGCTGACCCTGGTATCTCAGTTTCAAATGGTTTGTGTCGTTTGAAATCTCCTCCCTGAGCTTCAAGCCATCGCCTGAACTCGCTTTGCTTCACCTCTCCTCCTTCTGTTGAACACACAAAAAGAGTAATCAAAAATGCTTACCCAATCAACATTTTTGCTTACTTTAAAGGGGAGCTATGATGTATTACCCTGGAGGTTTACCGATGGTGATGCTGAAATTCTTAACCTGGAGGATTACCACTAATGCGAATGGCTAACCCCGCCCATCCTGGCGAAATCATTGCTGAAGCGCTGGAAGATATGAATGTCAGCCTCCGTCAATTTGCGAAAGCGATGGAGATCGCGCCCTCAACGGCCAGCCGGTTAATTTCCGGACATACTGCCGTCACGCCAGAAATGGCCCTTAAGCTTTCCGCCGTAATTGGCAGTACGCCGGAAACCTGGCTAAAAATTCAGGCCACGTACAGCCTGTTTATCGCCAGACAGCTAACAGATGTCAGCCATTTACACAGACTCGCCTTCGCCTGAAGGCGAGAAGTTATCCCCGCGAAAGCGGGGAACACAGACTGACGAACAATGAATGTCTCGATCAGCTCGGTTTAGCCCCCGCTCTCGCGGGGAACACCGTAAAAAACATTTATTGCTTTAATGATTTTTTTAAAAATCACGTTTAACGATGATATAGCCATTAAACCTTACTGAGCAGTCATTATCATTGGCAAATGCTGAAGCCAGAAAAACGTTTTCCTTTCCTTCTTTATTTTTAAAAGTGTATTCAGCAATTATATTTCTTGCATGGTCAGCCATAAATCCCTGAGCATATTCCTCTGCCGTTGTACGATCTTCGCTATGTTCACCACTCAGGCGTTTTTCCTCCTTGCCGTATACGATTGCCAGTGGATACGTAACAGGAGTAATCGAAACTATTTTTGTTTGGGTTTTTCCTTCATTGATATTTTCCCGCACCAGCTTCAGGTCATCCAGCATTGTAATATACATGGCAGAGCCAATGCCATTATTTAGTTTTATACATTCATCCGGCGTGACGGCAGAGAAAGCATAGAAACTAAAAAACCCCAACGTCAATATTGGGAGCTTCATAATACGATTAATTCCTTATCACCAGATTCATAGAGCACTCGTCTGAATGTCGGATGGAGAATAATGCATCCATTCGATGCTGTTCCCTTGCTATTTCCACCATGTATTAAGAACCCATTTCTCCCACACATATTATTAGTAGAATAAGGTTGCAGACGCAGTGTATAGGGGCCAGCGTGATGGTGTCTGAAAGGCTTGCCGACTATCTTATACTTTCCTCGCGGCAAAGGCCCTTTGTTGACTACACATTCGAAATCAGGCTCATTTTTATAACCAGGAGCCCCAGCATAATCAGCGCTGAATTTATAAACACCATTTTGTTCAAACGACCTTTTTCTTACATTATAAACCCATGTCATTCAAACCTCCTTATATGGCGCCTTTCAGCGCCATTAAACACCCTTCTTTTTATCGGTTCTTCCACGAGTCAGAGTGAGCCAAATTACCATCACAGTATTTCCAGGTAATCTTCTCATAGCGAAGGGTAACTAATTCAAGATGATTTGTACTTTCGAAGGCTTTAATATTGTGCATTATCGTTTTTACTGAAACAACCGTAACACCTTCAAGTAGTATATTGTAATATTCCTCCTCTCTCCCTGCATCATTGATTCTGTACCATTTAAACTCAGCACTTTTTAGTGTTTGACCGGTGGTTGATGCTTTATAAAGCAATGGGCTTGAACTATCAATTTCTTTTTCAAATTCTAATGCATCATGAATTCGCGGCCCGGTTATTTGACCTGTGTGCCCATCGGTAGGAATGTCCACTCCATGCATAAAGCTTAGCACTTCAATACTGTTTTCCCGGCCACGCACGTCAACCAACCCTTTAATTAGTGCACCACCATCATCTTTTAACCATAAATAGGGAGGGATAGCCATTATTAAACTCCTAATTGATTAGAAAAGCTTGCATAGTTTGCGCCTGATAAAAGCCAATAACAAATACTAAAAATCAATAAACATGGGGATAAACATAGTCATGAAAAATAAATAAAACAGGGAATGATTAAATCAATAACATTGAATTAAAATAATAGTCACATTATATAATGTGTATATCAGGCGTTTAGACAGCGTTCTCATATTGGATTACTACAATATTACAGGATCAGTCATAGTCTATATCCCCACTCTCGCGGGGAACACGATGTTATGAGCGTCTCCTGACCTGGCAATAGCGGTTTAGCCCCGCTCTCGCGGGGAACACGTACTCCGTGAAAAAGACAAATACGCCATAGACCGGTTTAGCCCCGCTCTCGCGGGGAACACTCATCCGATGCGCATCCGCCTGGCCGACAACACGGTTTAGCCCCGCTCTCGCGGGGAACACACCCCCTGGCGCTGGCGCAGCTGATAACATGGCGGTTTAGCCCCGCTCTCGCGGGGAACACGTTATTATCCTGTTCTCTGCGTGTAAGTGACACGGTTTAGCCCCGCTCTCGCGGGGAACACCCCTCCACGGCAAACTCATCAACCTGGAGGCGCGGTTTAGCCCCGCTCTCGCGGGGAACACGATATCTAGATTGATAGTTGCTGTGCTAAGAGCGGTTTAGCCCCGCTCTCGCGGGGAACACACCGTCAAGGGGCGGCTTTTTAGGGTCAAAGGCGGTTTAGCCCCGCTCTCGCGGGGAACACGCCAGCGAATTAACAATAAACGTCCCCGTATTCGGTTTAGCCCCGCTCTCGCGGGGAACACTATGCGGGGCTTTCATTATAGCGCCGGGCGATCGGTTTAGCCCCGCTCTCGCGGGGAACACCTTTCCGCGACAGCGCACGCAAGGCTAGCAACCGGTTTAGCCCCGCTCTCGCGGGGAACACTGATTGATGAAGCGGGGGAGATCATTGCCGGTCGGTTTAGCCCCGCTCTCGCGGGGAACACGTAATGGCCGTGAAGGCTCGAACTTTTCCCCACGGTTTAGCCCCGCTCTCGCGGGGAACACAAAGCACTCAAGGCTTAGCCGCTCAGCCGTCCCGGTTTAGCCCCGCTCTCGCGGGGAACACGCGTGACGCCCAGGCGCAGACGCGCGCGGCGGCGGTTTAGCCCCGCTCTCGCGGGGAACACTCTTATCGTATTTCGTTGATTATAAAAACTTTTTTAAACAGCTAAAATTCTACCGATTTTTTTACGATGATTATGCGATATAAATCATTGATTCATCAGAACGTTATAAAATTCAGAATGCGTTTTATGGTATTCACCAGCCGGAAAAAGAAAAACCCCGGCAAGCCGGGGTTTTTTCAGGATTGCTGAGAGAATTACTTCTCTTTAGCAGGGAACAGCACGCTGGCGAGGATGCCGAGGCCCAGCACAATCAGTACGATATAGAGGCTGGTGTTGATGCCGATCTCGTAACCGTGGTGCCAGAGGTGGTCGCTGGCGTTCAGGCCGAGTTTGAAGGCGATAAAGAACAGCAACACCACTACCGCTTTCTCCAGGTGCGACAGATAGCGGCGCAGCGCTTCCAGCACAAAGTAGAGCGCGCGCAGGCCGAGGATGGCGAACATCATCGCGGAGTAGACAATCAGCGGCTCACGGCTCACGGCGATCACCGCCGGAACGCTGTCAAAGGCGAACATCACGTCTGACAGCTCCACCACAGCCACACACAGCAGCAGCGGCGTGGCGTAGCGTGCGCCCTTCTTCACCGTGAAGGCAAAGCCCTTGTTCTGCGGCTTCTCCAGCTCAGCAGAGACTTCGCTGGCTTTCAGCAGGAAGCGGTCACCGGCCAGTTTCGGCCAGACCGGGAAGAAACGGCGCACCAGACGGTTGGCAAAGTGATCAGAGTAATCGTCGATCTCTTCATCATCTTCACCGGAGCGCAGCATCATCACTGCCGTCCAGGCGACAATCACCGCAAACACCATCTCTACCCACGGCCCCAGTGACAGCAGCGCCGTACCAAAGGCGACAAAAATACCGCGGAACACAATTGCCCCGATCACGCCCCAGTAAAGCACGCGGTGGCGCAGGCCATCCGGCACTTTGAACCAGGCGAAAATCGCCATCATCACGAACAGGTTGTCAACCGACAGCACTTTCTCCAGCGCGTAACCGGTAATGAACAGGTTAGCGACAGCCGCACCGTGGTGGATATAGAGGAAACCGGCGAAACCCAGGGCGGTCGCCACCCAGAAAATCGACCAGCCTACCGCGCTTTTCAGGCTGATGGCGTGGTTGCCGCGGTGGGCAAGCAGGTCAATCAGCAGCGCGGCAACCGACAGGCCAACGAATACGCTGACCGTCTCCAGAGGAAAACCAATATGAACAGACTCCATTATCTCTTCTCAATTCAAAATGTTACCGGAAACGGTAACCAGGTTAGTTTTTTATAGGGGTGCCGCAGCAGGGTGCGCGGCGTCACCATTTTAGCAGCAGAGCCGCCGATCATCAGACATAAACAACATGAAACTATCAATGACACGGGGGAAAAGCAGAAGGGAAAGGCCTGCCGCGCGTCAGCTGACGGCCGCAGGCCGGGCAATCAGAGGTTTTTCAGCGCCTTCATGGTCTCTTCAATATCAATCTCCAGCTCGGAGAAAGTGAAGGTTTTATTCTGGAAGGTGGTGACGTTCAGCATCTCCAGCGGGCGGGTCGCGCCCTTCTCCACCTCTTGTTTCGGGCGGATGCGCTCCATCAGCAACCCGGCGGAGAGCACGGCGTTCTCTTTGTCGATCTGCGCCTCAACCGGCACCTGTTTGGTGAAACGGTTGAACGACTTGATGCTGGTGATTTTGATGCGCTCACCGGCAATGTGGATGTATTTGCTCTCTACCGCCACTTTCACCGCGTAGGCCGACAGCCCTTTGTTATTGGTGGTCGGCTCAAACGTCACGGCGGCATTCTTTTTCAGCAGCTCTGGATTCGCCACTTTGACAACGTGAAAATACCGGTTGTCGCCGTTTTCATCTTTAATAAATCCGAATCCTTTGTCTTCGAAATATGTCGTAATTGTACCGTGCATCATAGTTACCGCCTGACCTGTCAACAAAACGCCTATTTTAGTCGAGCCACACGCAGAAGTCGCCTGCTTTACCGCACTTCCTGCCCGGTGCGCGGCCATAAAAAAACGGCCTCCGGGGAGGCCGTTTTCAATACGGGGCGGGCTTACTGCGCGCCGGTGTGCTCCATGCCCACCAGCCCGACTTTGAGGTAACCCGCCTGACGCAGCGCGTCCATCACGCCCATCATCGTTTCGTAGTCCACGGATTTGTCCGCGCGGAAGAAAATGGTGGTCTCTTTGTCGCCGTGGGTCTGCTGCGCCAGTTGTGCGGTGAGTTGCTCACGCGGCACCGGCACATCGCCAACAAACAGCTGTTTCTCCGCATTGACCGTCAGGAACAGCGGTTTTTCCGGGCGCGGCGACGGCTTGCTGGTCGAGGCCGGCAGGTTAACCCGCACGTCCACAGTGGCCAGCGGTGCGGCCACCATAAAGATGATCAGCAGAACCAACATCACGTCGATAAACGGCGTCACGTTGATCTCATGCATTTCCCCGCTTTCATCCAGGTCGTCATTCAAACGCATCGCCATCGTCAGTTACCCCACGCGCAGTTGCGGATTCGCGCGTTTGGTACCGGCGTTGGCCGCCAGGTCCAGGTCACGCCCCTGCAACAGCAGCAACTGTGCCGCGACATCCCCCAGCAGGTGGCGGTAGCCGGCAATCAGGCGGGCGAAGATGTTGTAGATCACCACCGCCGGAATCGCGGCCACCAGCCCGATGGCGGTCGCCAGCAGCGCTTCCGCAATGCCCGGTGCCACCACGGCGAGGTTGGTGGTCTGGGTTTCGGCGATGCCGATAAAGCTGTTCATGATGCCCCAGACGGTGCCGAACAGGCCGACAAACGGCGAAATCGCGCCGATGGTCGCCAGGAAACCGTTGCCGCGCCCCATGTGGCGGCCGGCAGCCGCCACGCGGCGCTCCAGGCGGAAGCTGGTACGGTCTTTAATCCCGGCGATGTCAGCAGACTGCGCCGACAGCTCCAGCTCGTTTTGTGCATCGGCCAGCAACCGGGCGCTGAGGCTCTTGTCATCAAAGCCCTCCATCACGGCAGCGGCTTCGTCCAGCGTGGTCACCGGGGCCAGCGCGCGCAGCTCACGGCGCAGGCGGCGTTTGGCGGCCAGCAACTCGCTGCCCTTGGCAAACAGGATCGCCCAGGTGACCACCGAGGCCAGCAGCAGGCCAATCATCACGGTTTTCACCACCGCGTCGGCGTGGTGATACATCCCAAGCACGGACAAGTCCTGCGGAATGACCGGCTGGGCGGCAGGCGCGGACGGCTGCGGATCCGCGGCCATCACCGGGGCCGCCGGGGCGGCGTCTGCCTGCGCGCTCTGCGCAGCCGGCGCGGTAGTGGTTGCCGGGGCCGCCAGTGCCGGGCCGCTCAGCCCGGCCATCAGGCACAGGGAGGCCAGCGCCAGCCGGCCGCGGCGCGGTGTTGTTTTCTGTACTGCCACGGCAGATGTGGGCATCCCCAACTTCATCATCATGCGAGCCAATTTCACGCTACGCCTCCACCCTAAATCATCAACGTTGGAAGAAATAAATCAGTGCGGGATCATATCAAACACAGCGCGGATTGATAGTGGTTCTCATTATTATTTACGTACGCAAGAGATCAAGGTCAATGCAAGTGGAATATCCATAAGAAAAGCCGGCAGCACGCAGAGAGGAGGCCGGAAAGCCGGGGCGGGAAGCGCTGTTTTTTTAGCCACATCACAAATCCGGAGGCCGCGCCAGCGCTGGCCGTGACGCAGATCGGATTTGCTTTAAAAAGCCATTTCAAGAAATTTTCAATAGCATTTCAAAGTGTATAATCGCGTTAATAAAATGTTTCAAATTTAACAAACCCGCATTTTCCACTTACTTTTCCCGGCTTTTTCCTGCCCCTGGAGAGCATCATGATACTGCGAAAATCCCTGCTGGCCCTGAGCCTGTTTTCCACCACGCTGTTTATCAGCCATCAGACCCTCGCCCAGACCATTAAAGCCGCGGATGTGCATCCGCAGGGTTACCCGAATGTGGTGGCGGTGCAGCATATGGGCGAAAAACTGGAGAAAGCCACCGACGGGCGGCTGGAGATCAAAACCTTTCCCGGCGGCGTGCTGGGCGATGAGAAACAGATGATCGAGCAGGCGCAGATTGGCGCCATTGATCTGATCCGCGTGTCAATGGCCCCGGTCGCCGCTATTCTGCCGGAGATTGAGGTCTTCACCCTGCCCTATATTTTCCGCGATGAAGAGCATATGCATAAGGTGCTCGACAGCCAGGTCGGGCAGGAGATCGGCAATAACATCACCAATGACCCGAAATCCCGGCTGGTATTCCTCGGCTGGATGGATTCCGGCACCCGCAACATGATCACCAAAACCCCGCTGACCAAACCGGAAGACCTGAAAGGCATGAAGATCCGTGTGCAGGGCAGCCCGGTGGCGCTGGCGACGCTGAAAGCGATGGGGGCGAACGCGGTGGTGATGGGCGTGAGCGAAGTCTTCAGCGGGATGCAGACCGGCGTCATTGACGGCACGGAAAACAACCCGCCGACCTTTGTCGCGCATAACTATTTGCCGGTGGCGAAATATTACACCCTGACCCGCCACTTCATTATTCCCGAGCTGTTCCTCTACTCCAAAACCAAATGGGACAAATTAAGCAGCGAGGATCAGCAACTGCTCCTGAAGCTGGCCAAAGAGGCGCAGGCCGAACAGCGCCAGCTCTGGGCCGCGTATAACGAAAAAGCGTTGCAGACCATGAAAGCCGGCGGCGTGACCTTCCAGGAGATGGACACCAAATATTTCTATGACGCCACCCAGCCGGTACGCGATCAGTTCGGCAAAGCCCATCAGGATCTGGTGAATAAAATCAACGACGTGAAATAAGCCCGTTCACGTCCAGCCTGTTAACCGGGGGAAAGTATGGCCCGTTATTATCTTTCGTCGATGGATGTGCTCTACCGGATAGCGATGTGGATCTCCGGCCTGGCACTGCTGCTGATGGTGGTGGTGATCCCCATCGGCATCTTCTACCGCTATACGCTGAACCAGGCGCTCTCCTGGCCGGAGCCGGTGTCGATCATCTGCATGGTGACCTTTACCTTTGTCGGCGCGGCGGTGAGTTACCGCGCCGGCTCGCACATCGCGGTCGGCATGGTCACTGACCGGCTGCCGCCGGTGTGGCAGAAGGTTTTCGCCACCGTGGCTGACCTGCTGATGCTGGCGCTGAGCCTGTTTATCCTGGTCTACAGCACCACATTGTGCCGCGAGCTCTGGGAGCAGCCGGTGGCGGATTTCCCGGTGCTGACGGCCGGGCAAACTTACCTGCCGCTGCCGATTGGCTCGGCGATTACCCTGCTGTTCGTGCTTGAACGGCTGATGCTGGGGCCGCAACACCATCGCCAGGCGGTGGTCTTCGGCACCTCGGAAACCTGATACGGGGCGACTCTGATGGATGCATTTATTCTGCTGTTCTCGCTGGGCGTGCTGCTGGCGATTGGCGTACCGGTGGCGTACGCCGTCGGGCTGAGTGCGGTGGTCGGCGCGCTGTGGATCGACCTGCCGCTGGAAGCGTTGATGATCCAGCTCACCAACGGGGTGAATAAGTTTTCCCTGCTGGCGATCCCGTTCTTTATCCTGGCTGGGGCCATCATGGCGGAGGGCGGCATCGCCCGGCGGCTGGTGAGTTTCGCCTATATCTTTGTCGGGTTTATCCGCGGCGGGCTGTCGCTGGTGAATATTATGGCCTCCACCTTCTTCGGCGCGATTTCCGGCTCGTCGGTGGCGGACACCGCCTCGATTGGCTCGGTGATGATCCCGGAGATGGACAAAAAGGGCTACCCGCGTGATTTCGCGGCGGCGGTCACCGCCAGCGGCTCGGTGCAGGCGATCCTGATCCCGCCCAGCCACAATGCGGTAATCTACTCGCTGGCCACCGGCGGCAGCGTCTCGGTGGCGGCACTGTTTATCGCCGGGATTTTACCCGGCATCCTGCTCTGTTTGTCGCTGATGGTAATGTGCGTCGGCTTTGCCCATGCGCGCGGCTACCCGAAAGGCGAGCGGGTGGCATTCCGTGATGCGCTGAAAATCTTCATCGACACCCTGTGGGGCCTGATGACGGTGGTGATCATCATGGGCGGCATCCTGAGCGGGATTTTTACCGCCACTGAGTCGGCGGCCATCGCCTGCCTCTGGGCGTTTTTCGTCACCATGTTTATCTACCGTGACTACAAATGGTCAGAGCTGCCGAAACTGATGTACCGCACGGTGAAAACCGTCACCATCGTCATGATCCTGATCGGCTTCGCTGCCTGCTTCGGCGCAGTGATGACGTTTATGCAACTGCCGACGCGCATCACCGACTTTTTCACCGCCTTCTCAGATAACAAATATGTCATCTTAATGTGCATTAATATCATGCTGTTGCTGGTCGGCACCCTGATGGACATGGCCCCGATTATCCTGATCCTGACGCCGGTGCTGCTGCCGGTCGCTACCTCGCTCGGTATCGACCCGGTGCACTTCGGCATGATCATGATGGTGAACCTCGGCATTGGCCTGATCACCCCGCCGGTCGGCTCGGTGCTGTTTGTCGCCAGTGCGGTGAGCAAGGAAAAAATTGAGGCCGTGGTGAAGGCGATGCTGCCGTTTTACGCCGTGCTGTTCTTTGTGCTGATGCTGGTGACTTACATCCCTGCGATTTCGCTCTACCTGCCCACCCTGTTCGGTGTGCACGCCGGTTAAGTTTTCCTCCCCTTTGCCCGTGTCGCGTCGTGACGGGCTTTTTTCATTTCCCCTGCGTCTGCCGGAGGTTTTTTCTCTTCTCCGGCAGAATGCCGTCTGAATCTGCTGTTTTTCCGCCCGGCGGGCAAAAGCATCCCCCGCCTGCCCGGCTGCGTGGTAAGTTAGGTGGAAGTTCGCAACATTAACAACAGGTAACCGGGCAACATGGCAGGAAAACATCGTGATACCGCGCTGGTCAGCGCCGGACGGCAGAAAAAATATACCCACGGCTCCGTGAATGCCGTGATCCAGCGGGCCTCCTCGCTGGTGTTTGATTCCGTGGCAGCGAAAAAACATGCCACCGCCCACCGTGCCCAGGGCGAGCTGTTCTACGGCCGCCGCGGCACCCTGACCCACTTCGCGTTCCAGGAGGCGATGACCGAGCTGGAAGGCGGGGCCGGATGCGTGCTCTACCCGTGCGGTGCGGCGGCGGTCAGCAATGCCATCCTCTCCTTTGTCAGCGCGGGCGACCATGTGCTGGTAACAGGCTCTGCCTACGAGCCAACGCAGGATTTTTGCAGCAAAGTGCTGGCGAAAATGCAGGTCAGCACCACCTATTTCCCGCCGATGATTGGCGCAGGCATCGCGGAACTGGTGCAGCCCAACACCAAAGTGCTGTTTCTGGAATCCCCCGGTTCAATCACCCTGGAAGTGCCGGATATCCCGGCGATGGTCAGCGCCGTGCGCGCCGTGGCCCCGGACATCGTTATCATGATCGACAACACCTGGGCGGCGGGCATCCTGTTCCCGGCGCTGGCGCATGATATCGACATCTCCATCCAGGCCGGCACCAAATACATCATCGGCCACTCCGATGCCATGATCGGCACCGCTGTCGCCAATGCGCGCTGCTGGGAACAGTTGCGTGAACACTCCTACCTGATGGGCCAGATGGTCGATGCCGACACCGCCTACATGGCGGCGCGCGGCCTGCGCACGCTGGGCGTCCGGCTCAGGCAGCATGAGGCCAGCAGCCTGCGGGTGGCGCGCTGGCTGCAAACCTGCCCGGAAGTGGCCGAAGTGCGCCACCCGGCGTTGCCCGGCTGCCCCGGCCATGAATTTTTCCAGCGTGATTTCAACGGCAGCGCGGGCCTCTTCGCCTTTATTCTGAAAGCGCGTCTGACTGACGCCCAACTGGCGCACTACCTCGACCACTTCAGCCACTTCAGCATGGCCTATTCGTGGGGCGGGTTTGAGTCGTTGATTCTGGCGAACCAGCCGGAAGAGTTGCAGGCGATCCGCCCGGCGGAGAGACTCCCCTTCAGCGGCACCCTGGTGCGGCTGCACATCGGCCTGGAAGATTGCGACGATTTGATTGAGGATCTGGCCGCCGGGTTCGCCCGCCTGCGTACCGCCTGATCGCCTGCCGCCCCCGGCGCACTATAATGAGAGTATATTGACGGTGCGCCGGGCCCGATTGGCGCACGTTTTATTCGCAACGGGAAGAACAATGGAAGTACTGAGACATATTCTCCACGCGCTCTGGCAGCAGGACTTCAGCGCGCTGGCCGATCCGGGCGTGATCTGGATTATCTATGGCGTGCTGTTTGCCACCCTGTTTCTGGAAAACGGCTTATTACCTGCCTCCTTTTTACCGGGCGACAGCCTGTTGCTGCTGGCGGGGGCGCTGGTGGCCAAAGGGGTGATGAGCTTTATCCCTACGCTGCTGATCCTCACCGCGGCGGCCAGCCTCGGCTGCTGGCTGAGCTACCTGCAGGGGCGCTGGCTCGGTGACACGCGCCTGGTGCGCCGCTGGCTGCTGCAACTGCCCGCCCATTACCACCAGCGGGCCTTTACCCTGTTCAACCGGCACGGGCTGATGGCGCTGCTGGCTGGGCGTTTCCTGGCTTTTGTGCGCACCCTGTTGCCGACGATGGCCGGTATCTCCGGGCTGAGCAATACCCGCTTCCAGTTCTTTAACTGGCTGAGCGGCGCGCTGTGGGTCAGTGTGGTGGTGACGCTTGGTTTCGCCTTCAGCCAGATCCCGCTGGTGAAGCGCCATGAAGATGCCGTGATGGCCGGGCTGATGGTCTTACCGATGCTGTTATTGGTGCTCGGGCTGGTGGGTGTGGTGGTCATGTATATCCGTAAAAAGCGCGCCCCTGCGCAATAACGTCAACCCGTAACGCGATCCATTAAAAAACCCTGCCGGGCATCTTGTCCGGCAGGGTTTTATTTATTCACGAAACCCAGAAAATAATAAAATTCCTACGCATCAAATCCATTAATTAAATTCTAATTAAAAACTCATTAATAAACCATAAATTGAAAATTCCACCGAAGAACGATTATATAAAGCGCGAAAAGTTCAATTCTAAATAAATTTATTCGTTTCTTCCCCAATTAATAAGAGCCAACTCGATTAAGAAAGGATCTCCTATGTTTAAGAAAAATTTGATAGCAATGGCGCTTCCCCTGATGCTGGCAACGGCCGGTGCTCAGGCGACCAACCTGTATGACAACGAAGGCACTAAAATCGATTTCACCGGCTCCATCCGGTTAATGATGGAAAACTCCGACTCCCGGGACCAATATAACCCCGGTAAAGACTCCACCCAGCTGAAAGACCAGGATTCCCGCTTCGGCTTCAACTTTGACCACGCCTTTAACCAGGGCCAGGCACACGGCATCGGCTATCTGGAATTCGGTAACGATACCCAGAAAGGCGAAGGCGATTTTGAAATGGCCAACCGTCAGGGCTGGGCCGGTTTCCGCATGGACGGCATCGGTGATTTGACCTTCGGCCGCGTCACCTCCCCGTTCGATGACATGGCGCGTTCTGACTTCACCTATGAATACGGCGGCGCACTGGGCTTTGGTGCTTATAACGGCGGCTTTATCGGCCGTACCAGCGGCACCGGCACCGGGGAAGATGAGTTCATCGCCCGTGTGTCTAATACCATCCGGGTGATGAGTGCGGACTTCAACGGCTTCAGCTTCGGCGGCACCTACACGATGCAGACCGAGCAGGATGACGGTGACACCGGCCTGCAAAACGCCTATACCCTGGCGGCGTTCTATAACTTCGGCACTGACGACCTGGATATGTATGTGGGTGCCGGTTATGGCTATGCCCATCTGGATGAAGATGGTACAACCCTGGCTGGGAATGACGTTACCGATGATAATAAGCCGAATTATACAAGAGTTACTAATGGTAGCGACTATGACGGCGAAGACGGTACCGAACAAATCTGGGGCCTGTCCGGTAAACTGACCCACAAACCCACCAACCTCTCCTTCGCCATCGACGTCGGCCAGATGTACCTAGATAACGTGATGTCGGGTGACGTAGGCTACGACGGCAGCCAGAACGCGGATAAAGCGCTGTTCTATGTGGGCGACACCGCGACTGTTAACCTGCTGGGCCTGGGCGTGAAATGGGCCTATGACGGCGACAGCAGCATCTACGGCGGTTACTACCTGAAAGATGCTGACGACGAGCTGTATGACTGGAAAGAACAGAAATACGTGGTCGGTACCGATTATTACTTCACTAAAAACGTCGTGATCTGGGGTGAATACGCTTATATCACCGCCGAGTCTGAAAAATGGACGGACGATAATAACGTGCAACACGATTTCGCAACCGTGGGTGATGACAACCGTATCGCTGCCGGTATGCGTATTTATTTCTGATGAAATACGTTTTTCTGAAGAAGTAAAAAGACTGGGTTAGTGCCCGTTACCCTCATAACGGTATTAACAATAACCACTGTTATTTTTCCTTGATTTATTTTACGGCGCTCTCTGTGGCGCCGTTTTTTTATCTGCCGATGCGATGACTTTCCGCTTCCGGTTAATTATTCCCTTTACTCCCTTTCCCCGCCGCCCTGCGGAAAACAATGCGGGAAGTGAGCATATGACGCCCCTGCAAGTCATGGCATCTTGACTACACTAAGAGGTCATCAGCACTCTGTTCCGTGCTCTGCACGGGAAACCCGCATAAGGAGATACCCATGACGCAACCCATCATCAAACTGCACGATGGCAACCTGATGCCGCAACTGGGCCTTGGCGTCTGGCAGGCCAGCAATGAAGAAGTGCTCGTCGCCATTGAAAAAGCCCTGGAGACCGGTTATCGCCATATTGATACCGCGATGATCTACAAAAATGAGGAAGGGGTCGGCAATGCGCTTCAGTCAGCCTCGGTGCCGCGTGAGGAGCTGTTCATCACCACCAAACTGTGGAATGACGACCAGCAAAACGCGCAGGAGGCATTGGAAAAGAGCCTGGCGCGTTTAAAACTCGATTATGTGGATCTCTACCTGATCCACTGGCCGGAGCCGAAACAGGATAACTACATTGACGCCTGGAAAGCGCTGCTGAAGCTGAAAGAACAGGGCCTGACCAAAAGCGTCGGGGTGTGTAACTTCCACATCCCGCACCTGCAACGCCTGCTGGATGAAACCGGCAGTGCGCCGGTCATCAACCAGATTGAGCTGCACCCGCTGATGCAGCAACGCCCGCTGCACGCCTGGAACGCCACGCACAATATCGCCACGGAATCCTGGAGCCCGTTGGCCCAGGGCGGCGAAGGGGTATTTGACCAGCCGATCATCATGAAGCTGGCCGAGAAATATGAAAAGACCCCGGCGCAGATCGTCATCCGCTGGCACCTCGACAGCGGCCTGATTGTCATCCCGAAATCGGTCACGCCGAAGCGTATCGTAGAAAACTTCGATGTGTTTGATTTCCGCCTGGAGAAAGAGGAGATGAGCGAAATCGCCAAACTCGACAGCGGCAAGCGCCTCGGCCCGGATCCGGACACCAAATAATACCGGTCAGACAAAAAGAGCCTCTTTAGAGGCTCTTTTTATTTCTGCCTGCCCTCAGTGGGCGGCGCTGGCGGTGCTGCCGGCCTCCTCTTGAGCCACTGCGGCGGCTTCTTCCGCCTCCTGTTGCAGCAGTTGCCTTTCATACACTTTAAAGAATGGGTAATAGACCACCGCGGACACCAACGCCAGCACCACCACCAGCAGCGCGGCGCGTAAGTCCCAGCCGGTGCCCCAGGCCGCGCCGATCGGTGCCGGGGCCGTCCACGGCACCACCGAAATAACCCGGCCAATCAGATCCATTTTGACGGCCGCATAGGCGATCACGGAATTTACCAACGGCGCGACGATAAACGGCAGGAAGAACGTCGGGTTCATCACAATCGGCGTGCCGAAAATAACCGGCTCGTTAATGTTGAATGCGCTCGGCACCAGGCTGAGTTTACCAATCGCCCGCAGGTGCGCGCTGCGGCTGCGCAGGTAGAGCAGCACCAGCCCAAAGGTGGCACCGGAACCGCCAATCACAATAAAGAACGACCAGAACGCCTCCATAAACACATGCGGCAGCGGCAGCCCGGCGGCCAGGGAACTCTGGTTCACCCCGAGGTTGGTCAGCCAGAACGCCTGTAACATGCCGGAGACAATCACCGCGCCGTGAATGCCGGCAAACCAGAGCAGGTGCGCCAGCAGCACCGACAGCAAAATGGCCGGCAGCGAATCCGCCGCGGAGATCAGCGGCTGGAAGATCGCCATAATCGCCTGCGGCAGCAGCATCTGGAATTGGTTCTGGATCAGCAGGCTCAGCGGGTAGAGGGTCAGCACCACCACCAGAATCGGGATCAGCAAATCGAACGATTGTTTAATCTTGGCCGGTACCTGATCGGGCAGGCTGAAGCCGATGTTGTAGTGCTTCAGCAGCCGCACCAGCTCCGTGGTGTAGAGCGCCACCAGAATGGCGGTGAAGATGCCGATGCCGCCCAGCGCGCCGGTCGGCAGCGCCTTGTCCACCTGCGGGGCCGCCACCAGCAGGAAAGCCATCAGCGCCAGCATCGCCGCCATAAACGGGTCGAGCTTATAACTCTGCGCCAGGTTATAGGCGATGGCGGCGGTGATATAGATCGACATCACCCCCATCGTCATATTAAACGGCGTCAGGATCTCGGTTTCATAGTTCCCGGCAATCGCCAGCCACCAGCGCGCCAGGCTCCAGCCGCTTTCCGCTGAAAAAGGCGGGTAAGCAAACACCAGCAAAAAAGAGCCGACGATCATAAACGGCATCGCCGAGATAAACCCATCCCGGATCGCCATCACATGGCGCTGGGTGGAGAGCCGGCCCGCAATCGGGCTGATGTGTGTTTCAATAAAGCTGAAAATAGACTGGCTGACGCTCATGAATTCAACCCTCTGAACCGGACAGAGATACGATCCCGCCGCGCGGAATCACCCATGTTTCGTAAGACCTGTCCCACCCGACGGTGGAACAGCATGGTGTTGACTGGCAAGAAAGAAGTGGTGCGTACCCATGCCGTTTCTTTTCTGAATTCCGATTTACAATGAAGGGCTTGGGGGGATTTTCTCGCTGCCAACCATGAACAGGGGCAGCAGCGGGTGCAGTGAAGTATGGTCAGTAACGCAACAGCGCCGCAACCGGTTTCAGTAACCGGTTGCCGTTTTTAATGGGTTCTGTGAGTCAGATCCAGAATTGTTATGGCGGTGTAACAGCCGCTATTTCAGGCGGTGCGCGGCGGCTCGCAAAATGCCCGCCGCAGGAGCTTATTTTCGTTTGCGGCCGGGGGCTTTGCCGGTTGGGCGCGCTGGTATCACATTGCCGCCCAGCCCGCCCGGATGCGATGGATGGGCGCTATGGCGGGTCAGCGCCGGCTGGCTGCGGCGCAAGGCCGTTTTGGCCGCCCGCTGTTCAGCCAGGGTGGCGGCCGGTACCAGGCAATCACGCCGGGGGCCGATCAGCTGTTTCAGCCCCATCGCCTCCAGCGCCTGGCGGATCAGCGGCCAGTTGGCCGGGTCGTGGTAGCGCAACAGTGCTTTATGCAGGCGGCGCTGGCGGTCGCCGCGCGGCACTGTGACATCGGCGCTGTGATACGCCACCTTCGTCAGGGGGTTTTTGCCGCTGTGGTACATGGTGGTGGAGGTCGCCAGCGGCGACGGGTAGAAATTCTGCACCTGATCAAGCCGGAAGCGCTGCTGCTTGAGCCAGCAGGCCAGGTTCACCATGTCCAGATCGGTGGTGCCGGGGTGCGCGGCGATGAAATAGGGGATCAGGTACTGCTCTTTCCCGGCCTCGCGCGAATAGGTATCGAACAGGGCTTTAAAGCGGTGATAGCTGCCCATGCCGGGCTTCAGCATCATCGCCAGCGGCCCCGCCTCAGTGTGTTCCGGGGCAATTTTCAGGTAGCCGCCGACATGGTGGGTCGCCAGCTCACGGATGTAACGCGGGTCAGCCACCGCCAGATCGTAACGCACCCCGGAGGCAATCAGCACTTTCTTGATGCCCGGCAAGGCGCGGGCGCGCCGGTAGAGATCGATGGTCGGCTGGTGATCGGTGTCCATGTGCGCGCAGATGTCCGGGTAGAGGCAGGAGGCGCGGCGGCAGCTCTGCTCCGCTTTCGGTGAGCGGCAGCGTAGCTGGTACATGTTGGCAGTCGGCCCGCCGAGGTCAGAGATCACGCCGGTGAAGCCCGGCACGCTGTCGCGGATGGTTTCGATCTCCTGCACGATGGACTCTTCGGTTCGGCTCTGGATGATCCGCCCCTCATGTTCAGTGATCGAGCAGAAAGAGCAGCCGCCATAGCAGCCGCGCATGATGTTGACTGAAAAACGGATCATCTCATACGCCGGGATACGCGCGTCGCCATAGGACGGGTGCGGCACCCGGCGGAACGGCAGCGCGAAGACGCTGTCCATCTCCTCGCTGCTCAACGGCATCGCCGGGGGGTTGATCCAGACATAGCGGTCGCCATGTTTCTGCATCAGCGCCCGCGCGCAGCCGGGGTTGGTTTCATGGTGCAGGATGCGCGAGGCGTGGGCGTAGAGCACCTTGTCCGCTTTCACTTTTTCATACGACGGCAGCAGCACATAGGTGTTTTCCCACGGCTTCGCCGGGGCGGCACGCACCGCGACCGGCTGGGCGGCGTCGTGCTGCTCACTGCATCCGGCCGTTTCACCATACGGGTGCGGCAGCGGATCGATGCGGCCGGGGGTGTCCAGCCGGGTGGAGTCCACGCCGCGCCAGCCCGGCGGTGGCTGGCGGCACATCACGGCGGTGTTGCGCACATCCGTCAGCGCGCTGACCGGCTCCCCGGCGGCCAGCCGGTGCGCCACCTCCAGCAAAGGCCGTTCGCCGTTGCCGTAGATAAGCAAATCGGCTTTGGCATCCACCAGCACCGAGCGGCGCACGCTGTCTGACCAGTAATCGTAATGTGCCACCCGGCGCAGGCTGGCCTCGATCCCGCCCAGCACCACCGGCACCTCCCGGTACGCCTCTTTGCAGCGCTGGCTGTAGACCAGCGTCGCGCGGTCGGGCCGTTTGCCGCCGAGATTGCCGGGGGTGTAGGCGTCATCGTGGCGCAGTTTGCGGTCCGCGGTGTAGCGGTTGATCATTGAGTCCATGTTGCCGGCGGTGACACCGAAAAACAGGGTTGGCCTGCCGAGCCGCATAAAGTCGGTTTTGCTGTGCCAGTCCGGCTGCGCGATGATGCCGACGCGGAACCCCTGCGACTCCAGCAGCCGCCCGACAACCGCCATGCCGAAACTCGGGTGGTCAACGTAGGCGTCGCCGGTGATCAGGATAACGTCACAGCTGTCCCAGCCGAGCGCATCCATCTCGTCGCGGCTCATCGGTAAAAAGGGCGCAGTGCCGAAACATTCGGCCCAATAACGGGGATAGGAGAACAGGTCGCGTTCAGGGCGCAGCAGACAGGTAGCAGGCATGGGCAGCTCGTTGCATCGGAAAAGGGGCGAAATTATAGGGAACGCGCCGCCCCGGCTGCGGCCTATTCGCCCTTTTCCTGGCCTGGATCAATAATTTTCTGCCGCCCGCCTACACCTTCTCAATCTGCACCCGGTTACTGTGCTGTGGGTTGCCCTTCGCCAGCGGTGATGGGCGCAGGCTGGTGAGGGTATTGATGCAGCCGCCGTGGTCAATTTTGTCCCCCGCCATGTCGGCCTGATGCCACGCGCCCTGCCCCATCGCGGTGACGCCCGGCATAATACGCGGCGTGACGTTTGCCGGCAGCCGCACTTCCCCGCGTGCGTTAAACACCCGCACCAGATCGCCCTGCGCAATCTGCCGGGCGGCGGCATCAAGCGGGTTGATCCAGACTTCCTGCCGCGCCGCGGCCTGCAACAGTGCAATATTGCCGTAGGTCGAGTGGGTGCGCGCCTTGTAGTGGAAGCCGAACAGCTGCAACGGCCAGTCAGCGAACTGCGGGTCGTCCCAGCCTTCAAACGCCGGGTGGTAGATCGGCAACGGGCTTATTGCCTCATCCGGTTGCAGCGACCAGGCGGCCGCGATCTCCGCCAGTGCCGACGAATAGATCTCAATTTTGCCGGACGGCGTGTCCAGTGGGTTGGCGACCGGGTCTTCGCGGAACGCCTGATACGCCACATAGTGCCCGGCCGGATCGCGCCGTTTATAAATGCCCATCGCTTTCAGCGCCTCGTAACCGGGCAGCAGCGGATCTTTTTCCTGCATCCTGCCATAGAGATAACGCAGCCAGTCGGCCTGGCTGCGCCCTTCGGTGAAGCGCTGTGCGACGTCAGCGCCCAGCCGTTCGGCCACGCCGGTCAGGATGGAATAGATGCCGCGCCGCTCAAACTTCGGCGCAGTCGCCGGTTGGCCGAAAATCAGGTAGCCCATGTTTCCGGCATAATCGTTCGGCACAATGTCCTCCTGCTCGGTGGTCATCAGGTCAGGCAGCAGCAGGTCGGCATAGCGGGCAGAGGCCGTCATAAAGTTATCAATCACCACGATGGTTTCGCAGCGCCGGTCATCCTGCAAAATCTCATGGGTGCGGTTGATGTCCGAATGCTGGTTAACCAGCGTGTTACCGGCATAGTTCCAGATGAATTTAATCGGCACCGTGAGCGCGGGTTTGCCGCGCACGCCGTCGCGCAGGCTGGTCATCTCAGTGGCGCGCCAGATGGCGTCCGTCCAGCCAAACACCGGGATGCTGGTTTTCACCGGGTTCTCCCCAACCGGCATCCGCTCAATGGTCAGGGTGTAGGTGGATTCCCGCGCGCCGCTGTTGCCGCCGGGGATGCCGACATTGCCGGTCAGGATCGGCAACATGGCGATCGCGCGCGCCGTCAGTTCGCCGTTGGCCTGCCGCTGCGGCCCCCAGCCCTGCACAATACAGGCGGGTTTGCTCTGGGCGATGTCACGCGCCAGCTGAATAATGCGCGCCTGCGGAATGCCGGTAATCCGCTCTGCCCAGGCCGGGGTTTTGGCGGTGCCGTCCTCACCCTGCCCGAGAATGTAGGCTTTATAGTGGCTGTTGGCCGGCGCGCCGGGCGGCAGGGTCTTGTCGTCATAACCGACGCAGTAACGATCGAGAAAGGCCTGATCAACCCGATCTTCCGTGATCAGCACATAGGCCAGCCCGGCCACCAGCGCGGCATCGGTGCCGGGGCGGATCGGGATCCACGTATCCTCACGCCCGGCGGCGGTGTCGGTATAGCGCGGGTCGATAACAATCATCCGCGCATTGCTGCGTTCACGCGCCTGTTGCAGATGGTAGGTGATGCCGCCGCCGCTCATGCGTGTTTCCGCCGGGTTGTTGCCGAACATCACCACCAGTTCGCTGTTGACGATGTCAGAGGTGCTGTTGCCCTCGTTGCTGCCGTAGGTGTAAGGCATGGCAGCGGCAATTTGTGCCGTGCTGTAGGTGCCGTAATGGCTGAGGAAACCGCCATAGCAGTTCATCAGGCGCGCCACCAGCGAGGCGTAAGGCGAGGAGCGGGTGATGTTGCCGCCGACAATGCCGGACGAGTAATTGATGTAGACCGCCTCGTTGCCGTACGTCTCCACCGTGTGCTTCAGCCGCTGCGCCAGGGTGTCCAGCGCCTCGTCCCAGCTGATGCGTTTGAATTTGCCCTCGCCGCGCTTGCCGACCCGTTTCATCGGGTAGTTGAGGCGCGCGGGGTGGTTCATGCGCTGCCGGATACTGCGCCCACGCAGACAGGCGCGCACCTGATGGTCGCCATACCTGTCCTGGCCGGTGTTGTCGGTTTCGGCCCAGATGACCTCGTCATCCCGCACATGCAGCCGCAACGCGCAACGGCTGCCGCAATTCACGGAGCACATGCTCCAGACGGTCCGTTCATCGGGAATGCGGGTTGGCGGCGCGGGTTGCGCCTGGGCAAAGGGCAACGGCACGCCCCCGGCCGCGAGGGTCAGGGCGCTCAGGGCGCTGCCCTTAAGCAGGGTACGGCGGGTGACGCCACCGCGTGCGGATCGTTCGTCGTGGTTCATCATGTTTCGCCTTCTGGTTATCAGCCTGTGGGCTGGAGTAACAAAAACGGCGCAACGCGATCTTGCTTTTTATCAAGCGGAACGGGATCAGGCACAGGGAAAAGGTAAAACGGCAGGCGGGATCGCACTGCCGTGGGGGAAAACTCAGACGGAGGGCTGCACCACCAGCTGACCGGCGGAGCCGCGGTCGGCCATCTCCAAGGTCTGGCTGTGGTAGAGGAATGGGAAATGCTCAAATGACGGCTGGTTGAAGTAGACCAGCAGCTCGACTTCGCCATCCACCCACACCGTGTCTTTGAACCCGGCATCTTCCACCAGCGGCGGGCCGCCGTTGACGTTTTTCACCAGGAACGACACGCCCTGAATATGGAAAGATTGCGGCAGGTCGGCGTGCACCGTCCAGCGCTCCCAGGTGCCTTGCAGTGCCTGCACGTCGATGCGGTTCATGTCCCAGATGGCGCCGTTGATCCCGGCCAGGTTGTCCCCCAGGCGGAACTCACGCGACCGCACCACGCTGCCTTCCAGCAGCTGATCGGCCAGCAGGCGCATCGGCAGGTTGTCGGTGACCAGCGGCAGCAGGCCGGTGGGTTTCAGCGTCAGCACCAGGGTGGAGATCAAAATGCTGGACGGCTCAAACAGCCCGCGCAGCCGGTCCATGATCCCGGCGGATTCCCCGGCGGTGATCGACACCTCATCGCCCTGCGACATGTCGATCAGAATCTCCCGGCGTTCGCCCGGTGCCAGCGACAGGCGCGACACCGCCACCGGCGCAGGCAGGAAGCCCTGATCGGCGGCGACGACGTGGAATTGCCGGTTGTCGCTCATTTGCAGCATAAAGCGGCGTGAGTTGGCGGCATTGAGCAGGCGCAGGCGCACCCAGCCGCGCGACACCTCGACATACGGGCTTTCGACGCCGTTCACCAGCAGGTTATCGCCCAGGAAACCGCCCTGCGCCGGGGCGTCATACTCCGGGGTGCCGAAGTTATCCAGCCGTTTGTCCTGCAGGATCACCGGGAAATCATCCACCCCGTAGTGGCTGGGCAGCGGCAGGGATTTGCTGACGCTGTCTTCCACCAGCCACATCCCGGCCAGCCCGTTATAGACGTGCGGGGCCATACGGTTCGGCGTATTGGCGTGATACCAGCAGGTGGCGGCGGGCTGGCGGATCGGCAACACCGGCGACCAGTCCACGCCCGGCGACATCATGCGCCCGGCACCGCCGGTGAGCGTGCCCGGCACCTGCAAGCCGGCGATGGTCATCGCCACCGGCTCCGCCAGGCGGTTGCTGTAGATCAGTTTGACGTCATCCCCGCTGAAGACGCGCACCGTCGGCCCGAGATAAAGCCCGTTGATGCCCCAGACGTTGGCTTTGGCACCACCGGTGAATGACCAGTGGGCGCGTTGCAGGGTCAGGAACAGCGGCTGGCCGCGGCGGGACTCCAGCAACGGCGGCACAGGCAGCGCCACTTGCGTTCCGCTCGCCTCTGCCCTCAGCGGTAGCGCACCGGCAGCCAATGCCATACCCGATGCCTGTAAAAACTGACGCCGACTGAGTGACATATCTTCTCCATGAAAAGCAATATCAAGACTGTGTGCAAAACCCGGCCAAAGGCCGGGTGAAAATGGCGCGGCAGCGGGCCGCGCGCGGGCCTGATCCCCAGGCCGGAAGGGCGTAATGCGGGCGGCGCATACGCGCCCGGCTACTTGCCTTTTTTGGCCGCGGCTTCGCGTTGGGCGACTTCCGCATCCAGTTCGGCAATTTTAGCCTGCATCTGAGTGCGGCAAAGCTCGGCCAGTTCACGAACCCGCTCTTTGCCGTAACCGGTGGTGTCGATGGGCGGCAGCATTTCAACAATCACCAGCCCGTTTGACCAGCGGTTCAGGTTGATCTTACCGTGTGTATTCGACACGCACACCGGCACAATCGGCACCCCGGCGGCAATGGCCGCATGGAAGGCCCCGGTTTTGAACGGCATCAGGCCGCGGCCGCGGCTGCGGGTGCCTTCCGGGAACATCCAGATGGAGATATCGCGCTTTTTAAACTGTTCCACCACCTGTGAGATGGTGCTGTGCGCTTTGGCGCGGTTATCACGGTCAATCAGCAGGTTACCGGTCAGCCAGTAGAGCGGGCCAAAGAACGGGATCCATAACAGGCTTTTTTTGCCCACTGTGACAGTACGCGGCTGCACCATGTTAGACACGGTGACCATATCGTAATTGTTTTGGTGGTTGGCAATATAGATGCAATTGCCATACTCCGCTGCACCCGGTGGCAGGCGCTTCTCCACGGTCACCCCGAAGAGGGTGGACATCCGCCCGAACATATGGCCGAAACGGGCCACGTGGCGCGGATCGCGCGGGCTGAAGAGACAGAAAACCGATCCGAAAATACAGACCAAAAGTGAAAACACGATGGCCAAAATGGTACGCACAATCAACAACATAACAACCTCTTTAGCGTATATCCGGCCTCTGGCGCGCGATGGCGGCCTGTATTGAGTGCCGGTTTCCTTGCTTCCTGATGAAACAGCGGGGTTTCTTTTTTAGCGAAGAAGGTGCCCTGCTCACCCGGTGTTCAATGATACATGGTGTACGGCTTAACCTGTTGACCGGTAAGCGTTGAAACGTTCACCGGGGTGATACAACGGCTATATTAATGCAAACGATGAATATTCACCGAAAAAAACATCTGGAAAACGCGGCCCGGCACGTTTTATGCCGTGCGGCTGTGCCGCAGAACGAATAACGCCCCAGGGCAGGCAGCCCCAGGGCGCAGATTACGGCAGGCGGGCGGTTAGGCTTCGCTGCTGCCGGCGCTCTCCGGCCGGGCCGGGGCATCCACCTCTACCCGGTCGATCCGTTGCAGGCCACGCGGCAACAGAGTGCCTTTGCGGCCGCGCTCTGCCCGGTATTTCTGCAAATCTTCCGGGCGCAGCGTCAGTTTGCGTTTGCCGATATAGAGCGTCAGTGACGTCTGCGGCGGCAGCACAAACAGCCAGGCCAGGCGGTCTTCCCCGGCGGCAGCCTGCGCCGACGGAATAGAGACGATTTTGTTGCCCTTGCCTTTGGAGAGCTGCGGCAGATCCGCCACCGGGAACATCAGCATCCGGCCCGCGGCGGTAATGGAGAGCAGCATGTCATCCTCACCGTGGATCTCCAGCGGCGTCAGCGCCTTGGCGTTCTCCGGCAGGGTGATCATCGCCTTACCGGCGCGGTTACGGGCCACCAAATCGCTGAAGGTACAGACGAAGCCGTACCCGGCATCGGAGGCCATCAGCAATTTCTGCTCATCCGGTGCCATCAGCACCTGCTCAATCACCGCGCCCGGCGGCGGCGTCAGCTTGCCGGTCAGCGGCTCGCCCTGCCCGCGCGCCGACGGCAGCGTGGTGGGTTCCAGCGCATAACTGCGGCCGGTGGAGTCGATGAACACCACCGGCTGGTTGCTCTTGCCGCGTGCGGCAGCCAGGAAGCTGTCACCCGCCTTGTAGCTCAGGCCGGTCGGGTCGATGTCATGGCCTTTGGCACTGCGCACCCAGCCCATTTGCGACAGCACGATGGTCACCGGCTCAGACGGCAGCATCTCGGTTTCGCTCATCGCTTTGGCTTCGCCACGCTCATGCAGCGGCGAACGGCGGTCATCGCCGTAGGCGTCAGCATCCGCCTGGATCTCTTTGCGGATCAGCGTGTTCAGCTTGCGTTCAGAGGCCAGCAGCGCCTGCAGCTGATCGCGCTCTTTGGCCAGCTCCTCCTGCTCACCGCGGATCTTCATCTCTTCCAGTTTGGCGAGGTGGCGCAGTTTCAGCTCCAGAATCGCTTCCGCCTGGGTTTCGCTCAGGCCGAAACGCTGCACCAGCACCGCTTTCGGCTCATCTTCGCTGCGGATGATGTGGATCACGTCGTCGATATTCAGGAAGGCCGTCAACAACCCTTCGAGGATATGCAGGCGCTTGAGCACCTTTTCCAGCCGGTGGTTCAGGCGCAGGCGCACGGTGTTGCGGCGGAACGCCAGCCACTCGGTGAGGATCTCCACCAGACCTTTCACCGTCGGGCGGCCATCCAGCCCGATCATATTCATGTTAACGCGGTAGCTTTTCTCCAGATCGGTGGTGGCGAACAGGTGGTTCATCACCTGATCCATGTCCACCCGGTTGGAGCGCGGCACCACGACCAGCCGCGTCGGGTTTTCGTGATCCGACTCGTCGCGCAGGTCTTCTACCATCGGCAGTTTTTTCGCCCGCATCTGGCTGGCGATCTGCTCGAGCACTTTGGCCCCGGAAACCTGGTGCGGCAGCGCGGTGATCACCACGTCGCCCTCTTCTTTTTTCCATACCGCGCGCATCCGCACCGAGCCGCGCCCGGTCTGGTAGAGTTTGCGCAGCTCGTCACGCGGGGTGATGATTTCCGCCTCGGTGGGGAAATCCGGCCCCTGTACGTGCGCCAGCAGGTCGTCGAGTTCGGTGTTGGGTTTGTCCAGCAGCATCACCGCCGCTTTGGCCACTTCACGCAGGTTGTGCGGCGGTATGTCGGTGGCCATCCCCACGGCGATCCCGGTGGTACCGTTGAGCAGGATGTTCGGCAGGCGCGCCGGCAGCATTTTCGGCTCGTCGAGCGTGCCGTCAAAGTTCGGCACCCAGTCCACGGTGCCCTGGCCCAGCTCGCGCAGCAGCACTTCGGCATATTTCGACAGGCGCGATTCGGTGTAACGCATCGCCGCGAAAGATTTCGGGTCATCCGGCGCGCCCCAGTTGCCCTGGCCGTCCACCAGCGGGTAACGGTAGGAGAAGGGTTGCGCCATCAGCACCATCGCCTCGTAGCAGGCGCTGTCGCCGTGCGGATGGTATTTACCCAGCACGTCACCCACGGTGCGGGCGGATTTTTTGAATTTCGCGCTGGCGTTCAGCCCGAGTTCTGACATGGCATAGATGATCCGGCGTTGTACCGGTTTCAAACCGTCACCGATAAACGGCAGTGCCCGATCCATGATCACGTACATGGAGTAGTTCAGGTAGGCGTTCTCAGTAAACGTGTGCAGCGCAAGGCGCTCAGCACCGTCATGAGTCATATCACTCATTAATCATTATTCCTCAGACCGTGTTGTCTCTTTATGCCGCAACCGGCAGACGTTGCCCGCGCCGGTACATTATGCGGCGATAGTACCTTATCAGGCATCTCGCTGTCACAGCGATGTCTGCGCGCTGAGCGATGTCAAAAGGGTATGGAAACGCAGCAGGGCGTGGCGGCCGGGCCGCGGCTGCCGGGGGTTTGTGTGGCAGCAAGTATACCACAGAATCCCCCCGCCCGCGGTCGTTGCACGGGCCGTTATTCCCGCAAAAAAACGGGGGTCACGGCGCGGATTATTGCTGTTTAAGCAAAAGTTTTGTGACATATGACGCATTTTTCCCTGGCGCTTTCCCGCGTACACTTCCGCAATCAGTCATTACGCTTACTACACATTAACCGGAGAGACGCCATGAGCACGATCCTGATTTTGAATGCGGCAAAAGAGTTTGCCCACTCCAAAGGTGCACTGAACAACACCATGACCGACGTGGCCGCCAGCTTCCTGCGTGACAGCGGGCATGAGGTGCGTGTCGTCAATATCGACCAGGGGTATGACGTCCAGGCTGAAGTGGAAAACTACCTGTGGGCCGACACCGTGATTTACCAGATGCCGGGCTGGTGGATGGGCGAGCCGTGGATCATGAAAAAATACATCGATGAAGTCTTCACCGAAGGCCACGGCAAGCTTTACGCCAGCGACGGCCGCACCCGCGCTGACGCCTCGAAAAAATATGGCTCCGGCGGCCTGTTGCAGGGCAAAACCTACATGCTGTCGCTGACCTGGAACGCCCCGCTGGAAGCGTTCACCGACAAAGAGCAGTTCTTCCACGGCGTCGGGGTGGACGGCCTCTACATGCACTTCCATAAAGCCAATGAATTCCTTGGCATGGCCGGGCTGCCGACCTTTATCTGCAACGATGTGATCAAGCAGCCGGACGTCGACACCGACATCGCCCGCTACCGTGCGCACCTGGACCACGTGTTCAACATCTGACGGTTAACGTACGGTAAAGCACGGTAAAGTACGGTGAAATCAGACGATGCCGGATGGCATCTTCTGACAGCAATGCCCACACTGTAAGCGTCAGTGTATGATGAAAGGGCCGCGACGGAGTGCCGCCCTTTCCCTCCCCATCCGCAGGGATGCCGACGAGGTCACTTATGATTACTGTGATTGCTGAAATCAAGGTCAGGCCGGGGCGCCGGGATGCGGTGCTGCAACAGATTAATGCGTTACTGCCTGTGGTGCGCGCAGAGCAGGGTTGCGGCAGTTATGTGCCGATGATCGATTTCAACGGGCAGGTACCGTGGCGTAAAACGGTGCCGGATTCCATCTTTATGCTGGAAGAGTGGGAGAGCCTGAACCACCTGGAGCAGCACCAGCAGCAGCCGCACATGCACCACCACCGGGAAGCGATTAAGCAGGATGTGGAAGAGGTCGTGATCCACATTCTCGACAAACCCTGATGTCTCCGGATTGCCGGAACAGCGTTAAGGCCGCATCACGCGGCTTTTTTTATGCCCGCTTTACAGCGCCCCCTCAAAGCAGCCCCTCGCCCATCTGTTCGCTGAGGTAATCCAGAAAACAGGTGATGCGCGCCACCAGCGGGGTATTACGGTAATAGACGGCGTTGACCGGCTGGCTCTCCAGCTCGGTCAGTGCCGGCAATACCGGCACCAGCCGCCCCTGCCGGCAATCCTCACGCGTCATGAAATCCGCCAGTTGCACAATCCCCTCCCCCTGTAACGCCAGGTGGCGCAGGGTTTCGCCGCTGGAGGCGGAGAGCGCGGGGTCTATCACCAGCCGTGCGCCGTCAGCGGTGCGGACAGGCCACTGGTTCAGGGATTCCGGCTGGGTAAAACCGAGCAGGCTGTGATGCGCCAGGTCCTCCACCTGCGCCGGGGTGCCGTGGCGCACCAGATAACCGGGGCTGGCCAGCAAGCGCAGCCGGCTGCACCCCAGCAGCCGCGCATGGATGGTGGAATCACGCAGGGTGCCGATGCGGATCGCCACGTCGGTGCGCTTCTCCAGCAGGTCGATTATCAGGTTATCAGTGTTCAGCTCCAGCGTAATCTGTGGGTAGCGACGGCGAAAGCCGCCGACCAGCGGCACGATCACATGCTCCATAAAAGGTGCAGCGGCGTTGACGCGCAGCCGCCCGGCCGGGGTTTCGCGGCGCAGGGCGATCTGCTCCTCCGCCTGCTCCACCGACTCCACAATCTGGCGTGCATGGGTCAGGAACAGCTCGCCCTCTTCCGTCAGCTCCAGGCGGCGGGTGGTGCGGCGCAACAGGGTAATACCGAGTTTGGTTTCAAGGCGGCTCAGCGCACGGCTGATGCCTGACGAGGTCTGGCCCAACTGTTCGGCGGCGGCCGTGATCGAGCCGCTGTCAGTCACGGCCACAAAGGCAGCGAGTTCATCAAGGGTGAGTTTCATCGGCAGGCCCTGCGGGAAAAAGAGACCGGCCGCCACAGGGGCGGCCGGGAGAGGCATCAGACGGCCAGTTCGGCCTTGTCACCTTTGTCCTGCAACCAGTTACGCCGGTCTTCGGAACGCTTCTTGGCCAGCAACATATCCATGATGGCCATCGTCTGGTCTACGTCATCATCGCTGATGGTGAGCTGCACCAGGCGGCGGGTGTTCGGGTCGAGCGTGGTTTCACGCAGCTGCAACGGGTTCATCTCGCCCAGCCCTTTGAAACGCTGGACGTTCGGCTTGCCCTTTTTGCGCTTGAGCTGCTCCAGCACCCCGGCTTTCTCCTCTTCATCCAGCGCATAGTAGACCTCTTTGCCGAGGTCGATGCGATAGAGCGGCGGCATCGCCACATAGACGTGGCCATCTTTCACCAGCGAGCGGAAGTGGCGCACGAACAGCGCACACAGCAGCGTGGCGATGTGCAGGCCGTCGGAGTCCGCATCCGCCAGGATACAGATTTTGCCGTAACGCAACTGGGTCAGGTCTTCGCTGTCCGGGTCCATGCCGATGGCGACGGAGATGTCGTGCACCTCCTGCGACGCCAGCACTTCGTCAGAGGAGACTTCCCAGGTGTTCAGGATCTTGCCTTTCAGCGGCATGATCGCCTGGTATTCACGATCGCGCGCCTGCTTGGCGGAGCCGCCTGCCGAATCCCCTTCCACCAGGAAGAGTTCGGTCATGCTGAGATCCTGCGAGGTGCAGTCGGCCAGTTTGCCGGGCAGCGCCGGGCCGCTGGTGAGCTTTTTACGCACCACTTTCTTGGCGGCGCGCATCCGGCGCTGGGCGCTGGAGATCGCCAGTTCCGCCAGCTGTTCCGCGGCCTGCACGTTCTGGTTCAGCCACAGGCTGAAGGCGTCTTTCACCACACCGGAGACAAAGGCGGCGCACTGGCGCGATGACAGGCGCTCTTTGGTCTGGCCGGCGAACTGCGGGTCCTGCATTTTCACTGACAGCACATGTGCGCAGCGGTCCCAGATATCCTCCGCCGACAGCTTCACGCCGCGCGGCAGGATATTGCGGAACTCACAGAACTCACGCATCGCATCCAGCAGGCCCTGTCGCAGCCCGTTGACGTGGGTGCCGCCCTGCATGGTCGGGATCAGGTTAACGTAGCTTTCCGTCAGCAGCTCACCGCCTTCCGGCAGCCAGAGCAGCGCCCAGTCCACCGCTTCGGTGTCCCCGGCGAACGCGCCGACAAACGGTTTTTCCGGCAGTGTCACCAGCCCGTTCACGGACTCCATCAGGTAGTCGGTCAGGCCGTCTTCATAGCACCAGCGCTGTTCGGTGTTGTTGAGCTTGTCTTTGAAAACAATCTCCACCCCAGGGCACAGCACTGCTTTGGCTTTCAGCAGGTGTGACAACCGGCTGACGGAGAAACGCGGGCTGTCAAAGAAGCTGCCGTCCGGCCAGAACTGGACGCGGGTGCCGGTGACGCGTTTCGGGCAGGTGCCGGTGACGCTCAGATCCTGCACCTTGTCGCCATTCTCAAACGCCATCTCGTAGACCTGGCCGCCACGCTTGACGGTGACTTCCACGCGGGTTGAGAGGGCGTTGACCACGGAGATCCCCACGCCGTGCAGGCCGCCGGAGAACTGGTAGTTTTTGTTGGAGAACTTGCCGCCCGCATGGAGGCGGCAGAAGATCAGCTCCACCGCCGGGATGCCCTCTTCCGGGTGGATGTCCACCGGCATACCGCGGCCGTCGTCGATCACTTCCAGCGACTGGTCGGCATGGAGGATCACCTCGACTTTGCGGGCGTGGCCGGCCAGCGCCTCATCGACGCTGTTATCAATAACTTCCTGACCGAGATGGTTAGGGCGCGAGGTATCAGTGTACATGCCCGGACGACGACGCACCGGCTCAAGGCCGCTGAGTACCTCAATGGAATCTGCGTTATAACTTGATTGACTCATCTTTGATTACTATTCGTGGCCAGTTGTTGGTGGGCTGACGGGAACCGGCGCGGCGGCCGGTCAACCGCCCGGTTCGCGGCGGGCTGTGACACAGGGCGTCAGTCAGACGCCAGCCCTAAAAAATCCACAATCGGAGAGAAGAAGCGTTCGAATCCGGTAAAGGTGTGGTTCCCGCCCGACTCTACCGTCTGGCGGCAGGGGGTATAGTAGGCCACGGCCTGGCGGTAATCGAGAATCTCATCTCCGGTCTGTTGCAGCAGCCAGAGCAAATCCGGCGACTCCAGGGGATCGACCTGCATAATTTTCAGGTCGTAGACGTGGCGAGACTCTAACACATATTGTTGGCCGGTGTAGGGGTTCTGGTTCTGCCCCAAATAGTCGAGCAACAGCTCATACGGCCGCACCGCCGGGTTGACCACCACTGCCGGCAGCGCAAAACATTGTGACAGCCAGGTGGCGTAGTAGCCGCCGAGCGACGAGCCGACAATGCCGAGGTTTTCCCCGGCGCGCGCCATCACCAGTGACTCCAGTTGCTCTGCCACCGCATCCGGGAACGGCGCCAGTTGCGGCACCACCATGTCGATATGCGGGTGGTGCACCGCCAGCCACGCCTTCAGGGCAGAAGCTTTGGCCGAGAGCGGCGAACTGTTGAATCCGTGCAGGTAGAGTAAGGTGCTCATCAATAACCGTCCGAATCCATGTCAGGGCTGAACTCATGGGTGTCGAGGCGGTGAACCTCCGTCTCCAGCCGGCCGTCCGGGAAGAGATCGAGGTAGCGCCAGCCGGGTGCCGCACTGTCGATGGTGAAATTGGTGCAGTGCGGTTTGAACTGCACACAGGTCGACGGCGTCGCCAGCAGGCGGCGGCCGTGCCACGGCTCGTCCATCTCCTGATGGATATGCCCGCACAGCAGCGTGGTGACCTTCGGGTAATTCGCCAGCAGCGCCGCCAGCTCATGGGCATTGCGCAGGCTGTGCTGGTCCAGCCAGGTGCAGCCGGAGGGCAGCGGGTGGTGGTGCAGCATCAGCAGCGTGTAGCGATCCGGGTAGGCCGTTAGGCAGCGCGCCAGCCAGGCGAGCTGGTACTCGCTCAGCTCACCGTGCGGCACCCCGGACACCTGGGTATCCAGCAAAATCATCTGCCAGTGGTCGCCCAGCAATGCCTGTTTGGAGGGCGCAATCCCTGCCGCGGCCAGCGCATCCACCATCGCCGGCTGGAAATCGTGGTTGCCCGGCAGCCATAAACAGGGCACCGGAAAGCGCGTGATCCCGGCGGCAAAGTGGCGGTACGCCGCCAGCGAATGATCCTGGGCCAGATCGCCGGTCGCTGCGATGATATCCACCGGCCGCTGCTGCGCAGCAATGGCATCGAGCACCGCGTGATAACTCCGCAGGGTGTTCACGCCCAGCAAGGTTTCATGTTCACCGGCAAACAGATGCGTATCGGTGATTTGTAATATCCTGACCCTGGCGTCACCGGCCACAGGCAGCGTAAACAGGCTTTCCAAATGGTGTCCTTTGTTATCTCAGTCTGTCTAACAAACCGGAACCGCCATCGCTCCATGCGCTAAACAGTAGCGCAACCAATCAGCAAGAAACTGGTTAATTTGATGCTTTTCATCGCGTTGATGCAACTTTTTATTAGGATAATCATAACGTGCTTTGAAGCGGTAGATCTGCTGGCTTGAACACACTTCAGCCACCATCGCGTCATGGTAGAGCCGCACGGTCATGGCCGGCAGGCTCCAGTAGCTGACTGCCGGGGCAGTCTGCTGGATCGCCACCAGAGAGGTATAGCGTGTCGATTCCGCAATCGTCAAACGGTAGGTGGCGCCACTCACCTGATAACTCACCGTCTCGCCGACGGCATCGTTGCGCGGCAGCAACCGACGTAATTGTGCGAAATTGGTTTCGCACAGCCGCATCATTTCGGGAAAATCAGGGGTATAGCGCTTAATCATCAGTTGACCACTCTTTTCGTAACGATTCATGGTGCAGCGCCAGCCATTGCAAAGCAATGATTGAGGCCGCGTTATCAATAGCTCCTTCTTCTACCCAGCGACAGGCCTGCTCACGGCTGACCACATGTACCCGGATATCCTCGTGTTCATCCGCCAGCCCGTGCAAGCCTTCTGCTGTCGTGGCGTCCACTTCACCGACCATCACCGACAACCGCTCGCTGGTGCCGCCGGGGCTGGCCAGGTAACTCAGCACCGGTTTACAGCGGGCCACGGTCAGGCCGGCCTCTTCCACCGCCTCGCGGCGGGCCACCTGTTCCGGGCTTTCACCCGGCTCAATAATCCCGGCTACCATCTCCAGCAGCCACGGGGTCTCGCTGGTTTCCAGCGCCGGGAAACGCAGCTGTTCAACCAGTACCACTTCATCCCGCACCGGATCATAGGGCAACAGCACCGCCGCATGGCCGCGCTCAAACACTTCACGGCGCACTTCGCCGCTCATTTCACCATTGAACAGACGGTGACGGAAACGATAGGCGGTGAGCGAAAAAAAACCACTATAAAGTGACTCACGTGCAATAATTTCTACATCATTTTTGGTGAAAGTGACCGGCGAAGCCTGAGTAGATGAAGCCATGATGTTCCCTCTCTGGTGAGTATAACGGCACCCTTGACCTGTTTTAGGTCAATACCGTGAATGTTCATTAATTATACGCGGACATGATTGTGGTAGATTGACACTATTCAAGGGTGATGGCACGTTAAGCCACCTCGCCAGTGTCTAATACTCTGATAGAATCGGCAAAATTTTTGCTCCCGACAGCACCTACATAATAAGCACCAATGCTGCACAACAAGGAATGCCAATGAAGAAACTGCTCCCCTTTCTTATCGGACTGAGCCTGTCTGGCCTGAGTTCCGTGAGCCAGGCTGAAAACCTGCTCCAGGTCTACCAGCAGGCACGCGAAAGCAACCCGGATTTGCGCCAGTCTGCCGCTGTGCGCGATGCAGCCTTTGAGAAGATCAATGAAACGCGCAGCCCGTTGCTGCCGCAACTGGGCCTGGGTGTGGATTACACCTATACCAGTGGTTTCAAAGATGCACGGGACACGGAAAGTAATGTCACCAGCGGTGCATTGCAGCTGACCCAGACAATTTTTGATATGTCCAAATGGCGGGCGCTGACGCTTCAGGAGAAGCAGGCCGGCATCCAGGATGTCACCTACCAGACCGCCCAGCAGAACCTGATCCTGAATACGGCCACCGCCTATTTCAACGTGCTGAGCGCCATTGACTCGCTTTCCTATACCGAAGCGCAGAAACAGGCGATTTACCGCCAGCTCGACCAGACCACCCAACGCTTTAACGTGGGCTTGGTGGCGATAACCGACGTGCAGAACGCCCGCGCCCAATATGATAGCGTACTGGCCAACGAAGTCACGGCGCGTAACGATCTCGACAACGCGCTGGAAGCCCTGCGCCAGGTCACCGGCCAGTACTACCCGGAGCTGGCGTCGCTGAACATCGACACCTTCACCACCCAGCGCCCGCAGGCCGTCAACAGCCTGCTGAAAGAGGCGGAAAGCCGCAACCTGAACCTGCTCTCCGCCCGCCTGTCACAGGATCTGGCGCGTGAGCAGATCCGCTACTACCAGAGCGGCCACCTGCCGACGCTGGACCTGACCGCCTCCAGCGGCATCAGCAACAGCAAATACAGCGGCTCGCGCAATGTCGCCGATGACAGCGACGCCGGGCAGAACCAGGTCGGCCTGAACTTCAGCCTGCCGCTCTATAGCGGCGGCGCGGTCACCTCGCAGGTGAAACAGGCGCAGTTCAACTTCGTCAGTGCCAGTGAGCAGCTCGAAAGCGCCCACCGCTCTGTGGTGCAGACGGTGCGTTCTTCCTTCAACAACATCTCCGCCTCCATCAGCAGCATCAACGCCTACAAACAGGCCGTGGTGTCGGCGCAAAGCTCCCTGGATGCGTCAGAAGCGGGTTACCAGGTCGGGACGCGTACCATTGTTGACGTGCTGGACGCCACTACCACGCTCTACAACGCCAAGCAGCAGCTCTCCAGCGCGCGTTACAACTACCTGATCAACCAGCTGAATGTGAAGTCTGCCCTCGGCACGCTGAACATCAGTGACCTGCAGATGCTGAACAACGCGCTCGGCAAGCCGGTACCGACCACCCCGGAAGCAGTGGCACCGGAAAACGCCCAGCAGGATGCCGCGGCTGACGGCGGTGTGAAAGCGGTCAGCGGTGAGGCGAATGCCCAGGGCCAGTCCTCTGCCCGCCCGGCTGCGGCTGCCACCCAACGCAGCAGCGGCAGCAACCCGTTCCAGCGTTAATTTTCCGCCCTGCTCTCACGGCACCGCGCCTTCGCCGGTGCCGTTTTTCTTTCCTCTCCCTATGTTTGGGCGTTGCACCGCATTGCAACCTCCGCCTGCTTTAAAAACAGCCAGCTTTCACCTATCCTTACGCCCACTGGGAAGGGCTTTTCGCTCTTACATTAAGGGGAGAAAGACAATGAAACGGACTCAACAAATTAACTTATCGGCGTTCCGTAAGTGCTGCCGGATGGCCCCGCTGGCGCTGGCCGTCGGCGCGGCATTTACGCTGGCCGGCTGTGAAAAGGCGGACGAAACGGTATCGATGTACCAGAACGCCGACGACTGCACCCGCGCCAACCCGTCCAACGCCGCGCAGTGCAACGCCGCCTACACCGAGGCGCAGAAAGAGGCCGCACGTACCGCGCCGAAATATGCCAGCCGCGAAGATTGCGTGGCGGAGTTCGGCGAGGGGCAATGCACCCAGGCACCCGCCCAGGCCGGTGCCGTGGCTCAGCCGCACGAGAGCGGCAGCTTCTGGATGCCGCTGATGGCCGGTTACATGATGGGCCGGATGATGAGCGGCGGCAGTTATGCCCAACAGCCGCTGTTCACCTCCCGCGCGCCCAACAACCCGGCCAACGGCAAATTTGTGGATGCCAGCGGCAGAAACTACGGCGCAGCCACACCGGGCCGCACGGTGACGGTGCCGAAAACCGCCCTGGCCCCGAAACCCGCCACCACCCGCACCATCACCCGCGGCGGGTTCGGTGAAACCGTGGCCAAACAGGCGACCGCACAACGCAGCAGCATGAGCTCCGGCTCACGCTCATTCGGGGGATAAGCCTGCATGAAACGACGTTCCCTGCCGGAGCGCCCCAACTGGCGTGAAAAAGCGGCCGAGTTTGGTTTCCAGTTCCACACCATGTATGGCGAGCCGTACTGGTGTGAGGATGCCTGCTATGAATTCACGCTGGCCCAGGTGGAAGAGGTTGAGGCGGCCACCGCCGAACTGCACCAGATGTGCCTGAAAGTGGTGGAAAAGGTCGTCAGCAGCGATGCGCTGATGGATCGCTGCCGCATTCCCCGCCACTGCCGGGAACTGGTGCGCACTTCCTGGCGCAGCGGCCAGCCGTCACTCTACTCCCGGCTCGACCTCGCCTATGACGGCGTCAGCCCGCCGAAACTGCTGGAGAACAACGCCGATACCCCGACCTCGCTGTATGAGGCGGCGTTCTTCCAATGGCTGTGGCTGGAAGACCAGATTGCCGCCGGTAAACTGCCGCCGGAAGCGGATCAGTTCAACAGCTTGCAGGAGAAGCTGATCGCCCGCTTTGCTGACCTGAAAGCACGCCACGGGTTTGGCCTGTTGCACCTCACCTGCTACCGCGACAGCGACGAGGATCGCGGTACAGTGCAGTATTTACAGGATTGCGCGCAGGAAGCCGGGCTGCCCACGGAATTCCTCTATATCGATGAGATTGGCCTGGGTGAAAAAGGGCAATTCACCGACCTGCAGGATCAGGTGATCGCCAACCTGTTCAAGCTCTACCCGTGGGAGTTTATGTTCCGCGAGATGTTTTCGACCAAGCTGGAAGATGCAGGCGTGCGCTGGCTGGAACCGGCCTGGAAAAGCATCCTCTCGAACAAAGCGCTGCTGCCGATGTTGTGGGAGATGTTCCCCAACCACCCGAACCTGCTGCCCGCCTACTTTGCGGATGAGGATCACCCGCCGCTGGAACACTATGTGGTCAAGCCGCTGTTCTCCCGCGAGGGGGCCAACATCAGCATCTTCAAACAGGGGCAGCAACTCGCCCATGTGGACGGCCCCTACGGCGAAGAGGGCATGGTGGTGCAGCAATTCCACCCGCTGCCGAAATTCGGCGACAGCTATGTGGTGGTCGGCAGCTGGCTGGTGGACGATCAACCCTGCGGTATGGGGCTGCGTGAGGATCGTGAGCTGATCACCCAGGATCTCTCCCGCTTCTACCCGCACACCATTATTGGCTGACCGCCCCCGCCTGTGACAGCGCGCCCTTTGGCGCGCTTTTTTATGCCCGCTGTCACGGCGGTTAACCGGTTCATCCCGTATGCTGGCCGCGTCTGTTCTCCTCGGGCGGAGCAACCAGATATGAAGCTGAAAACACGGCTGCCGCGCCAGCTTGACCTGGCGTCCGGGCAGTTTATTGCCGCCGATCTCCACGAGCACACCACCACCGCCGGGATGCTGGCCGGGCTGTTTGAAGACCAAACCGCCTGGGCCGCCCTGCCGGCAGACACGCCGATCTATACGGTGGCGATCCTGCCTGCGCCGCAACAGGAGGGCGAACTGCTGGCCGGGGTCACCCACCTGCACCCCGGCCGGATTGGCCGGGAGTTCTACATGACCCGCGGCCATCTCCACCAGCGCCGCGAACAGGCGGAATATTATGTTGGCCTGCGCGGCCACGGCCTGCTGCTGCTCCGGCAGGCCGGCGAGGGCGTGCTGGAGCACGTGTTCCCCGGCAGCGTGCACCACATCCCGCCGTTTACCGCCCACCGGCTGATCAACACCGGCAGCGGCACGCTCTCTGCGCTGGCGGTGTGGTCAGCCATCGCCGGGCACGATTATCAGGCGTTGCAGCCGCAGGGGTTTGGGGTGCGGGTCATGGCGGACGGCGACGGCTGGCGGGCGGAGGTGCAAGATGCCTGACGCCTTTTCGATGGCCCATTATGGGCTGGATGTGCGCGTCTCCCATGCACCGCTGGGTTTTGGCTATGGCGGTGATGTGATTGGCCCGCTGCCGGAGATCCGCACTTTAGACCAGATCCGCCCCTCCCTGCGTGACCCGCACTGTGACGGGCCGGAACAGGTCTACGCGATTGCGATGGATGTCGCCCGGCAGCCGCATCTGGCCGAGTTGCAGAAACGGATGTTGCTGTTCGGTATTGTCACTTATGCCGGGGGCCGCCTGGGGGATGAGCCGGTGCGCAGCCAGGGGCATATCCACCGCATCAGCGCGCACAGCGGCTGGTCACCGCCGGAGCTGTATGAAGTGTGGCAGGGCCGGGCGATTATCTATATGCAGGAGCGGGTGATGCACGATCCCGGCCGCTGTTTTGCGGTCTGCGCCGGGCCGGGCGAACAGGTGCTGGTGCCGCCGGGCTGGGCGCACGCCACCCTGTCAGCTGACCCGGAGACGCCGCTGACCTTTGCCGCCTGGTGTGACCGGGAGTATGGGTTTGAGTATCAGGCAGTGCGGGCGCATCAGGGGCTGGCGTGGTACCCGCTGTTGCAGGGCAACCATATTGTCTGGCAGCAGAACCCGCGCTACCGGCCCGGCCGTTTGCAGGTAGTGACGCCGCGCCGCTATAGCGAGTTTGGCCTGACAGGGCAGCCGATTTACCGGCAGTTTGCGCAGTCGCCTTCACGCCTGCAATTTATCTCACAACCGGCGCGCATGGCGGAAAAGTGGGTGCATTTCGAGCCGTAAACTGAACAGCCCGGCATTGCCGGGCTGTTATTCTCTCTCTTTCACAAATGCCTAGCCAAACAGCCCAGCCGTGACGCCCGCCGCCGCCAGCGCCAGCAGCCCCAGCATCGCCTTCACCGGTGACAGGCCGCGTTTGCTCATCAGATACCAGGTGACCAGCACCACCAGCAACGGCAGCAGTTGCGGGAAAATGCCGTCCAGCATCTGTTGCAGGTGAATGCTCACGCCCTCTTTGGTTGACAGCGCAAGCCCGGTGGAGAGTTTCACGTAGCTGGCGGCCACCCCGCCCATCACAAACACCCCGAGCAGTGACAGCGCTTCCCGCAGGCGCGCCGACCGGCTGCTGACCAGCATCTCCACTGACCCGGTGCCGAGCCGGTAGCCTTTCATAAACAGCCACCAGGAACCGGGGATGACGATCCCGGCGTAAGCGATGATATAGAACAGCGGCCCGAGCACGCTGCCGCCCGCGGCCAGCGCCATGCCGATGCTGAGCAGGATCGGGATCAGCATACCCGGCAGCATGGAATCCCCGATGCCCGCCAGCGGCCCCATCAGCCCGACTTTCAGGGTGTTGATGGTGTCGCCGTCCACCGGCTCGCCGTTGGCGCGCTTCTCCTCCAGCCCGACCGCCATGCCGTTGACGATCGCCCCGAGTTGCGGCTCGGTGTTGTAGAACGAGGCATGGCGGCGGATCGCCTCAATGCGTTGCGGCCCGGCCGGGTAGAGCTTACGCAGGGCAGGCAGCATCCCGAGGCAGAAGCCGTAAGACTGGAGCCGCTCAAAGCTCATCGACGAGAGGTTGTACATCATCCAGGCGCGCCAGCAGCGGCGCAGATCCTGTTTTGTCAGGGTAACGGGGGTCGTCTCCATCAGAACTCCTCCTCATCCGCGGCCGCGACAGCAGCCGGTTCCGGTTTGTAGCTGTAGTGGATCAGGGCCAGCAGCGCGCCGACGATCACCAGCGCCACCATGTTCAGCTTCAGGAACACGATGCAGATGAACCCGACCAGAAAGTAGGTAACCATGCTGGCGTGCCGGATGATCTGCTTTAGCAGAATGGCAATCCCCACCGCCGGCAGAATGCCGCCCAGCACATTCATGGTGGTCAGCACCACCTCCGGCAGGGCGTCCATCACCCCGTTGATGTAGCGCGCGCCAAAAAACACCGCGATAAACGAGGGCACAAAACGCAGCAGGAAGTTAGTGGCCTGCGGCCCGATGGCGCTGTTGAGGTAGATGCCGCGCTCATCACCCTGCTCTGCCGCCACGTCCGCCCGGTGGTTCCAGTAAGAGTTGAGCACCATCATCGCGTTAAACAGAATGGTGCCGAGAATGCCGATGGTGGCCGCCAGCGCCACTGCCACTGCCGTGCCCTGGCCGGAGAGGATACCGAGCGCAATCGCGGGCCAGGCGACGAAATTCAGGTCAGCAGGCATTGAGCCGCCCGGCGTCACCATCGCGATATAGACCGCCTGCACCGCCACGCCGATCACGATCCCAGTCTGGATATCCCCCAGGATCGCCCCGACCACCATGCCGGACACCAGCGGGCGGCTGAGGATATACCAGCCGCCGGTCAGCCCCAGCAGCCACGGGCTGCTCAGCGCCCCCAGATAGCAGAACACGCCGATAAGCGTTGCTTCAAACCACATCATGCCTCCCCGCCGTCAGGCTGACGGCTTCATTTTTTTTTGCGCATCCTGCCAGCTGAAACAGCCGGCATCCGGCACCAGCCGGAACTCAATGCTGTAGCCGCGCGCCGCCAGAAAATCGAAGGCCTCACGCTCCCCGGCCGTCACCGACTGGTTGGGGCCGATGGTGACGGTATCCGCCCGCGCCGACATCGGCCCGACGTTGATCCGCTGGTAACGGTTGTGCAGGTCAATGCCCGCCTTCGCCAGGTGTTGCAGCGTCACCGGGGATTTGCCGATCACGAAATAGTGTTTGCTGCTGGCAATCACTTTCGGCAGCTTCTCAATCGCCTGCGCCACGGTGAACAGCCAGACCGGGATGTCCTGAATCGCCCCTTTCATCACCGACGCCAGCAGGGCATCCGCGGCCACCTCATCATCGATCGCCACGATGCCGTCGCACGGCAACTCCTTTGCCCAGCGGGTCACCAGCTGGCCGTGGATCACGCGGTCATCAATACGTACAAACGAAAGCGCCATTCTTTTCTCCTCAGAACAGGTCGGGTTGCGGGGCAGCGGCCGGGCGGAAGCCGCTGACGGCCTCGCGTGCCTGCGCGATCAACCGGCGCGCCACCTGGTGCACATCCGGCTCCTCCAGCAGTTCGGCGCTCATCAGTACCATCGGCAGGTTGACCCCGGCCACCACCGCCACCGGCACCGGGTGGCCCGGCGTCATCGCAAAGCGGCAGGCCAGGTTGAAGGGTGTACCGCTTTGCAGATCGCACAGCACCAGCACCCCGCTGCTGTGGTACACCGCCTCCGTCAGCGCGTCGGTGAATACCTGTTGAAAAGCCGTGATGCCGCCATGCTCCTCCAGCGTGACTGCGTGGGTGCGCGGCAACGCGCCCCAGATCATGCGGGCGCTGGTCAGCAGGGCATCGGCCAGCGGCCCGTGGCCGGCAATAATGACCGTCAGCATGGGGTTGCCTCCTCACGCACCCAGGCTTTCAGGGTGCCCAGGCGCTTGCCCAGGCTGTGGCCGCAGGGCCGGATGCGGTAGGCCCCCACGGCGGCGGGGATGATAAAAGTCTCGGCGAAATGCACCACGAACGGGGCGAAGTGGCCGGACGGGCTTTCCACCACCGCCTCGTCCCCCTCAATCAGGTTCAGGACGTTGACGCGCCCTTCGGTGTGGTGCAGCACCGGCACGCTGAACCAGTGGCGGCGGGTTTCGATAAACTGGCTCGGGTGCAGGCCGGTGCGCTCCTCCTGCCAGCCCGGCCCGGCGGCCACCGGCTCGACGCGGTTCACCAGCTCCCGCGTCACCCAGCCGGTGTCGCGCTGCCAGTCAATCACCTCGCGGCCGTGGTGCAGATGCAGCGGACGCGGGCGGCCATCCAGCCCCAGCCGCCCCCAGTCCCATAATTTGAAGGTAAAAAGGTAAGGCGTGGCGCTGATCTCCAGCACCACGCTGCCCGCCCCGGCGCAATGCACCGTCCCGGCCGGGATCAGGAAATGGTCGTGACGGCGCGCCGGCAGGTGGTTGATGAAGCGGCAATCGTCAAAGTCATTCAGCCCCTGCCCGGCCTGGGCCAGCGCAGCGGCCATTTCGTCGGGTTGGGTGCCGGTTTTCACCCCCAGGCAGACGCCGGCGTCCGGCTCTGCTGCCAGGATGTAGTAGCTCTCATCCTGCGTGTAAGCCATGCCGAACTGCTGCCGGATATAGGGTGCCGTAGGGTGAACCTGAAGGCTGAGGTTCTGGCCGCCGACGGTGTCCAGCAGGTCAAAACGGATCGGGAATTCCGCGCCGAAGCGCGCATACACCGCCTCACCCAGCAATGCCTGCGGGTAGAGCAGCACCAGATCCAGCGCGGGGATCTCGACCCGGACGTCGCCAAAACGCATCAGCAGGCTGTTTTCCTCGGGCACGCAGTCAAAACACCATGCGTAGTTGGCCGCCGCCGGATCGAGATCAAACTGTTGTTTCATCCATTGCCCGCCCCAGACGCCGGGGTCGAAGAACGGCACCACGCGGAACGGCTGGCGGGCCACTTGCCGTAACCCGGCGTGGAAGGCCGCCCCGCTCACCAGACGCGGCGAACCGGCCTGATGGGTGTCGAGCAGAAAATCCGCCCGTTGCAATAACGGCACTTTATGGCGGTCCAGCACCCGCCAGTCGACGAAAAAGGCGCGCTTATAGCGGGCGGCCAGATCGGCCGTGGCGTTGTCAGCCCCCCAGTTGCCCAGCCCGCCGTGGCGAAAGCGCTGCTGGATCTCCCAGCGGGCGAGATCGGCGTAGATCAGCAGATCGCCCTCAGCCATCAGCGCCGCGCCGGTGCCGACCACCACCACCAGCCCCCGGCTGACGGCGGCGATCGCCTGTTGCAGGCGTGCGCACTTACCGGGATCGAAGAAGTCGGCCAGTTCCCGCGTGCAGATCCGCCCGAACACCGGGTCGTCTGTGAGATCGGCGTCGATCAGCGCGTCAATCTCCTCCGGGCTGCGCCGGGCTTCGGCGGCATCAAACAGCACGGCCGGGTGCAGCGGCATCAGTAACTTCGTCAGCAGTTCGCGCTGCGCCACCCCGTGGTAACACTCCACCACCAGCACTGTTTTCTGCTGCGCCCGCGCGGCCAGCGCCGCCTGAAGTGTTGCCACCACCTGCGGCCAGCCCTGCCGGGCGGCCTGCTCCCGGCCCGCAATCACCACTTCCGGGAATTTGTCGTACTGCGGGTGCTCATTCCTTTTGTTCATCTCTGCGCCTCCTGCCGTGAAAGCGTAAAGATTAATCGATTAACCTTAAGTTAAGTAGGGCGATTAACGGGATTAACCTCTAGAAAGCCGCATTTAGCGGCAAAAGAGGCCGGGATTTATGACAGGCCTCACAGGATAATTACGCTGCCCCGCGGAAACAGGTTAATCGTTATACCTTGAGGATTCACAGGGATAACGGTGCGCACAGCGCGTGACAGGAGCAAGATATGACCAGCATTACCCTGGCCGACGTGGCGGCCCATGCCGGCGTCTCAACAGCAACCGTCTCTATGGTGCTGCGTAATCGTGGCCGGATTTCTGCCGCCACCCGCCGGCGGGTACTGGAGGCGATCGACGCATTGGGCTATGTCTATAACCAGACCGCCGCCAACCTGCGCAACCGCCGCAGTAACCAGATTGGGCTGCTGCTGCATGACATCACCAACCCGTTTTATGCGGAGATGACCGCCGGGCTGAGCCAGGAGATGGCGCGCCACGACCTGATGCTGTTTCTGGCCAACAGCGAGGAGTCGGTGGAGCGCCAGCAGAAGTTTGTGGATTCCCTGTTACAGAACAGCGCCGGCGGCATGGTGCTGTGCGCCGCCCGCCAGACACCGACGCTGTTTTTTGAGGCACTGAAACGGCGCAAGATCCCGGCGATTATGGTGGTACGCCCGGTCAATGACGCGCATTTCGATTTTGTCGGTACTGACAACTTCCTCGGTACCCAGCTTGCTACCCGCCACCTGATCGCGATGGGCCACCGGAATATTGCCTTTATTGGCGGCTCGGCCACCTCGTCAACCCGCGCACAGCGGCTGGGCGGCTATACCAGCACCCTGGTGGAGAATGGCCTGCCTATCCGTCAGGAATGGATCCTGTGCAGTGACGCCAGCCAGAGCGCAGGCTGCCAGGCAGCGGAACCGCTTTTCCGGGCATATCCGGCGATCACGGCGGCACTCTGTTATCAGGATGTGGTGGCATTGGGGGTGATGCAGGCGTTGCGGGCGCTGAACCGGCAGATTGGCCGTGATGTCGCGCTGATTGGCTTTGATGACATCACGGAGGCGGCGTTGGTGCAGCCGGGGCTGACCACCATTTCGGTGGCAGCGCGGGAGATTGGCCGCACCGCCGGTGAACTGCTGTTTCGCCGGATGCAGGGCAATGATGAGCCACCGAAGCGCATCATCCTGCCGCCGACGCTGGTGATCCGCGGCTCCTGTGGGTTCAGCGGCTGAGCCTTACCCGACCCGCACCGAGAGCATACTCAGTGACGCCATCTCGATGCCGTCCGTGGGCGTGGTGATTGGCTCGCGGCCGTCCCAGGTGCCGAGCACATAGAGCAGCGGCAGGTAGTGTTCCACCGACGGGTTGGAGAGCGCCGCGCCCTCATGTTCCATAAAGTGCACCAGCGGGTGCCGCTCGCCGCGGTAGGTCAGGTTCTGCTTCACATAATCGTTGAAGGCGGTGGCCCACGGGTAAGCCGGGGCGTCGCCCTGCCATTTCGCCATGCGCAGGTTGTGCACCACGTTGCCGCTGGCGACAATCAGCACCCCCTGGTCGCGCAGCGCAGCCAGCTTTTGCCCTAATGCATAGTGGTATTCCGGCGGTTGCGTTCCGTCGATGCTGAGCTGTACCACCGGCACATCGGCCTCCGGATACATCTTGATCAACACGCCCCATGAGCCGTGATCCAGCCCCCACTCGCCCTGATCGGCCGCCACCGGCACCGGCGCCAGTAACTGCTGAAGCTGCGCGGCCAGCGCCGGGGAACCGGGTGCCGGGTAGCGCACGTCAAACAGCGCCTGCGGGAAGCCGCCGAAATCATGGATAGTGCGCGGCTCGGCCATCGCCGTGACCGCCGTGCCGCGGGTGTACCAGTGGGCCGAGATCGCCAGAATCGCGTTTGGCCGCGGCAACCCGGCGGCCAGTGTTTGCCAGGCGCGGGTGTGGCTGTTGTCCTGCAGGGCGTTCATCGGGCTGCCGTGGCCGAGGAACAGCGCAGGCATACGTGTAGTGGTCATAAATTATCCTTGCTGCGTATACTCTGAATGCAGCAAAAGGCAAAAGCCCCTGCCGCCGGTAACAAAATACGTTACTCTCTTTCACAAAGGCTTACAGCCGCATAAGCATGAAGAAGATGTTCAGAATTTTTGAATCCTTATGTCAGCGGCAGTGCACATCAGGCACGTGGTGCCGGGTGGCACGGCCCACAGTTAATGGAATTTACTGAAAGGAGCTGTCATGTCAGTACCGCTAATCCTTACCCTGCTGGCCGGTGGCGCGACCTTTGCCGGGGCGCTGTTGGGCATTATCGGGCAGAAGCCCTCAAACCGGGTGCTGGCGTTTGCCCTCGGGTTCGCCGCCGGTATTATGCTGTTGATTTCGTTGATGGAGATGTTACCGGCGGCGCTGCATACCCAGGGCATGTCGCCGATGCTGGGTTACGGCATGTTTATGCTGGGCCTGCTGGGCTATTTCGCGCTGGACCGGCTGCTGCCCCACGCCCACCCGCAGGATCTGACCGACGGCCAGCTGTTGCCGGGCAACCTGAAACGCACCGCGCTGCTGCTGACGCTCGGCATCAGCCTGCATAACTTCCCGGAAGGCATTGCCACTTTTGTCACCGCCAGTACCGATCTGGAGCTGGGGCTGGGCATTGCGCTGGCGGTCGCCATCCACAATATCCCGGAAGGGCTGGCAGTCGCCGGGCCGGTGTATGCCGCCACCGGCTCGAAAACCAAAGCGCTGCTCTGGTCAGGCGTTTCCGGCATGGCGGAGATCCTCGGCGGCCTGCTGGCATTCAGCCTGCTCGGCCCGCTGGTGTCGCCGGTGCTGATGGCCTCGATCATGGCGGCGGTGGCAGGGATTATGGTGGCGCTGTCGGTGGATGAACTGATGCCGCTGGCCAAAGAGATCGACCCCAACAACAACCCGAGCTACGGCGTGCTGTGCGGCATGGCGGTGATGGGCTTCAGCCTGACACTGCTCCAGAGCGGCGGCGCGGGCTGATCCCCGCCCCCCTTCCCGCCATAAAAAAGGGCTGCCCATCGGCAGCCCTTTTTTCAGCGCTGGTCTTTTTTTCAGCGCTGGTCTTTTTTTCAGCGCTGGTCTTTTTTCAGCGCTATGTTTTCACGCTGTTTTTCCGCGCCATCGCAGGCGTTGCGGATCAGCTCGCCTGGCGCGTCTGGGCCTGGCGGTACGCCACCAGATCTTCAATGGTCACGACCGGCATATCATGCTGTTTGGCGAAGGTGACGGCTTCCGGCGCATGGGCCATGGTGCCGTCATCGTTGGTCAGCTCACACAGCACGCCCATCGGTTTGAACCCAGCCAGTGACACCAGATCGATGGTCGCTTCGGTGTGGCCGCGGCGGCTCAGGACGCCGCCGTTTTGCGCGCGCAGCGGGAAGACATGGCCGGGGCGGTTCAGGTCGCTGGGTTTGGCATTGTCTGCCGCTGCCGCACGGATGGTGGTAATGCGGTCTGCGGCGGAGACGCCGGTCGTCACGCCTTCGGCGGCTTCAATGGTCACGGTGAAGGCCGTCTGGAACTGGCTGGAGTTGTTCTCCACCATCATCGGCAGCGCGAGCTGCTGACGGCGTTCCTCGGTCAGGCAGAGGCAGACAATGCCGCTGCCGTGGCGGATGGTCAGCGCCATCTGCTCGACCGTCATGGTTTCGGCGGCAAAAATCATGTCACCTTCGTTTTCGCGGTTTTCATCATCCAGCACCATCACGCCGCGGCCATTGCGCAGCGCATCAATTGCACGTTCAACACGTTCAACCGGCGTACCGAATTCGGAAAGTAGCGTCTGATTCATGGTAAAAAACCTCATTAAAATTATGGATTACCAGAATCAGGGCGAGCTTAGGAGGGTAATCACCCGCAGGCAGGTGATTTGAAAAATAACGCAAGCGGGCATCATGCCCGGCAACAGCCGTTACTCTCTCCCATCCGGACTATAACCGTCGGCCCCGGAATTACACCGGATCTGCTGACCTTACACCGATAACCGTGTAAGCGCTCGCGGGCTTCCATACCGGCCATTGATAGCCGTGGTGTATGGTTTACCGCCGGTGGGGACTTTCACCCCGCCCTGAGAATAAGCGTGATTACTATAGCGCCAATGTTTTCATAGGGCAATTCACGTTTTTGGCTAAGCTTTGCCGCTTTTCACTGCACATTTTCTTAGGTAGCCGCTGGTTTATCTGATTCATCCGCTGAATGTTTCCCAAGGGTTTATCCTGTGCCGAACTCAGATTACACTAGAGTTAAGAGACTTTTATCCAAACAAGGGAACGATCATGATTGACCCGAAAAAAATAGAACAGATTGCACGCCAGGTGCATGAGTCCATGCCGAAAGGCATCCGCGACTTCGGGGGCGATGTCGAGAAGAAGATCCGGCAAGTGCTGCAATCCCAGCTGACCCGCCTTGATTTGGTCAACCGCGAAGAGTTTGACGTGCAGACCCAGGTGCTGCTGCGTACCCGCGAAAAGCTGGCGCTGCTGGAGCAACGCCTGGAAGCCCTGGAAAGCCGCCAGGTCACCCCGCCGACCGCCGTGATCCCGGACGCCCCGGTACTGCCGGAAACTGCCGTGGCACCGGAGCCGCTGGTGGCCCCGGACGCCCCGGTGAGCCCGCCGACGCCGCCGTCGGACAAGCTGTAACCCATAAAAAAAGGACACCCTGGGGTGTCCTTTTTCGTCAGGGCGGCCTGTCAGCCACGCCCCTCTTTGATCGATTTGATGATGTTGGTGGTGGAGCAGCCATCTTCAAAGTTCAGCACCCGCACGTCACCGCCCGCTGCCCATACCTCTTTGCTGCCGGCAATTTCATGCGGCTGGTAATCCCCGCCTTTTACCAGCAAATCAGGCAGGATCTCCGCGATCAAACGCTGCGGCGTGTCCTCTTCAAACAGCACCACCCAGTCCACCGCTTCCAGGGCGCTGAGCACGATCATACGCTGCGTTTCCGGGTTCACCGGGCGGGATTCGCCCTTGAGCCGTTTGGTGGAGGCGTCGCTGTTCATCGCCACAATCAGGCGGTCGCCCAGCTTGCGCGCGTTGGCGAGGTAGGAGACGTGGCCGGCGTGCAGGATGTCGAACACCCCGTTGGTCATCACCACTTTTTCGCCGCGCTTGCGCGCATCCGCCACTGCCCGCTTGAGTTCCGCCTCGGTCATGATGCCGAAGCCGGTTTCCGCACGGCCGTGGATGGCGTTCTCCAGCTCTACCGGCGACACCGTCGAGGTGCCGAGTTTGCCGACCACCACGCCTGCGGCCGCATTCGACAGGAAGCAGGACTCTTCCAGCGAATTGCCTGCCGCCAGCGCCGCCGCCAGCACGCCGATCACCGTATCACCGGCACCGGTCACGTCGTAGACTTCCTGCGCTTCGGTCGGCAGGTGCAGCGGCGGTTTGCCCGGCTGCAACAGGGTCATGCCCTGTTCGGAGCGGGTGACCAGCAGCGCGGAGAGGTCGAAATCAGCAATCAGTTTCATGCCGCGCTCAACCAGTTGCGCTTCCTCTTTGCAACGGCCTACCACCGCCTCGAATTCAGAGAGGTTCGGCGTCAGCAGCGTGGCACCGCGGTAACGTTCGAAATCGTTACCTTTCGGGTCAACCAGCACCGGCACCCCGGCGGCTTTCGCCAGCGCGATCATCGGCTGCACGTCGGCCAGCGCCCCTTTCGCATAGTCAGACAGCACCAGTGCGCCGCAGGTGGGCAGCGCCTGTTGGATGCGGTCCAGCACCGGCTGCGGGTCAATGCCCTCAAACCCTTCCTCAAAATCGAGGCGGATCAGCTGCTGGTTGCGTGACAGCACGCGCAGCTTGGTGATGGTCGGGTGCGTCGGCACCGGGACGAAATCACACTGCACATTGACTTCGTCCAGTTTGGCATTCAGTGCGCGCGCGGCATCATCGACACCGGTCAGCCCCACCAGGCGGGAGGCCGCCCCCAGCGAGGCGATGTTCATCGCCACGTTGGCCGCACCACCAGGACGCTCCTCAATGGTATCGACTTTTACTACCGGCACCGGGGCTTCCGGCGAAATACGGCTGGTCGGCCCATACCAGTAGCGGTCCAACATGACATCACCAACTACCAGCACACCGGCACGGCGAAAATCAGGCAGTGTTACTTTCATCCCATACTCCAGACTGATCAAAACGGTAAAATTTCGCGAGATATTATCATAAGCGCGGATTAACCCTGCGCGGTTTATCCCCGTTCCCACCGGGAACCTCTACCCGGCGCATCTTCCGGCCTGTTGCGTGGACAGCCCGCCCGGCATCATCCCAGCCACGCCTGCCAGCTCTGCCTGACCTGCCGGCGCTCCGCCTCAAACTGGCCGGTGGCCACTTTACCGGAAAGCGCCTGTAACGCCAGATGGTGGATCTCATCACGCAGCGTCACATAAGCGTGGGTCAGGGCGGCGGCCTCCTGCTCCTCCATGATGCGGTACTGCGCCATCAGGGCAAAAATACGCACATTGTCTGACCAGCGGGTCAGCGCCGGTTCCTCCGCGGCGTAGCGTAGGACAAGATATTGCGCGATGAATTCAATGTCCGTGATGCCGCCGGGGTCAGATTTCAGGTCAAAACGATCCGGTTGCTTGCCGGCGAGGTGCGTCACCATCTTCTGGCGCATCTCCCTCACCTCCTGCCGCAGCGTATCCGCGTCGCGGCGGCGGCATAAAATAGCATGGCGGATGGCGTCAAACTGCTGGTGGATGTGCGGGTCGCCGTGCACGATGCGCGCGCGCACCAGTGCCTGATGCTCCCACGTCCAGGCATCATGTTGCTGATAAAGCGAGAACGCCTCCACGGTGCTGACCAGCATCCCGGCCGCCCCGGAGGGGCGCAGGCGCGCATCCACTTCATACAGGATGCCGGACGAGGTGCGGGTGCTGAACAGGTGCATAATGCGCTGCGCCAGCCGCAGGTAGAACTGGCGGCCGTCGATGCTGCGCTCGCCGAGGGTCATGACATCTTCCGGGCAGTCGAGCAGGAACACCAGATCGAGATCGGAACTGTAGCCCAGCTCCCAGCCGCCCAGCTTGCCATACCCGATCACCGCAAAACCGCGCCCGTCGCGCCCCGCCAGGTGCGACGGCTCGCCGTAGCGCGCCACCATCTGGTGCCACGCCTGCTGTACCACGCTCTCAATCATCGCCTCCGCCAGATAAGTGAGGTGGTCGCTCACTTTCATCACCGGCAGCACCCCGGCGATGTCCGCCGCCGCGATGCGTAATAACTGCGCCTGTTTGAACTGGCGCATCGCCTCGAGGTGTTGCTCCTCCTCCTCTTCCGGCACGCGCATCAGGTACTGGCGCAGCTCATCGCGGTAGGCATCCGGCGCAATCGGCTGATAAAGGGTTTGCGGGTCGAGCAATTCATCCAGCAGCAGCGGGTAGCGTGCCAGCTGGTCAGCCACCATGGGTGAGGCGTCACACAGCCGGATCAGCTGCTTCAGCGCGCCGGGGTACTCCACCAGCAGCTCAATATAGGTGGTGCGCGTCACGATGTTCAGCAGCAGCGGCGTCAGGCGTGCCAGCGTGACGTCAGCATGAGGGTGAGCGCACACTTCCATCAACAGCCGCGGCATCAGCAGGTCGAGCATGTCGCGCCCGCGCGGGCCGATGGTGCGTTTGTCCATGTCCTGCCGGAAATCACGCAGGCAGCGCAACAATTGCGCCTGGCGCGGCGCGGCCAGTTGCGGCACCAGCGGTGCCAGCTCGCTCTCTTCCAGCGCGTCATTCCACAGGCTGGTGTAGTGCTCCTGCACGCCGTTTTCGCCCTGCTCCGGCGCGTCATCACCGATCAATTGGTCAAACACCGCCCGTACCGCCTGCATATGGGCGTCGGTGGCGGCGTTAAGCGCCGCCCAGTCCGCCTGCTGCATCCCCCACGCCAGCCGTGCCTGATTCAGGGCATCAGCAGGCAGCGTCTGGGTCTGTTCATCGGCAATCGCCTGCAACAGGTTCTCCAGCCGCCGCAAAAACAGGTACGCCTCGCGCAGGTCAGTGACCTGCTCCTGCGGCAGCAGCCCCAGTGCGCCCAGCGCTTCCAGGGTCGGCAGCAGCGCGCGCTGTTGCAGCAGCGGCTCGCGCCCGCCGCGGATCAGCTGGAACACCTGCACGATAAACTCAATTTCCCGGATGCCGCCCGCGCCCAGTTTGATGTTGTCTTTCAGGCCGCGCCGCCGCACCTCACGCGCAATCATCCCTTTCATATTGCGCAGGGACTGGATCACGCTGAAATCGATGTAACGCCGGAACACAAACGGCTTGAGCATGTTGTGCAGCTCCCGGCTGTGGGCATCGTCCGCCCCGCCCATCAGCCGCGCTTTCACCATCGCGTAGCGCTCCCAGTCGCGCCCCTGCTCCTGGTAGTAATCCTCCAGCGCCGGGAAGCTCATCACCAGCGGGCCGCTGTCACCAAACGGCCGCAGCCGCATATCCACGCGGTAGACAAAGCCGTCCACCGTGGCCTGATCGAGCGCTTTAATCAGCCGCTGCCCCAGCCGCGTGAAGAACTGGGCGTTATCCAGCACCCGCCGCCCGCCGCGGGTTTCACCGTTTTCCGGGTAGGCGAAGATCAGGTCAATATCTGACGAGAAATTGAGTTCGCCGCCGCCCAGTTTACCCATCCCGAGGATCAGCAGCGTTTGCGGCTCGCCCTGGGCGTTGGAGGGGGTGCCCCAGTCGCGGCAGCAGGCGGCGTAGAGCCAGTCACGTGCCGCGACGATCAGGGTTTCCGCAAGGTGGCTGAGCTGTTGCAGCGTCTGTTCGGTGCTGCTCTGCTGCAACGCCTGCGACCAGGCGATACGCGTCATGATGCGGCGGCGGAACTGCCGCAGCACGCGCATCAGCGCCGCTTCCTCTGTGGCCTCTGCCAGCGCCTGCGCCAGCCAGCCTGCATAGTGTTGCCACTCCTCCGGCTGCGGCGGGGCGGCCTGCAAGGCCGGCAGCCAGTCAGGGTGGGCAATCAGGCTGTCACTGACAAACTCGCTGAGTGCCAGCACGCACCCGGCCTGCGCCGTCAGGGCATGGGTGTCAGGCAGGCGGGCGGCCTGCGCGTCAGCCTGGGCGCGCAGCAGGGGAGGCAGAGGTAACATGTCAAATTCCTTATTGAGAAAAGCCCGCACAAGGCGGGCCGGAAATCAGGGGAATCAGTCCGCTTTGGCGGGTGCGCCGTTCAGCCAGAAGGCGGGTTGCTGCACCGCATGTTTACGGGCGGCTTCCAGCCAGGCCTGCTGCTGTTGCACGATCGATTGTTGCAACGCCTGCCAGTTTTCGATGTAGCTCTGCCAGGCACTTTGCGGGTAAGCCCCGGCCAGCAGATGCAAGGCAATGATCTGGCGGCTCAGGCGCGGCAACTGGTCGCGGTAGCCTTCGTCCGTCAGCGGCTGGCTGAAGGCCTCTTTAATGTCAGCGGCCACGCGGCCCAGCATAATGTCGGCGAAGCGTTTGAACGAGCCGCCGAGTTTCTTGCGGCTTTTCTCGTCCACAAAGTCACGCCATTCTGCGTTGGCCAGATAGGTAGTAAGCGCTAACTTGCATTTCAGGTAGCCGGCGCTGAAACAGAGTTCAGCGGCATTGGCTTCCGGGTCAGCCAGTTGCGGCTCCAGGTCATTGAACTGGTTACGCAATTCGCTGGTGGCTTTGCGCGGCACCAGCCCGCCAAACAGCGCCAGCGCCTGGCGCACCATGCCCAGCGCTTCAATCATCGCGTGGCGTGCCTGCTTGTCACCGCGCAGCCACAGCTCCTCATGGTATTGCCAGTGGCTGAGCGCCTGCTCCAGCACGCCCGCCATGCCCTGCTCCACCGTGGCCTTGGCCGGCGGCGTCCAGACCGGGATCGGCCGGATTTTGCGCTGCCCGGTGCCCCGTGCCAGCCAGAAGCCGCGCGCGGCCTTACTGAAACCACCCTGGCGCAGGCCGCCCTCGTCACCCAGCCAGGCGGCCAGTTGCAGCAGGTCTGCCACGTTGCCCTCTTTCAGCTCCAGCTCGATTTCCGCCAGCGGCTCGCTCAGCTCCCCGGCTTGTACGGCACCCTGGTCGAGAGCAATCTCAATCTCGCTTTGCTGGTAAGTGACCACCCACTTCTCACGCATGAAATCCGTTTTGAACAGCGGTTGCAGTTCGCCCTGCAACGCGGCCACATCACAGCCTTCCGGCCAGATGTCGGCCGGGAAGCGCGCCAGGTCAAGCTCCGGCTCCTCCAGCGGGACGTTGTATTCCGGCCGCTGGTGCAGCCCGCCCACCGCTTTGCCGCTGGTTTTCACCGTCATTTCATACTGGCCGTCAAAGCCGCGGATGCGCAGGCCGATGCCCTGCTCACGCAGGGTATTCTCAGCGGTTTCGTAATAGATGTTGGTCAGCTGCTGCGGGGCGCTGTGCTGGCTTTTCAGGGAAGAAACTTTGGCCGGTAATGCCGCGATGGCCTCCGGCGTCGCAATAAATTTCAGTTCAATTTCTACAGTCATCGTTTTTCCGCACCGAAGTTTTCCGGCACCGCCACGGCTGCCGGGCGGGCCTGAGAGAGGCAACCCCACCGGGGCTGGCGTCATATGGCGTACTAAGCCACTTATTTTCTTAAATAGTATCGTAAGAGCCGCAGCGCGTCTTGCGCCATGCAGACAGCAACCGCGCCGCCTGCGAACTTTTTCGCCCTGCCCGCTGTCAGACTACCGATGACGCCGCCGTCACGGCCTGCGCTCACCGACGCACAACATGGCGGTCATGTTGCTGGTAATTTTGCTTAAGTGCGCGGTTCCTGCCGGTTTGGGCGGGAAAAGCCTGATGGCCTGCGGTGTTGGCGACGGTTGGCAGCAGGATAGCCAGCGGGATAGTAAGATAGTTCTCATTCCGGTTTTCGCGTTGCGTCGTCACACTTAACTTATTAGTATCGTTCCCCTAAATTTAGCCAAATACGATGGAATAATGCAGAAATTACGCCTGATTTGCCTTACTTTGCTCACTTTGAGCGTCACCTGGGGCGCCCATGCCGACGAAACGCGCTATATCTCCGACGAACTGAATACCTACGTTCACAGCGGCCCCGGCAACCAATACCGGATTGTCGGCACCCTGAATGCCGGTGATCAAGTGACGCTGCTGAGCACCAATGACAGCACCCACTACGGCCAGATTCAGGACAGCAAAGGGCGCACCACCTGGATCCCGCTCGACCAGCTCAGCGACCAGCCCAGCCTGCGCACCCGGGTGCCGGCACTGGAGCAGCAGGTCAAAACCCTGACCGACAAGCTGACCAACATTGACGGCAGCTGGAACCAGCGCACCGCAGAGATGCAGCATAAAGTCGCGGCCAGCGACGGCATCATCAACGGCCTGAAGAGTGAAAACCAGAAGCTGAAAGACCAGCTGATTGTGGCGAATAAGAAGGTCGACGCGGTCAATGTCCAGCTGGATGACAAACAGCGCACCATTATTCTGCAATGGTTTATGTATGGCGGCGGCGTGCTGGGTGCCGGCCTGATCCTCGGCCTGTTGTTGCCGCACCTGATCCCAAGCCGCAAGAAAAAAGATCGCTGGATGAGCTGAGGCCGCCGCACCGCCTTCCTTCCACACCTCAGGGCACGTTTGTGCCCTTTTGTCTTTCCCGCACGCTACACTGAAAGCAGTTACCTTACCGGCAGGCCGGGCGATGCCCGCTCTCCGGTTGTCATCATGTCAGGAGTCAAACGTGAAGATTTACCTGGTGGGCGGTGCCGTCCGCGATGCGCTGTTGCATCTTCCGGTCACCGAGCAGGACTGGGTGGTGGTCGGTGCCACGCCCGAACAGTTGCTGGAACAGGGCTACCAGCAGGTCGGCCGTGATTTCCCGGTTTTCCTGCACCCGGTCAGCCGTGAAGAGTATGCGCTGGCCCGCACTGAGCGGAAATCCGGCAATGGGTATACCGGCTTCGAATGCCATGCCGCGCCGGATGTCAGCCTGGAGCAGGATTTGTTGCGCCGCGACCTCACCATTAACGCCATTGCCCGTGATGCGCACGGCGCACTGATCGACCCGTACCACGGCGTGCGTGACCTGAACGACCGGGTGCTGCGCCACGTCTCTGCGGCCTTCAGCGAAGACCCGTTGCGGGTGCTGCGGGTGGCGCGCTTTGCTGCCCGCTTCGCCCACCTCGGCTTTACCGTCGCGCCGGAAACCCAGGCGCTGATGCAGCAGATGGCTGACGGCGGCGAACTGGCGCACCTCACGCCGGAGCGGGTGTGGAAAGAGACGGAAAAAGCGCTGCTGACGCGCGATCCGCAGGTCTATTTTCAGGTGCTGCGTGACTGCGGCGCGCTGAAGGTGCTGTTCCCGGAAGTGGACCGGCTGTTTGGCGTCCCGGCCCCGGCGAAATGGCACCCGGAGATCGATACCGGCATCCACACCCTGATGACGCTGAAAATCGCGGCTGAACTCAGCCCGGCGGTGGATGTGCGCTTCTCGGCGCTGTGCCACGACCTCGGCAAAGGGCTGACGCCGCCGGAGCACTGGCCGCACCACCCCGGCCACGGCCCGGCCGGGGTAAAACTGGTGGACGAACTCTGCCGCCGCCTGCGGGTGCCGAACCCGGTGCGCGACCTGGCGCTGCTGGTGGCAGAGCACCATGACCTGATCCACACCATCAACCGGCTGCGGCCGGAGACGCTGCTCAAGCTGTTTGACAGTATCGATGTGTGGCGCAAACCCCAGCGGCTGGAGCAGATGATCATGACCAGCGAGGCCGACGCCCGCGGCCGCACCGGGCTTGAGAATAACCCGTACCCGCAGGGCGACTACCTGCGTGCCGCGTATCATGCCGCCAACAGTGTCTCGATCAAAGAGGTGCTGGACGCCGGTTTACAGGGTACCGCGATCCGCGATGAACTGCGCCGCCGCCGCATCACTGTGCTCACCGACTGGAAACAGCAGCAACAACTGTTGCCGGTTGAGGGGTAAGCAGCGCAGCCCGGCCACAGGTGCCTCCCATAAAAAAAGCCCCGCAATGCGGGGCTTTTTGTCAGCGGGACGGGGTTATCAGAAGAACACCGCGTAGAGCACACCGGCCACGATAAAGCGGTAGATGGCAAACGGCACAAACGAGAAGCGCTTGATAACCGCCAGGAAGGTTTTGATCGCCACCAGGGCCACCAGGAAGGCGGTGATAAAGCCCACCGCGAACATCGGCAGGTCAGCCATGCTGAGGAAGCCTATGCTCTTGTAGAGATCCAGGGCGCTCGCCCCCATCATCATCGGCACTGCCAGGAGGAATGAGAATTCCGACGCCGCATAACGGCTGACGCCCATCAGCATCCCGCCGGAGATGGTCGCGCCGGAGCGGGAGAAACCCGGCCACAGTGCGAGGCACTGGAAGCAGCCAATCATGAACGCCTGCAGGTAGGTGATATCATCCAGCCCCGGTGAACGCGGCTGTTTTGGCTTCAGCCACTCGGCGGCCAGCAGCAGGAAACCGCCCACCACCAGCGCATACATCACGTTTTTTACTTCGAACAGCGCTTTGATCTGCTCATGCAGCGCCAGGCCAATCACCACCGCCGGAATCATCCCCAGCAGAATATGCCCCAGCGTCAGCCGCCCTTTGGAGACGCCCTCATGCGGCACCTGACCGAAATGGATGCCGATCAGGCCAAACAACCGGCGCCAGAACATCACCACGACCGCCAGAATCGACCCGAGCTGGATAATCACTTCAAAGAATTTTGCTTTGTCATCGGTAAAGCCGAGCCAACTGGCGACGATGATCATATGCCCGGTAGAGGATACCGGCAGGAATTCAGTCAGGCCTTCAACCACGCCAAGAATAAACGCAACCACTAACGAATGGACATCCGTCATGAAATCTTCCTTACCCCTAAAATTAACGTCATAAAAAAGCGGCATAAATAGATGCCGCTAAATTTCTTCACGTTATGACCAGCTTACCGGCCGATGGTTTCATTTCAGTGACATTTTACTGACCGTAACGTCAGGGCCGCCGGCCACGCTCAATGATCACTCCAACCCGTGCAGCCTGTGCCACTGCGCCGGGCTTACTGACCTTAATACGTACCCACGGCGATTTGAAGCGTGTGAGCAACAATTCAGATACTTCCTCTGCCACCCGCTCCACCAGCGCAAAACGCCCGCCCTCCACATGCTGAAGGATCGCCTGGCTGACATCGGCATAACTCAGGCAGTCATTGACGTCATCACTGGCGGCCGCCGCGCGGTTGTCCCAGGCCATTTCCACATCAAACACCAGCTTTTGTTGGATGGTCTGTTCCCAGTCGTAAACGCCGATGGTGGTGATTACGGTGAGCTGTTCTATAAATACGATGTCCATCATGTCATTCTCTGTTTTTGGCCCGGCCGGATACCACTTCCAGCGGAATATGCGTATTATCCATAGATGCTGCGATTAAAACGACCCCTAATGAACGGAACCACGTTATGAGTGCTACCGCGCTTGGGATGATTATCCTCGCGTACCTATGTGGCTCAATTTCCAGTGCTATTCTGGTGTGCCGCCTTGCCCGCCTGCCCGACCCGCGCCTGAGCGGCTCCGGCAATCCGGGTGCCACCAACGTCCTGCGCATCGGCGGGCGCGCAGCCGCGGCTGCGGTGCTGATTTTCGATGTGCTGAAGGGAATGCTGCCGGTCTGGCTGGCCTACAAATCCAACGTGCCGCCCTTCTACCTTGGCCTGACGGCGATTGCCGCCTGCCTCGGCCACATCTGGCCGGTGTTCTTCCACTTCCGCGGCGGCAAAGGCGTGGCGACTGCCTTTGGGGCGATTGCGCCGATCGGCTGGGACCTCACCGGTTTGATGACCGGCACCTGGCTGCTGACGGTGCTGCTGAGCGGCTACTCCTCACTGGGCGCGATTGTCAGCGCACTGATTGCCCCGTTTTACGTCTGGTGGTTCAAGCCGCAATTCACCTTCCCGGTGGCGATGCTCTCCTGCCTGATCCTGATGCGCCACCATGACAATATCCAGCGTTTGTGGCGCGGCCAGGAAACCAAAATCTGGCACAAGCTGCGCAAACGGCGCGAAGAAGCGCGCAAAGCGGCGGCCGGCCGCAAACCCTCCTGACCCCGGTGCGCCCACGCGGCGCACGGCAGCCTGCTTTCCCTGACACCCCCTTTCCGGGCTGCGGCCTGCCCGCTGCGGCGCTTTACGTTCCCCATTTTCCGACACCGCTCAACAAATAAATAAAACTCATACCTCAATAACTATTTTACGGCAGACAAACCTGCCGTACCTGCCTAAGTTGATCGCTGTACCTTTTGATGTTTCAAAAATAATACGTTGATTAATCAATAAAAATTATAAGCACGGCCCCGCACTCTGATGCGGCGGCCAGTTTGTTTCGCCGGTGGCAGCCGGTAAAAACTTTAACCCGATCACGTTATTGATAAAAAAAACAGAGAGCGTACCCGATGAGCGATCACCCGATTGTTGACGTAAAAGGCTGGATAGATGCCCGCCCCATTTCCGGCTACCAGTGGCTGGTGCTGGGGCTCTGTTTCATCATCATCATGTTCGACGGCTATGATGCGGCGGTGATGGGCTTTGTGGCCCCGGCGCTGATTGAGCAGTGGGGCATTTCACGGGCAGAAATGGGGCCAATCCTCGGTGCGGCGATGTTTGGCGTGGCGATTGGCGCGCTGATTGCCGGGCCGTGGTCAGACCGTGTGGGGCGTAAACGGGTGCTGCTGTTCTCTGTATTCGGTTTTGCCCTGTTCAGCCTGTTGTGCGCTTTTGCCCGCACGCCGCTGGAGATGGCCGTGCTGCGTTTTCTGGCCGGGCTGGGGCTGGGCGCGGTGATGCCCAACTGCGTCACGTTGGTGTCGGAGTATATGCCGGCGCGCCGCCGTGGCCTGACCATCGCCCTGATGTACAGCGGTTTTAACATCGGTTCCGGCGCGGGCGGGTTTATTGCCGCCGGGCTGCTGCCTGATTTTGGCTGGAAAGCGGTGCTGGCCCTCGGCGGGCTGGTGCCGCTGCTGATGCTGCCGGTGTTGATGATCGTGCTGCCGGAGTCCGCCATGTACATGGTGGTGCGCCGCGTCAGCCGCGAGAAAATCGCGGCGGTGTTGCGGCGTGCCGGCGGCCATTTTGCGCCCAATACCACTTTTGTGCTGAATACGCCGGTGATCCGCAAGCGCGCCGCGGTGCTGCAACTCTTCAGCAAAGGCTACGCAGGCGGCACCCTGGTGCTGTGGATCACCTACTTTATGGGGCTGTTCGTGATTTACCTGCTGAACGGCTGGTTGCCGACCATTATGCGTACCAGCGGCTTCTCGCTGGAGCGCGCCGCGATGATTGCCGGGCTGTTCCAGCTCGGCGGCCCGCTCGGTGGCCTGCTGGTGGGGTATCTGATGGACCGCTTCGCCGCGAAATATGTGATTGGCCTGTTCTATTTGCTGGGGATGGCCTGCCTGCTGGCGCAAGGGCTCGGGGCCTTCGGCCCGGCGGTGCTGGCCGTGCTGGTGTTCTTCAGCGGCTTTTGCATTAACGGCGCCCAGAATGGGTTACAGGGCTTCTCCCCGGCGTTTTACCCGACCGAAATGCGTGCCACCGGCGTGAGCTGGATGCACGGCATCGGCCGCACCGGGGCGATCCTCAGTTCCTCTATCGGCGGGGTGCTGCTGGTGACCTTCCCCGGTACCACCAGCATCTTTATTATCCTGGCGATCCCTGCCCTGCTGGCGGCGATCACCATCACCCGGCACCAGAAAGCGAATCCGCCGGAACAGGTCAAAGGCATCGATATCAACGACTTGCCCGCCCTGTCACGCACCATGAACAACCGGTAGCCGGGGCGTTATGGGGTCGCGGGTAAACCGGCCTGATCCTGCCCTTCGGCACACACCTCGCGCAGGCAGTCGATCATCGCCTGCGCGGCAGGTGAATGCAGGCAGCCCGCGCGGCAGGTCAACCCGATATCGCGGCCGGTGTCCGGCAGGGTCAGCGGCAGCACCACCAGCTCGCCGCTGGCCAGCTCATGCTCCAGCTGATGCGCTGACACCGCCGCCACCATCTCTGAATGCAGCAACAGCCCGCGCACCAACGCCAGATCACCGCTCTCCACCACCGGCTCCGGCGCCGGGATGCCCATCGCCCGGAAGCAGCCGTCCAGCAGGCGGCGTGCCGGTGTCGCCGCCCGCGGCAACACCCAGCGCGCCCGGCGCAGATCCTCCGCGCTCAGTGATGGCGTCACCAGTGGGTGATCCCGCCGCGCCAGCAGCACCATCTCCTCACGAAACAGCGTCTCGCGCGTGATGTCAGCGGCATCGCTGCTGTTGCGCAGCGCCCCGAAAATAAAATCGATGTCCCCGGCGCGCATCTCAGCCGCCAGGGTGCCGAATGCGCTCTCATTGGTAATGACCCTGACCGCCGGGTAGCGCGCCGTCAGCCGGATAATCGCCTGCGGCAGCAGCCGCGTGCGCCCCAGCGGCAGCGCGCCGATGCGCACCGTGCCCGCCAGCACCCCGCGCCGGGCGGCGATATCGGCCGGAATGTGGTTCAGCTCGTTCAGGGCGCGGCGGATGTTCGGCTCCATCTCACGCCCGGCCAGTGACGGCATCATGCCGTGCGGGGTGCGCTCCAGCAGTGCGATGCCCGCGCCATTCTCCAGCACTTTCAGCGCGGCACTGACCGCCGGCTGGCTGAGGCCGAGTTGCGCGGCCACCGTCTGCATATGGCGGGTCTGGCACAGGGTGATGAAAATATGCAGCCGCCGCACGTTGAACAGCCAGAGCGGCTCTGCCTCGCTGCGCGCCGGGGCCGGCCGGCCGCGCAGCCGCGCCAGCAGCAGCGGCACCTGGTGCAGTTCTGCCAACGCCCGCCGCGCCCGCGGCAGCACGCATTTGCCGAAGTCTGTCAGCATCATGCCGCCTGCATGGCGCTCAAACAGCGGCACCGCCAGCCGTTGCTCCAAATCGCGGATGGCACGCGTCACCGCCGACTGGGTACGGAATAACTCATCTGCCGCACGCGAGACGCTGCCCTGCTCCACCACCTGAATAAACGCCCTGATTTGCATCAGGTTTACCCCTTCATCATGGGCTGTCAGCTGCATGATTTTCCCCACCCTGCAAACACGATCCTGATGGGCAATATAAATAAAACGCATACCTGCTGCAATCGAATGAATTATCGCCATACCGGACGGCGTGCCAGCATGGAAAAAAACCCGGAGGACATCATGAACAATGCCACCCTGAAAAAAAGTGCGCTGGTTGTCAGCGCCCACTCTGCCGATTTCGTCTGGCGCGCCGGCGGCGCCATTGCCCTGCACCACGCGCAGGGTTACGACGTCCATGTGGTTTGTCTCTCATTTGGCGAACGCGGTGAGTCCGCCAAACTGTGGCGCAAAGGCAACATGACTGAAGAGAGCGTCAAAGCAGCCCGCCGGGAAGAGGCCAACGCGGCGGCGGAGATCCTCGGCGCGAGCATCGAGTTTTTTGATATGGGCGACTACCCCTTGCGGGCAGACAAAGACGCGCTGTTCCGCCTGGCGGATGTTTACCGCCGCGTACAGCCGCACTTCGTGCTGACCCATTCGCTGAAAGACCCGTACAACTACGATCACCCGCTGGCGACCCACCTGGCACAGGAGGCACGCATCATCGCCCAGGCTGAGGGGTACCGCCCCGGCGAGCCGGTTGTCGGTGCGCCGCCGGTCTACTGCTTTGAGCCGCACCAGCCGGAACAGTGTGAGTGGAAACCGGATGTGCTGCTCGACATCACCTCCGTCTGGGATAAGAAATACCAGGCGATCCAATGCATGGCCGGGCAGGAGCACCTGTGGGAATACTACACCCGCGTGGCGCAACAGCGCGGCGTGCAGGCCAAACGTAACGTCGGCATCACCAGCAGCCGCGACATCATTTACGGGGAAGGCTATCAGAGCATTTTCCCACGCGTCACGGAGGATCTGACATGAGTCATCTCGGCAAACGCGGCGTCGTGGTGCGCAACATTCCCCGCGCAGACCACGCGGTGATCGACACCCTGGCCGCTTACGGTGTGGCAACGGTGCATGAAGCGCAGGGGCGCAAAGGGCTGCTGGACCCGGCGATCCGCCCGATCCAGCAGGATCACGGCATTGCCGGCAGCGCCGTGACGGTGCTGGTCGCCCCCGGTGACAACTGGATGTTCCACGTCGCGGTTGAGCAGTGCCGGCCGGGTGATGTGCTGGTGGTCGCCCCCACCTCCCCTTGCAGCGATGGCTATTTCGGCGATTTGCTGGCGACCTCATTGCAGGCACGCGGCGTGCGCGGGCTGATTGCGGATGTCGGTGTGCGTGACACCCGCACCCTGCGTGAGATGGGGTTCGCCGTCTGGTCACGGGCGGTGTATGCGCAGGGCACGGTCAAAGAGACGCTGGGTTCCGTCAACGTGCCGGTGGTGTGCGCCGGGCAGTTGATCGTCCCCGGTGATGTGATGGTGGCGGATGATGACGGTGTGGTGGTGGTACGCCATGCCGAGGCGGCCGGGGTAGCCGCCGCCAGCCGCAAACGTGCGGAGCTTGAGGAGAGCAAACGCGCGCGTATGGCGCAGGGCGAACTGGGGCTGGACATCTACCAGATGCGCCCGCGCCTGGCGGAAAAAGGGCTGCGCTATGTCGACAGCCTGCATGAGCTGGGGGAGTAAGTAAAATGCGCCAGCGCCGGATCCCTTGTTTGCTGATGCGTGGCGGCACCTCGAAAGCGGCCTGTTTTCTGGCCGCCGATCTGCCTGCCGATCCTGTATTGCGTGACCGCGTGCTGCTGGCGGTGATGGGATCGCCCGATCCGCGCCAGATCGACGGCCTCGGCGGGGCCGATCCGCTGACCAGCAAAGTCGCGATAGTGGCGCGTTCCAAACGCCCGGATGCCGATGTGGATTACCTGTTCGCGCAGGTGAATGTGGATAAGGCGGTGGTGGATTACGGCCAGAACTGCGGCAACATCCTCGCCGCCGTCGGCCCGTTTGCCATTGAGCGCGGGCTGGTGCCCGCCCGGCCCGGTGTCACGGAAGTCCGTATTTTCATGGAGAACACCGGGCAGGTTGCCGTCGCCCAGGTGGCAACGCCGGACAGCGCCGTGAACTATGACGGCGGGCTGCACATTGACGGCGTGCCCGGCACGGCCGCCGAGGTGGTGCTGACCTTCGCCGACATCGCCGGTTCCAGTTGCGGCGCGCTGCTGCCCACCGGCGCGGCGCGCGATCGCGTTGACGGCATTGACGTCACCTGCATTGATAACGGTATGCCGGTGGTGCTGGTGCGTGCGGCGGATCTGGATCGCAGCGGTTACGAGAGCCGCGAACAACTGGATGCCGACAGCGAACTGAAACAGCGGCTGGAGTCGATTCGCCTGCAAATGGGGCCGAAGATGAACCTCGGTGACGTCAGTGATCGCAGCGTGCCGAAAATGACGCTATTGGCTGCGCCGCGCCATGGCGGGACAATTTCCAGCCGCACGTTTATCCCGCACCGTTGCCACGCCTCAATCGGGGTGCTGGGCGCGGTGAGCGTCGCCAGCGCCTGCCTGATCCCCGGCAGCGTGGCGGAAGGGCTGGCAGCGCTTACCCCAGGGCAAAACCCGCAGCGCCTGAGCGTGGAGCATCCGGGCGGCGAATTCAGCGTGCTGTTGCGGCTGGATGCGCAGCAACAGCTGGCCGGGTGCGGCCTGTTGCGCACGGCCCGGCTGATTTTTGACGGCAATGTGTTGATCCCGGCCGCCGTATGGCCGTTTGAAGGAGCACGATGATGGAAATAGCCCGTGTTACGTTGATTGGCTTTGGTGAAGCCGGTGCCATCCTGGCAGAAGAGATGCAGGCGCGCGGCGTGCAGGTCACCGTCTGGGACAGCCAGTTGCTGGGCGGGACGCGCGGCGCGATGCTGGCGAAAGCCGCCCGCTGCGGCGTGCGCCCCGCCCTGTCGCCGGCGGATGCGGTGCAGGGGGCGACGTGGGTCTTCTCTGTCGTGACCGCCGCCAATGCGCTGGACGTGGCGGCCCAGTGCGCCCCGCTGCTGACCGGCGGGCAGGTGTTTCTCGACCTGAACTCCGTGGCACCCAACACCAAGCGAGCCGCCGCGGCATTGATTGAGCAGCACGGCGCAGATTACCTCGATGTGGCGGTGATGGCCCCGGTGCCGCCGCAGCGCCTTGCCACGCCGCTGCTGATCGGTGGGCCGCGCGCAGAGGAGATAGGCCCGAAGCTGAATAGCCTCGGCTTCCATTGCCGGGTCTGGAGCCGTGAAGTGGGCGAGGCGTCCGCCATTAAGATGTGCCGCAGTGTGATGATCAAAGGGCTGGAGGCGCTGACCACGGAATGTTTGAGCGCCGCGCGCCAGTACGGCGTGGAGCAGGCGGTGATTGACTCCCTGCACGCCAGCTTCCCGTCGCTCGGCTGGCAGGGGGAGTTTCCGCACTACCTGATCAGCCGGGTGGCGGAGCATGGCCGCCGCCGCGCTGAAGAGATGCAGGAAGTGGTGAAAACGTTGCAGGATGTGCAGGTGCCCGCCGCCATGAGCCAGGCCACCGCGCAGACCCAACAAGGCATGGTGGACGCGCTGGCCGCACGCGATCTGACCTATGCGCAATTGACGCCGTTTGTCTGGCAGCAGACGATCGATACGCTGTACGCCAAAAAGTAGAGGGTTGGGGGCCGGATCGGCCCCTTATTTTACGCCTCATTTTCATTCACATTAAATCAACATTAAATTAACCTGACGTATAATTATCCGCCCGCCGGTTCTTTTTTTAGAATAATCAGACTTTTTATTTCCCTTTCACTTTAGCGGTTATTTCTGCGTCGTTTTCCGGGCTTATCCCGCGCATTTATTCTGCCCTCAATCATGATTTGATTTAAGTCCGCTTCCTTCTTAAGGCTAATAACAATGCGTTACTGAATGGTTATTGACTCCGTCGGTTATTAACTGACAAAGGGACTTTAATTAAACGGCTGTTAAATGATATATTCCGCCGCGTTGCGCAAAGGTTGCATATTTGCTTCGTAATTATCATACCTTCAAAAGGTTCCTCCAGCGGCGAGGGACGTTTTTATGTTATTGATAAATAATATTTTTTCTGAACAAGTCCTGGCAAGGTAGTCGTAATGAAGATGAAAGTAGTGGCTTTGTTGTGCTCATCCGCGTTGCTCAGCAGCACGCTCGCGCACGCAGCGGAAGACCAGAAAGTGGATGTCCTGTTGATCGGCGGCGGTATTATGAGCGCCACCCTGGGCACCTATCTGAGTGAGCTGGAACCGGATTGGTCAATGGCCATGGTTGAGCGCCTGGACGGTGTGGCAAAAGAGAGTTCCAACGGTTGGAATAATGCCGGTACCGGCCACTCTGCACTGGCGGAAATGAACTACACGCCGGAAAAAGAGAATGGCGAGATTGAGATCGCGAAAGCGGTTGAGATCAACGAAGGTTTCCAGATCTCCCGTCAATTCTGGTCTCACCAGGTGAAACAGGGCGTTCTGAAGAACCCGCACTCCTTTATTAACTCCACGCCGCACATGAGTTTCGTCTGGGGCGATGAGAACGTCGATTACCTGCACAAGCGTTACCTGGCGTTGCAGAAGAGCACCCTGTTCCAGGGCATGCAGTATTCTGACGACCCGAAAGAGATCCAGAAATGGATCCCGCTGGTGATGGATGGCCGTGATCCGAAGCAGAAAGTGGCCGCCACCTGGATGCCGATCGGCACCGACGTGAACTTTGGTGAGATCACCCGCCAGTTCGTCGGCAACCTGCAACAGAAGAAAAACTTCACGCTGGATCTCTCCACGGAAGTGCGTGACCTGAAACGCAACCCGGACAACAGCTGGCACGTTACCGTGGCTGACCTGAAAAATAACGGCGAAGAGCACAGCATTGATGCGAAATTCGTCTTTATCGGGGCGGGCGGTGCGTCTCTGCCGCTGTTGCAGAAATCCGGTATTCCGGAAGGCAAAAACTACGCCGGTTTCCCGGTGGGCGGTTCCTTCCTGGTGACCGAGAACCCGGAAGTGGCCAGCAAACACCTGGCGAAAGTGTACGGCAAAGCGTCCGTCGGCTCCCCGCCGATGTCCGTACCGCACCTGGATACCCGTGTGCTGGACGGCAAGCGCGTGATCCTGTTCGGGCCATTCGCTACCTTCTCCACCAAGTTCCTGAAAGAGGGTTCTCTGTGGGATCTGGCGAAGAGCACCACCGTGCATAACATCGTGCCGATGATGCATGTTGGGATCGATGAATACCCGCTGGTTGAGTACCTGGCCGGTCAGCTGATGATGTCTGACGACGACCGCTTCAAAGCGCTGCAGGAATACTTCCCAGAAGCGCGTAAAGAAGACTGGCGTCTGTGGCAGGCAGGCCAGCGCGTGCAGATCATCAAGAAAGATGAAGAGAAAGGCGGCGTACTGCGTCTCGGCACTGAGATCGTAAGCGACAAAGAAGGCACCCTGGCAGCCCTGCTGGGCGCATCTCCGGGCGCGTCCACTGCAGCACCGATCATGGTGAACCTGCTGGAAAAAGCGTTCAAAGACAAGATGGCGACCCCGGCCTGGCAGGCGAAGATGCGTGAAATTATCCCAACCTACGGCAAGAAGCTGAACGGCAACCCGCAGCTGACCGAGCAGGAATGGCAGATGACCAGCCAGACGCTGCAACTGACCCCGCCGCCGATGATCCCGCAGGATACCCCGGCTGTCGTGGCTCCGGCCAGTGAAAGCAAAGTAGAAGCCAAAGCCGCGACCGACATGCAGCTCTAAGCCTCTCCTTTTCCCCGGTGCCATGCCGGGGAAACATAAAAAAAGCGCCGGTGCAGATTGCCCGGCGCTTTTTTTTGTGTGCCCACCGCGGATGTACAGCGGCAGATGCTTTGTGTGCCCACCGCGGATGTACGCGGCGGCAGGTTACACGGCCGGCAGCTCTGCCAGCGGCCAGCGCGGACGCACGGTGATGCCCAGCCCACCGGTGTTGCCTGCTTTAAGGCGCACCATGCCCGCGTAAGCGATCATTGCGCCGTTGTCGGTGCAGAACTCCGGGCGGGCGTAGAACACCTCGCCACGGCGCTTCTGCATCATCTCCGCCAGCTTGCTGCGCAGGGTGCGGTTGGCGCTCACGCCGCCCGCCATCACCAGCCGGGAGAAGCCGGTCTCCTCCAGCGCCCGCTTGCACTTGATCGCCAGGGTATCCACCACCGCATCTTCAAAGGCGCGGGCAATGTCTGCTTTGGTCTGATCGTCAGACTCATTGCCGCGGATGGTATTGGCAGCAAACGTCTTCAGGCCGGAGAAGCTGAAATCCAGCCCTGGGCGATCGGTCATCGGCCGGGGGAACGTAAAGCGCCCCGCCTGCCCCTGCTGCGCCATTTTCGACAGCATCGGGCCGCCGGGGTAGTCCAGCCCCAGCAACTTGGCGGTTTTGTCGAAGGCTTCCCCGGCGGCATCGTCAATCGACTCGCCCAGCAGCCGGTATTCACCAATGCCGGTCACGCTGATGAGCTGGGTGTGCCCGCCGGAAACCAGCAGCGCCACAAACGGGAACGACGGCGGGTTGTCTTCCAGCATCGGGGCCAGCAGGTGGCCTTCCATATGGTGTACCGGCACCGCAGGCACGCCCCAGGCGAACGCCAGCGAACGGCCGATGGTCGCCCCCACCAGCAGCGCGCCGACCAGCCCCGGCCCGGCGGTATACGCCACCGCATCGATGTCACTGCCCTGCAGGCCCGCATCCTTCAGCGCGGCCTGAATCAGCGGCACCGTCTTGCGGACGTGGTCACGCGAGGCCAGTTCCGGCACCACGCCGCCGTAGTCCGCATGCAATTTCACCTGGCTGTACAATTCATTGGCCAGCAGACCTTGTTGATCGTCATAAATTGCGATGCCGGTCTCATCGCAGGACGTTTCGATACCTAATACGCGCATTGCCTTTTCCACCTGTTTCGAACGGCGCCCCGACGCGGGCGGCGCGGCGCGCAGTTTACCACTATCTGGGGGCGGCTCAACACCGTCTTCGCGGCCCCCGCCCGCCCGGCCTGCGTTAAATCCTGACCTTTTCTCTGCCTGAACACCGGGGAAATTTACGCGCCGCACTGATTAATCACGGGTATTCCCGATTGATTGGTATATAATCACCCGCTTGCGCATAAGCGAGCACATTTGCTGGCCGTCCTGCCCATGCCAATTTGCTGTGGTGCTTTACAAAGCAGCACCCATTGAAGTAAAATTCCGCACCATTTTGAAAATGGCTGGCGCCACAGGCCAGCGACAAACCGATTTTATTGAGGTGAGAGGCACATGCCGGTAATTAAAGTACGTGAAAACGAGCCGTTCGACGTAGCTCTGCGTCGTTTCAAACGTTCCTGCGAAAAAGCGGGTGTTTTAGCTGAAGTTCGTCGTCGTGAGTTCTATGAAAAACCGACTACCGAACGTAAACGCGCTAAAGCTTCTGCTGTGAAACGTCACGCGAAGAAACTGGCTCGCGAAAACGCACGCCGTACTCGTCTGTACTAATTTTTCGGGGGTAACCCCACCGCGTGGTTTGGTCATTTCGAAAAACGCGCAGACTGAGTAGTAGTATACGAAGGCCGTGCTTTCCGAAAGGAATGCGCGGCTTGTTGTCGTTTATAGGCTGGTGAGCAAGGGGCTTATGGCTGGACGAATCCCGCGTGTATTTATCAATGACCTGCTGGCGCGCACTGACATCATCGATTTGATCGATGCCAGGGTGAAGCTGAAAAAGCAGGGCAGGAATTATCATGCGTGCTGCCCGTTCCACAATGAGAAAACCCCCTCTTTCACCGTCAATGGCGAGAAGCAGTTTTACCACTGTTTCGGCTGCGGCGCGCATGGCAATGCCATCGATTTCCTGATGAATTACGACAGGCTGGAGTTTGTCGAAAGCATTGAGGAACTGGCAACCATGCATGGCCTGGACGTGCCTTACGAGGCAGGGTCCGGCCCCTCCCAGATTGAACGCCATCAGCGCCAGAGCCTGTACCAGCTGATGGAACAGCTGAGCACCCATTATCAGCACGCCCTGGCTCAGCCCACTGCGCAGGTCGCCCGCGACTACCTGCAACAGCGCGGCCTGAGCCAGGAGATTATCCAGCACTTTGCGATTGGCTTTGCCCCGGCCGGATGGGATAACACCCTGAAGCGCTTTGGTAAAAACAGTGACGGCCGTACCGCGTTGAATGACGCCGGGATGCTGGTCACCAACGACCAGGGGCGGGTTTATGACCGCTTCCGCGAACGGGTGATGTTCCCTATCCGCGACAAACGCGGGCGGGTGATCGCCTTTGGCGGGCGGGTGCTGGGTGATGGGGTACCCAAGTATCTCAACTCCCCGGAAACCGAGATTTTCCATAAAGGCCGCCAGTTGTACGGCCTGTATGAAGCGCAGCAAAGCCACCCGGAGCTGGCCCGTTTGCTGGTGGTGGAAGGTTATATGGACGTGGTGGCACTGGCGCAGTTCGGCATCGATTATGCCGTGGCCTCGCTCGGCACCTCGACCACCGCTGACCACATCCAGCTGATGTTCCGCGCCACTGACAACGTGGTGTGCTGCTATGACGGCGACCGTGCCGGCCGTGAGGCGGCCTGGCGCGCGCTGGAAACCGCCCTGCCCTACCTGACTGACGGCCGCCAGCTGCGCTTTATGTTTTTGCCTGACGGCGAAGACCCCGACACCCTGATCCGTAAAGAGGGCAAAGCGGCCTTTGAGCAGCGCATGGAGCAGGCTCAACCGCTCTCGACCTTCTTGTTCGAAACGCTGCTGCCGCAGGTGGATTTGAGCAGCCCTGACGGGCGCGCCAAATTAAGCACCCTGGCATTGCCGCTGATCGGGCAGGTACCGGGTGAAACGTTACGTCTTTACCTGCGCCAGCAACTCGGCAACAAGCTGGGCATCCTGGATGACAGCCAGCTGGAGAAGCTGCTGCCCAAACAGGGTGAAAGCGCAAATAGCTACCAGCCGCCCCAGCTAAAACGCACGACAATGCGTATACTGATAGGATTGTTGGTACAAAATCCCCGGCTGGCTACACTTATTCCTTCGCTGCAAGGCGTGGAACAAGCCGGACTGCCGGGCTTTGACCTGTTTGTCGAACTGGTCGAGACCTGCCTGGCCCAGCCGGGGCTGACCACCGGCCAGTTGCTGGAACAATATCGCGATAATAAGTACAGCCAGCAGCTTGAAATCCTGGCGACATGGAACCACATGATCGTAGAGGATATGGTTGAGGAAACATTTGTGGACACGCTGGCCAGCCTGTATGACTCCGTTCTGGAGCAACGGCTGGAGACGCTAATCGCGCGCGCCCGGACGCATGGTTTGAGCACGGAAGAACGGGAAGAGGTTCGCTCTCTCAACCAGGTACTGGCGAAAAAAAAATGACCATCTGACGGCTTAAGTGCCGATATATAGCGGGGCGATGCCCTGCACGATGCCGCCATAGCGGGCCGCGGCAACAACAAAAACGCCCCAAATGTTATCGTTGGCGGTTTCGCCGACCGACACCAACCCAAATACTCTGAAGTGTGGATACCGTCTTATGGAGCAAAACCCGCAGTCACAGCTCAAACTTCTTGTCACCCGTGGTAAGGAGCAAGGCTATCTGACCTATGCTGAGGTCAATGACCATCTGCCGGAAGATATCGTCGACTCCGACCAGATCGAAGACATCATCCAGATGATTAACGACATGGGCATTCAGGTGCTGGAAGAAGCACCGGACGCCGATGATTTGATGCTGGCCGAAAACACCAATGACACCGACGAAGACGCGGCCGAAGCGGCCGCCCAGGTGTTGTCCAGCGTTGAGTCTGAGATTGGCCGTACGACCGATCCGGTGCGCATGTATATGCGCGAAATGGGTACCGTTGAACTGCTGACGCGTGAAGGTGAAATTGACATCGCCAAACGCATCGAAGACGGTATCAACCAGGTGCAGTGCTCCGTTGCCGAATACCCGGAAGCGATTACCTACCTGCTGGAACAGTATGATCGTGTGGAAGCCGGCGAGTCCCGCCTGTCTGACCTGATCACCGGCTTTGTTGACCCGAACGCGGAAGAGGATATCGCCCCGACCGCCACCCACGTTGGCTCTGAACTGCCGAACGAGGAACTGGACGACGAAGACGAAGATGAAGATGAAGACGACGACAGCAGCGACGATGACAACAGCATCGACCCTGAACTGGCGCGCCAGAAATTCACCGACCTGCGTGAGCAGTATGAAGCGACCCGTAACGTCATCAAGACCAAAGGCCGCAGCCACGCCAGCGCCGCAGAAGAGATCCTGAAGCTTTCTGAGATCTTCAAACAGTTCCGCCTGGTGCCGAAACAGTTCGATTTCCTGGTCAACAGCATGCGTTCCATGATGGATCGCGTCCGTACCCAGGAACGCATCATCATGAAGCTGTGCGTTGAACAGTGCAAAATGCCGAAGAAAAACTTCGTCAACCTGTTCGCCGGCAATGAGACCAGCGACGTCTGGTTCGAAGCGGCCGTCGCGATGGCCAAGCCGTGGTCTGAGAAGCTGAAAGACGTCAGTGAAGATGTCCAGCGCAGCCTGCAAAAGCTGCGTCAGATCGAGGAAGAGACCGGCCTGACCATCGAGCAGGTCAAAGACATCAACCGCCGTATGTCGATTGGTGAAGCGAAAGCGCGCCGCGCCAAGAAAGAGATGGTGGAAGCGAACTTGCGTCTGGTGATTTCTATCGCCAAAAAATACACCAACCGTGGCCTGCAGTTCCTGGACCTGATTCAGGAAGGCAACATCGGCCTGATGAAAGCGGTAGACAAGTTCGAATACCGCCGTGGTTACAAGTTCTCGACCTACGCCACCTGGTGGATCCGTCAGGCGATTACCCGTTCCATCGCTGACCAGGCGCGTACCATCCGTATTCCGGTGCATATGATTGAGACCATCAACAAGCTCAACCGTATCTCGCGCCAGATGCTGCAGGAGATGGGCCGCGAACCGACGCCGGAAGAGCTGGCTGAACGTATGCTAATGCCGGAAGACAAGATCCGCAAAGTGCTGAAGATTGCCAAAGAGCCGATCTCCATGGAGACGCCGATTGGTGATGATGAAGATTCGCATCTGGGCGACTTCATTGAAGACACGACGCTGGAGCTGCCGCTGGACTCCGCGACCTCCGAGAGCCTGCGCTCTGCCACGCACGACGTGCTGGCCGGCCTGACGGCGCGTGAGGCGAAAGTGCTGCGTATGCGTTTCGGTATCGACATGAACACCGACCACACGCTGGAAGAAGTGGGCAAACAGTTTGACGTCACGCGTGAGCGTATCCGCCAGATTGAAGCGAAGGCGCTGCGTAAACTGCGCCATCCGAGCCGCTCTGAAGTACTGCGCAGTTTCCTGGACGATTAATCGCCCGGTTGCCGCCACAAAAAAGCCCCGTAAGGGGCTTTTTTTATGCCTGCGGTCTGAGGCCTGCGCAGAGGGGAATAGCATTCACGATAGCCGCTATCCGCCTGCCGGAGCGTGCCCGGTTCAGCTTATGGGTTACGGCGCGCGTTGGGTCAGGTCAAGATAGAGTTCGCGGTATGCCGCCACCAGCTCGTCAAGCGATGCGCGGTTCAACCCGCTGGGGTTGGGCAGCACCCACACCGCCGTCTCACCGATGCTTTCCGGCTGACGCCCCCAGGCCACTTTCCTGACGCCAAAGGCGCTGCTGTAAGCCTGTTTGCCCAGCACCGCCAGCGCCCGTGGCTGATAACGCAGGATCTTCTCCCGCAGCGCCTCCCCGCCCTGCCGCAACTCCGCCCGCGCCAGCTCAGAGGCTTCCACCGTTGGCCGGTCCACCAGGCGGGTGATGCCGCAGCCGGTATCCAGCAGATGCTGCTCCTCTTCCGGTCGCAGTTGCCGCGCAGTAAAGCCGGCCAGATGGATCACTTTCCAGAACCGGTTATTGCTGTTGGCGAAGTGATACCCGTGGTGCGCGGTGGATAACCCCGGATTAATCCCGCAAAACACCACCTGCAACCCCTCTGTCAGGATGTCCTTAATCATATCAATCCCCAGCGATACATTTCTTTTGGTTATCGCAAAAACCTCCAGAAATTACAACAGACTAATCTGAGCAGAAAACCGCCATCCAGCCGGGCAAAGGTAGACCTGCTGATGAGAACTGCCGTATAATCACGCCGCCCGGCCCCTTAGCTCAGTGGTTAGAGCAGGCGACTCATAATCGCTTGGTCGTTGGTTCAAACCCAACAGGGGCCACCAAATTTTAGCCTTATAATCATATATTTAAGCCACCTCTAACGGTGGCTTTTTTATTTGGTCAAATCAAAGTGGCGATGAAATGGCGATGCATTTTTAAAGCCCTCATGCTCTAGACATAAAAAAGCCCCGCTTTTGCGGGGCCTGTTTACATCCATAAGGTGCCTTGTTGCGATCTGCCTGGATGTGGTGGCGCAGGTTTTACGTCTTCAAGCCTGACAATCATTTCCACGATCAGGCATTCACGCAACTTGCCGCAGCCACAGGCATTCAGCTTTGGTGACCCGACGCCGGTGATGGATAAGCGCGATATTTTGGATTATGCCGAGTGCATCGGTAACGGCCGCTGGTATGAGCCGCCGGTAAGCTTTCACGGGCTGGCGAAAAGCCTGCGCGCCGCCGTGCATCACAGTTCACCGATTTACGTAAAGCGCAATATCCTGGCCTCGACCTTTATCCCGCACCCGCTGCTGACACAGCAGGAATTCAGCCGCATCGCGCTCGACTATCTGGTATTCGGGAATGCCTTTGTAGAGCTGCGCAAAAATGCGCTCGGCGCGCCGCTGCGCCTGGAGTGCTCACCGGCTAAATTTACCCGCCGGGGCATTGAGGAGGGGGTGTATTGGTTTGTGAATGACTGGAAGGAGCCGCATGAATTTGCGGCCGGCAGCGTGTTCCATCTGGTCGAGCCGGACATTAATCAGGAGCTGTACGGGCTGCCGGAATACCTCAGCGCGCTTAATTCCGCATGGCTCAATGAGTCGGCCACGCTGTTTCGGCGCAAGTATTACCAGAACGGGGCGCACGCGGGCTACATTCTGTATATGACCGACGCCGCACAGAGCAGCAGTGACATTGAGAAGATGCGCCAGGCAATGCGTGACACCAAAGGACTGGGGAATTTCCGCAACCTGTTTATGTACGCGCCCAACGGCAAACCGGACGGCATCAAAATCTTACCGCTCAGTGAGGTCGCCACCAAAGACGACTTTTTCAACATCAAGAAAGCCAGCCGCGACGACCTGTTAAGCGCGCACCGCGTGCCGCCGCAGATGATGGGGATTATCCCGGACAACTCCGGCGGCTTTGGGGATGCGGTAAAGGCGTCGCAGGTGTTTGTCAGAAACGAGCTGTCACCGTTACAGGAGCGGATGAAAGAGATCAACGAATGGATAAGGGAAGAGGTGATCACTTTCCGGGCTTATTCATTGGAAATAGAAAAACCGTCTTGATGAACGCGATTTATACTCCACACGATGCAAACCACACTTAAATTATTGATTTTTATTATTTAACATGGCTTTGCAAAGTCTGATTTTTAATGGGTCATAAGGTCAGTTTAGTGTGGTTTATTGGGCTGATCGCGACAACTACTCAATTGCATAAAAAAGATATTTTACTCTCTTTACTTTTTTTACCAGCAATATCTTGTTGATTAACTTAAATATCATCCTTTTCTTCCAAAATTTTAACTCTCAAGAACAATACGTCTCCCACACCCGTATTGACAAAAAAGCAATTAACGTTAACAATATTCAATTTTATTAGTACAAAATACGAATTTATCTTGTCACATGTTAACCAGGAACAAGCATGAAGGTTTTAGTAGAAGATATTGTAGCTCTGATTGAAGCATCTTTAGATGCGAATTATTCTGAAGTACGTAGCGTGAGTAATCGCATTGCCCGAGCTATTAGTATTGATGATCTGGATACCGCAAAAAAAATTAAATCTGTATTAAGGCGTAAAGGTGTCCCCTTGCGTAGTTCAGGTTACAGCGACAGCTTACCAGTTGACCCTAAATCTCGAATGCCTTTGATTGAAGAACATCAATGGCCTGTAACCCCATTGTTTTTAGGTGAAAGAGAGCGACACACCTTTACAAGTTTTGTAGAAAGTGTTAAACATCAAGAAAAGCTTATTGAAAATGGACTTTCAAGTAGGCTGGGTCTGTTACTTTCAGGGCCGCCGGGGACTGGAAAGACCTTGATCGCTGGACATATAGCGTCTCAGCTTAATAGACCGTTATATGTGGTCAGATTAGACTCAGTAATTTCATCTTTACTCGGAGATACGGCTAAAAATTTGCGTCAACTTTTTGATTTTGTTCCTTCCAATAATGGCATACTACTATTGGATGAAGTTGATGCGGTCGCTAAGGTAAGAGATGACAGGCATGAAATCGGTGAACTTAAGCGTGTCGTAAACACATTAATACAAGGACTTGATTCCCTGGATGATAGTTCGATAGTTATAGCCGCAACTAATCATGCCGAACTACTAGATCCTGCAATATGGAGAAGATTCCCATTCAAGATTTCTTTTGATTTACCTACGCAAGACTTAAGGGAAGAACTATGGAATCACTTCCTATTTAAAGACAAAGGCAATAGCAAAGAATTAAAAGCATTAGGAGCAATATCGTCCGGATTAAGCGGGGCTGACATTGAAACTATTTCCATATCTGCTAGAAGAGAAGCGTTATTAAAAAACACACAATTAAATGTACCTTCTATTATTTTTTCCATAGTAAATAGCGACTTAAGAAGTTCTGTCATGCCAGGTACAAATGAAGTCGACCCAGCAATAAAGAAAATGCTTATTAATGTACTTTATAATACAAAACTTTTTACACAGTCTGAGATTGCTAATTTACTTAGTATAAGTAGACAAACAGTTTCTAATTATTTAAAGGAGTAAACTATGGCGACTGGCAATAGAAAACCAACAATAAACCCGATACTGTCTTTTTTGGAAAAACCAACACCAAAAGGCATTACCGGTGGGGGGAAAAATGCTACTGGTATAAACTGGTCAAGATTAGATGCGCAAAAAAAGGTTCTCTCTGAAAACCTAAATTCTATCCAGAATGATAAAGAAATAATTTCTCACTCTGGTAAAATACATCTTTTAGTAAAAATGTTTGATGATTCTTTAGCTCCTTCATGGACGCCAAACGATCTTTTTGAAACTAACACACTTACAAGAATTGTCTCACCAGCTTATAAAGGTTTCCTCGTCGAAACCTCTAAAGAAAAGTTGAAAGATATCGTTAAAAGAATCACTTCAGCACAGACAGATAAGATTAAAGTAGACATATCAAGACTTAAAAGCATCAAAGGATTCGGTAAAGAAGAAGTTTTAAGAAATAAAAATCAATCTGATAGTTTTAATGAATCATCTACTCTCGAAAACCAATTTAACGTTTGGCTTCTGCCCTTTCACGACTCTAATGCACGTATTTCAGTTGTTAATGATCTAAAATCATTAGTTAAAGATGGAACTTTAAGTTTTGGCGATCATAAATTTATGGACGTTTTTGATGAAAAGAAAAATTTTTCTTCAGACAGCTCATTTATAAAAAAACTCGACAGATATTTGGCGGAAGGATATCTCTCATTTACTACTGTTTTAAAAACAAGAAATGATTTTCAGAAACTAATTAGTTCCGGTGCTATTTACAGAATTGAGCCTGTAAAATCTATCACTACAAAATCTTCTCCCCCTGGAAGTGGGAAAGAACCCTCCCCACAATTGATTGATAAGGAAAATGCTCCGGTTGTCGTCATTATTGATGGAGGTTGCTCAGCAGCATCATACACACCATTTAATGTGATGAAAATAAAGCCTCTTATTAGCGAATATGATGCAGATTTAAAGCATGGAAATCGAGTAACATCGATTATTTGCCAAGCTTCAGGCTGGAACAATAACTTATCCCTTCCGAACATAGATTGTAAATTTATTAGTGTTCAAGCAATTAATAAAATTGGCGTTAAAATCCAGCCAACAACTGAACAATTCGTAAGCTATCTGAGAACTGTTGCTGAAAAAACAAAAGGTATAGCCTCGGTTTGGAACCTTTCCTTTAATGAATCTAGCCCTTCAGTTAACTTTGAAGAAATAAGTTATTTAGGCCATGAAATCAATGGAATAGCACGTGAATTTAATATACTACCTGTGATTTCTATTGGAAATATTGATGATTCTAATAAATCGAGATTATGTCCTCCAGCGGATTGTGAGTCTGCTCTAACCATAGCCGGTAGAATAGCAAATGATAATGGTGATGTACATCTAGCCTGCCCACAGAGCTTGCGTGGCCCTGCTCCAGCAGGAATGAAAAAGCCAGAATTATCATGGTTTTCCAGGTTAAGAATGATAGGTGGTGATATACATGTAGGTACTAGTTTTAGTGCGCCGCTAATATCATCTATAGCAGCCCATACTTTCAAAAACATCAAGAATCCAACACCTGATTTAGTAAAGGCTCTATTAATAAATAAAGCTGAAGAAATTGAGCATGATCTACGTATTGGCTGGGGAACGCCTTGGCATAAAGGAAATGCTATGCCTTGGTTATGTGATGATGGCACTGTCACTCTAGCATGGAATTCAAAATTAAAGGCAGGAAACTCTTACTATTGGAATGACATTCCTTTGCCATCTGAAATGATTATTAATGGGAAAATAAAGGGTGATATCATTTTAACAGCAATACTTAAACCTATAGTATCAGAATTGGGCGGAGATAATTATTTTGCCACAAGATTACAGTGTTCTTTACAACATATTTCTGAACAAGGAAAAATAAAAAGTTTACTTGGTTCCATGAGAGAGTCTACTGAAAAAGAAATTGATTCTCGGCAAGAACTAGCGAAATGGAGTCCTGTGAGGCATCATGGTAAATCTTTCAAAGGCGTTGCTGTTGATAATGAAAAAGTTAGATTATATGCGAGAATTTTCACAAGAGATTTATACCAATTTGGATATTCAAGCCACCATGAGCTTGATGAACAGGATGTTTCTTTTGTTTTAACTTTTAAAAGTCATGGTAAGGATCCAGCGATTTATAACTCTATGACACAAAGACTAGGTAATAAAGTAGAAGTGGCAAGCATTGAACAAGATATTCATCTTGACAATCTTACTTAATGCAAGTTTATATTAATACAGCGACACTGAGATAATTTAGTGCCGCGAGTTTTTAATGCAAAAGCATTTAAGTGTACTTAGAAGAAGTTATATTTACATATTCCGAACGTGCGCGCAATGCTATCCCCGCCACGCCTGCCCGCTTTATGCATCGCTTTTCATGCAGATGCATGATCCAACGAGATCCGCGCCAGGGCTGGCGCGGATAGAGATTTCAGGTACTAAGATCCAAATGCAAAACCATGCACTCTATACATGCATGGTTAATGTAAGGAGCCGCCTGGGGGTTTGGGCAGGCTCCTTGGTTGCACAAGCTGCTCTAAAGCTCTCTCTGCAAGCTCGGCTATCCAGAGCATAGCCACTGCCCGATCACGATTTTCGCAATTCTCATGTGTCGTTATTTTTGCAACCAGCGCGATCCTTTCGAGCACCTCAGCTTGCTGTAATACATCAATCATCAACATCCCCCTTTCAACTAACCACTGTTTTTATATACAGTATACTAGATTCTATGGCTTACAATTTCCATACAAATCGTTGCCTTAACGTAAAAAACGCTTAATAGTTCACTAATTACTCATCCTGATAGAAGCTCTCCCACTCAACAACACGGGGGAATGAAATCCGCTCCTGATCAACAATCAGTACGGCTCCTTTGGTAAGCGCTTCCAGCTCCCAGCGTGCGGCTTCATGGCCTTTACTAAGCAGATGGCTCTGTATTTGAGCGATGCGCGCCCTCTCCTCTTTCGTCAGTCTGGCTGAAGGGGCTACTTCCCGGACTTGGTAGGGATCATAATTGCGTTGCCCTTTACGGATACGCGGAGCGTTCTCCTTAACCCGTGACACCATCGCCTTTACGGCGGCAGTGTCATCCCAGTCAATATCAGCCATTGGTTGGCCCACAGCGGCCTCTATAGCCGTTTCAGCCACCTTGCTAAGGTTATTTGCTGCCTGGTCGTTATTGCCCAACCCACAGTTATTGACAGGACTCCGAGGCGCGCCAGAGGCGCTTTTTAAGGTCAACTTCTCAACGGCAACGGCTGCAACAATGCGCCATTGCGTTGAACGGGTTTCATGAATGCGTGTATCACCCAGATGTGGGGCAAAGATACCAACAACCTTTTTCACCTCCTCGTCATAGGCGTTTAACTCATCGGCTACACGGCGGGCTACGCGCACGGTCTGTACGTCACGCGGTACATTAGCCCCACCCTGTGTAGAGATGTACTGCGCAAAGTCTCCGGCATCTGCCGCAGCGCGCACAGCTTCCACCGTCTCGTCAAAGGTATCTGTCAGGCTAATTGACCGGATACGACGGCATTCGCAATGCTATCTCTTTGCGTGCAGTCGATATAGGTTAGCAATCAGCGCCGATAGCCAGTCTTCAAACGCCTGTAACTCACTCATACCTGCCACTCGCTGACCAGCTCACGGTTGATATAAAGCTGCACGGGCTGCGCCGCGTTCTCCGGCTCCGGCACATGGTCAACGTGCAACGCCTCACCGAGCTGTTTCACGATCACGCGCTCAGTCAGTTGCAGGTCAATGCTGATGTCGCAAACAGTGTCGCTTATCCCATCGGCCTGATACACAAAGTCCGACTCGCGTCGCTCTTTGGTCGCCATTATGTCGGGCTGATTCTTGCGCAGCCAGGCCAGCACCGGCACCACAATCAGGTCGATGTCTCCGGCACAGCCGGTGATCACCAGATTAAGCTGATACTGATATTTAAACGACAGTAAAGCGGCGGGCGGCGAGGCAATGCGCTCATTAAATATATGAACGCCCTTTAAGCCTCTTACTTCTACCCACCTTACCGCTCCACCGCATACGCTTTCACATAGGCATACCCTAATGTGTTCAGGTGCGGGTACAGGGCGTCCGGCGAGGCGGCGGCATCGCTGCCGACGGCGTGGCACAGCACCCCGGCAAGCGAGGTGATAAGGATCACCGCCACGGTGTCTGCCTCGGTAAAGGAGGCGTCGGCCGCACTGCTCAGTAAAGCGCTGACCGCCCCGCGCATCTCATCCTGCACCTGCTGGAGAATCTCCTCGCCGCCGTGATCCATCGCAATCACATACAGCGCGCGGGAGGCCTCGGGCCGCGCAAATTTAGCCTCAAGATAGGTGCTGACCAACGCACTGATCATCGGTTGCAGCGCGGTGCCGTGCTGCTCTGCGCAACAGGCGATGACCGCCTGGCTGACGTCATTAAGATGGCGCGCCAGCAAGCTGTTCAGCAGCGACTGTTTGTGCGGAAAGTATTGGTAGAGCGTGCCGACAGACACCCCGGCGCGCTCCGCGACCCGGGTGGTGGTGCAGCGCTCCAGCCCATCGGCGATCAAAACCTGAAGGGTCGCCTCCAGAATCGCGTCCACGGTGGCTTCCGATCGCGACTGAACCGGCATTTTACGGGGCTGTAGCTGGAGGTTACCAGGCTTCATTGAATGCGAATTCTAAAGGGGAAAGATGTTGCATAGTATAACGATTCACCCCAAAAAGGAGCACAAAATGAGCACATCCCGTTTTGCCCTGGTTACCGGCGCCAATAAAGGCATCGGCAAAGAGATTGCCAGACAACTGGCACAGCAAGGCTACCATGTGTTTCTCGGCTGCCGCGATGCGGCGCGTGGCAGAGAAGCACAGGCGGAGCTGGAAAGTGCCGGCCAGGTTGAATTCGTGGCGCTGGATGTCACCGACAGTGCCTCGATAGCCGCGGCAGCGGCCCAGGTGGACGCCCGTGCCGGCCGGTTGGATCTGCTGGTGAACAATGCCGGCATCGTGGCGGATGCCGCGCCGCCCAGCCAGGCGAAGCCTGATGACATCCGCGCCACTTACGAGGTCAATGTGCTTGGCCCGGTACAGGTCACGCAGGCGTTCCTGCCGCTGCTGCGGCAAGGTGAACAGAAAAATATCATTAATGTCTCCAGCGAGCTGGGGTCACTCGGCCTGCACAGTTACCCCGATTTTGCTTACCACGGGGTCAATATCTTCAGCTACAACTCCTCCAAAACCGCCCTGAATGCCTTTACCGTGCTGCTGGCGAAGGAGCTGAAACCGGAAGGGTTCCGGGTCAACGCCGTTAACCCCGGCTATACCGCGACGGACCTGAACCAGCACAGCGGCCCGCTGCCGCCGGAAGAAGCTGCGGCGACCATAGTGCAGTATGCGGTGCAAGGAACGGGCGGCCCCACCGGCGGGTTCTTCGTCCGGGATGGCCAGGTGCCCTGGTAAAATCTGCGTTGTCACATCCCCTTCTCTTTCAGGACGCCGGCGGCTTCACGCTCTGCGTCCTTTTTTCGTAATGCCTCGCAAAGTTGGGTGTAAACTTCTGATGCATCGTGATATCAGTTGCTAACGGCTTGGGCGACATATTAGATTCACCCCACTACCGGGCAGACAGGTCCGGGCCGATTTGCACAGGGCAGTACCCCACCGGCATAAAGCGTTCAAAGGATGATTGATGAATAAGCGTTGTTTACTTGGCCTTCTGGTTTGTCTGGCAGTTTCCCCCGTCTATGCGGAGCCGGTTCCCCCCGCGCCGCAGTATCAGGTAAAGGAAAAAACCGCCTTTATTGACCATCTGCTGAAGCAGATGACGCTGGATGAAAAAATTGGTCAGCTGAATCTGGTCACGGTGGGGCCGGAATACCCGAAAGAGGCGATCATGGCAGACATCCGCGCCGGAAAAGTGGGCGGAATGTTCAATACCGTGACCAAACCGGACATCCGCCGTATGCAGGATCAGGTGCAGCACAGCCGCCTGAAGATCCCGCTGTTCTACGCCTATGATGTGGTGCACGGCCAGCGCACCATCTTCCCGATAAGCCTCGGCCTCGCGGCCAGCTGGGACATGGACGCCGTGGCGCTGAGCGGCCGCATCTCCGCGATTGAAACCGCCGCAGACGGCCTGAACATGACGTTCTCCCCGATGGTGGACATCACGCGGGATGCCCGCTGGGGGCGCGTCTCTGAAGGGTTCGGGGAAGACACGTACCTGACCTCACGGCTGGCGAATGTGCTGGTCAGTGCCTACCAGGGCGATGACCCTTCCGCCCCTGACCGTATCATGGCTAACGTGAAACACTACGCCACCTATGGCGCGGCGGAGGGCGGCCGGGATTACAACACGGTGGATATGTCACTGCCGAAAATGTTCCAGGATTATCTGCCGCCTTATAAAGCCGCGATTGACGCCGGGGCCGGAGGGGTGATGGTGGCGCTGAATGCCGTGAATGCCATGCCTGCCACCTCCAACAGCTGGCTGTTAAATGACATTCTGCGTAAACAGTGGAATTTCCGCGGCGTTACCGTCAGCGACCACGGGGCGATCGGCGGGCTGGTGAAACATGGCGTGGCGGAGAATAACCGCCAGGCGGCGGCGATGGCGCTTAAGGCCGGGGTAGATATGGACATGGCCGACAATATGTACGGCCTCTACCTGAAAGGGCTGCTGAAAGATGGCCTGATCAGCCAGCATGATATCGACCGGGCAGTGCGTGATGTGCTGGACGTGAAATGGGATATGGGGCTGTTTGCCGATGCCTACCGCCACCTCGGCCCCGCCTCAACCGACCCGGCCGACACCAATGCCGAGAGCCGCCTGCACCGCAAAGAGGCACGTGAAGTCGCCCGTACGGCGATGGTGCTGCTGAAAAACCGTGCCCAGACGCTGCCGCTGGCAAAAAGCGGCACCATCGCCGTGGTCGGCCCGCTGGCAAAAAGCCAGCGCGACATCATGGGGAGCTGGTCAGCTGCTGGGGTGTCTGCACAGACGGTGACCGTGTGGCAGGGTATGCAGAATGTGGCCGGTGACAAAGCCACCCTGCTCTATGCGCGTGGGGCCAACGTCACGGACAATCAGGCGATTGTGGATTACCTGAACTCTTACGACAAAGCAGTGGTTAACGATCCGCGCCCAGCGCAGGAGATGATTGACGAAGCGGTCAGCGTGGCGAAGAAAGCCGATGTGGTGGTCGCCGTGGTCGGCGAATCCCAGGGGATGGCCCACGAAGCCTCCAGCCGCAGCGACATCACCATCCCGGAGAGCCAGCGTGACCTGCTGAAAGCGCTGAAAGCCACCGGCAAACCGCTGGTACTGGTGCTGATGAACGGCCGCCCGCTGGCACTGCCGTGGGAAAATGACAATGCGGATGCCATCCTCGAAACCTGGTTCAGCGGCACAGAAGGCGGCAATGCCGTGGCGGACGTGCTGTTCGGGGACTATAACCCGTCCGGCAAGCTGCCGATGACCTTCCCGCGTGCCGTCGGCCAGGTGCCGCTCTATTACAATGTGCTGAACACCGGGCGTCCGTTTAACCCGAATAAGCCGGACAAATACACGTCCCGCTATTTTGACATTACCAATGGCCCGCTCTACCCGTTCGGCTATGGGTTGAGTTATACGCAGTTCAATGTGTCAGACATTACGCTCTCCAGCGCATCGCTGACCCCTAAAGGCCACATTACGGCAAGTGTGACGGTGAAAAATACCGGTGACCGCGCCGGGGCCACTGTCGTGCAACTCTACCTGCAGGATGTGACGGCATCACTGGCCCGGCCGGTCAAGGAGCTGAAAAACTTCAAGAAGGTTATGCTCCAGCCCGGCGAAAAACAGGTAGTGACGTTCCCGATAGATGAAACGGCCCTGCGCTTCTTCAACCAACAGCTTAAGTGGGTTTCAGAGCCGGGACGGTTCAACGTGTTTATCGGCCTGGATTCACAGGATGTGAAAAAACAGAGCTTCCTGCTGACGGAGTAACCAGGAAGAAGGGGGCTTCCCGGCCCTCTTCTCTGGCAGAGAAAGGACGGCAATTGTAAACGATGGCAGTTGTAAATGATGGCGGTTGCAAACGATGCCAGCTGTAAACGATGCCAGTTGTAAACAAAGTTACTACGCTTTACCACAATGGGAGGCGGGGTTACTTTTGTTATTCTTTAGCAACCCAGTGGGTCTTTATGGCACCCTATAACCGTTTATCCGGTGCCGGGCACAGGGATGGCCGCCAGAGAGCGCCTTTCCTGTCAGGTTGACTGCCGCCCCGTCAGGGACCCGCGTACCGATCCGGGCGCTGTCTGTTTACCAGGGCAAGATCTGTTTTCCAGGGCTATTTTCTGTTGATCAGGGCAATATCTGTTTATCAGGGCTACATCCTGTTCATTGGGGCAATACCAGGCCCGTTAGGCTGGCATCCGGTTTCAGCCTGCAAAACCTCTTCTGCGGAGATGTCTTCATGATCGAAAATCAAGATGGTTCGATCCTGTACCAACATTTTGGTACCCCCCGCCCCTATTGGCGACTCCATGCGGACAGCAACGCGCTGGAACTCTCTGCGGAAAAAAATATGACCAACGTCGCCATTGCCCTCACCGGCTACCAGGCGATGACCATCCGGGAACTGACCGGCGTCACGGCCAGTTTCTCCCTTGATATTTCACTGTATGGAACACCATTGCGCCTGCATCTGGTTGGCCGCCGCATAGGCCCTAAAGAGTGGGGCGGTACTGCGTCCGACTACTACGACACCCCTTCCGTCGCGCATGATCTGGAGGTCGGTTTATCCTTTGCCGAGCAGGTCGTGTCTGAAGCGAATTCGGTGATTGTTATCGTTGATCAGGAAGGAAAAGTTCAGCGCTTTAACCGCCTGAGTGAAGAGTACACCGGCGTCAAAGAGAAAGATGTCATCGGCAAAAGTGCCTATGACCTGTTTATGTCACTCGAGGAGGGCACCGCCTCCCGCCAGAACATTACCGGCTTTTTCCAGACGGCCCAATCCTACGAAGTCGAACGCTGGATCAATACCGTCAAAGGCCAGCGGCTGTTTCTGTTCCGCAATAAGTTTGTGCACAGTGGCAGCGGCAAGCAGCAAACGTTCCTGATCTGTTCCGGCACCGACATCACCGATGAGCGGATGGCGCAGGAGCGGCTGCGTATTCTGGCCAACACTGACACCATCACCGGGCTCGCCAATCGCCACGCCATCATGGAAAAAATGAACGCCGCGCTGGCCGACCGCGGCGACACCGCCGTGGGGGTGATCTACCTGGATTTAGATAATTTTAAGAAAGTGAATGATGCCTACGGGCATATGTTTGGCGATCGCCTGTTGCAGGAGGTCGCGACGTCCATCCAGGAGTGCCTCGGCCCACGGGATACGCTGGCCCGGCTGGGTGGGGATGAATTTATCATCCTCAGCGAAAATACCAGCCTGGAAGCGCTGGAAGCCTGCGCCGTGCAGATCCACAGCCGCCTGAAAACGCCCTTCCGCATCGGCCTGATTGAAGTCTATACCGGCTGCTCTTGTGGCCTTGCCCTCTGCCCTGAGCACGGCACCAACGCCGAGAGCCTGATCCGGAACGCGGACACCGCGATGTATGTCGCCAAAGATCAGGGGCGGCGCACACACCGGGTTTTCTCCCCGGAGATGAATTACAAAGTGGCCGAGTACATGTGGCTGGACACCAACCTGCGCAAAGCGCTGGATGAGCAGCAGCTTCTCCTCTATTACCAGCCGAAAGTCTCCGCCGGCACCGGCCGGGTGGAGAGCGTCGAGGCGCTGGTGCGCTGGTATTCGCCGGAACGCGGGTTGATTGCGCCTGCCCAGTTTATCCCGTATGCCGAGGAGTCCGGGCTTATCGGCCCCCTGGGTAAATGGGTGATGGAAACCGCAGCCAATCAGGCGATGGCCTGGCAACAGAAAGGGCTGAACCTGCGTATCGCCGTGAATCTGTCCGCGCGGCAGCTCAGCAGTGACACGCTGATCCCCACGTTCAAAGAGGCGATGGCCTCCTCGGGCATGACACAGTGCCTGCTGGATGTGGAGCTGACCGAAAGCTGCCTGATCGAAGATGAGAGCACGGCGGTGTCGTTGATCGGCCAGTTGCAGGCGCTGGGTGCCGACGTCTACCTGGACGATTTCGGTACCGGCTACTCTTCCCTCTCCCAACTGGCGCGCATCCCGATCGACTACATCAAGCTCGATCAGAGTTTTGTGCGCGGCATCAGCAATAACGACGTTTCACAGGCACTGGTACGGGCGATCATCGCCGTTGCCAGAACGCTGAACCTGAAAGTGGTGGCGGAAGGCGTAGAGACTGAAAACGAGGAGCGTTTCGTCGATGAGATGGGCGTGGATGACAAACAGGGTTACTTCTATGCGAAGCCAATGCCCGCAGAGGAGCTGGAGCATTGGCTGTCGAACAATGATGTGCTTCACCCATCAAAGTAAACCGGTCACGGTTGTGCCGGCAATAATGCTAAATCAGGCAGTCATGCTGCCTGAACCGGTTAACCCGCTTTGCGCAGGCTGGCGGTGTGGCGGTTTTGCAACATCACCAGGCGTTCCATATAGGCGATGTCTTTCTCTTCCAGGGTAAAGGCGGCGTCGACCCAATCTTCCGTGATGTCCATCAGCTCGGAGCGGGTAAGTTGCAGCACCCGCTGCCGGGCACGGATCATCGCCCGCATGCCGTTCATTTTCGGCCGCAGGGTATCCATGAAGGTACGGGTCGCCTCAAAGGCGCTGCCCGGCTGGAACAGGTGGTCAATCAGCCCGCGGTTCTCATACCACTCTGCGGTATGGGATTCGCCGCTGCTGATCAGTTCCTCCGCCAGCCGCATCCCTGCTTTACGGGTCACCAGGGAATAGGCGCCCATGCCGGGGAACAGGTTAAACGCGATTTCCGGGAAGCCCATGCGCGCGTTGTTCTGCGCCAGCACATAGTGGTGCGCCAGGGCCGCTTCAAACCCGCCGCCCAGCGCCGTACCCTCAATCATCGCTAATGTAATGGCGCCTACGCCAAACCCCTGGGAGGCGGCATGGACGCAGTCAATACAGGCACGGGCATAGGCCCGCAGCGACTCCCGTTTACGGCTTGTGATCGCCTCCACAAAATAGTTGAGATCGCCGCCGACGTTATAGATGTTGGGCACCAGCGACCCGGTTACCCAGAAATCAATCGGCAACTGTGACGTTTTGGCCGCATCGGCTAATTTCATAATGTCGTCAATTAACGCCTGGTTGAAACAGGGGCGTGGGTAAGCCCGCAGCATCATCCAGACAACATTGCGACCCTCTTCATAAAATGCAGAAATTTGTGAGAGGTTGCCGGCTTCAGTAAATGCGCGGCAAGATGGATGGTCAAGAAGGTTCATAATAAGTCCTGTTTTTTTCAGTGTATGTCGGGTGAAGCCAGACCAGCCTAGTGCAGCGCAACGATGAACTGAATCCATTGCAGCAGATGATGCAGTGAATATATAAAAACAGGGGTGCACCGATTAAAAAATGATCGGTGGGTTTTATAGGCTGCGTAATCGCATTTTTTGATCAAATTGCGTATAAAAATAAAAGAAGCTGTTTTGAATAAGATTGCTCTTATAAAATTGCACCCTTATAAATAATATCGAAAAATATTCTAAAAAACCTTTTGTAATAACGGGTTAGCACGTTACTTCTTCACGAAAGATGAATATATAATTAACTATTATTTAATTGCTCGCATCTTGATGAGAACGCATCATTTGAAATGCAAATGGTATTGCAGAAAATAATCGCATCATTTTCCAGGTTGTTGCATGTGATTAATTATCTTATCAGGAGTTATACTATGCCCTATAAAATAATCATTGCCGGGGATAACCCCATAATTAAATACGGGCTTACCCATATTATTAATGAACAAAGCCACAAGACCCTGAAGGTGGTTAATACGATTTTATTAAAGGATATTTACCATATTGAGGAGAAGTTTGATCTGCTCCTTGCCAGCATCAATGCACCGGAAGATATGTTCAGCATCCACCTGCCGTTTATCAGCCGTTTTTACGAAAGATCACCCGGTAAAAAACTCGCCATGATTACCGGCATCGCCTCTTCTTCCCTGTTGTTAAAATCCCGGAAATACCTGAATGGCCTGCTTTCGGAGCGTGATCCTTTTGCTGAATTAATTGAAGGCATTCTGAAAATCCTTGAAGGCCAGAATTACGTTTCACGCAGCATCCGTGAACATCAATTTATTGATAAGCGCCCACGCCCATTAACTCTGGGCACCTCGCGGCTGGCATTAAGTGAATGTGAAGATAAAGTCATTAAATACATTTTCTCTGGTTATAACGTCACCGAAACCGCCCGGCTGCTTGACCGCAGTATTAAGACGGTCAGCGCGCAAAAACGGCAGGCGATGAAAAAATTAGGGGTCGAAAATGATACGGAATTGTTGTTAATCGGCAGCCAGTTTTCCTATGGGGATAAATCATCCGGCGGCGAAGAGGCTGGCTGAACACGACGCAGCCGGCGCACGCCGATGAGATAAAACAGGGAGCATGGGTGGCTCCCTGTGACGACCGCTCGCTTTTCCAGGTGATGTACGGCAACGACCCGGCAGCAGATTTTTGAACAACTTCACATTCCCTGAAGAGACTGTTTTTAACCGCTTCATCTCCCCTCTTTTGCCCCCTACACTCATCCGACCACTCAGCAAGGTTGTGATGCCTTGTGCAGGAAGAGCCCTGTTTTTATTGCCGGAGATGCTTATGGCCGCTTACCCCCACCTGCTTGCCCCCCTTGACCTGGGCTTTACCACGCTTAAAAACCGCGTTTTGATGGGCTCGATGCACACCGGGCTGGAGGAGCTGCCGGACGGCCCGGCGCGGCTGGCGGCCTTTTATGCGACACGCGCCCGTGCCGGTGTCGGGCTGATTGTCACCGGCGGCATCTCGCCGAACGCCGAGGGTGTGGTTTACCCCGGTGCCTCTACGCTGGTGTCATCAGCACAACTGGCCGGGCACCGGCAGGTAACAGCCGCCGTACATCAGGCCGGCGGGAAAATCGCCCTGCAAATCCTGCATGCCGGGCGCTACAGCTACCAGCCGCACCCGGTCGCCCCTTCCGCCCTTCAGGCGCCGATTAACCGCTACGCGCCGGAAGCGCTGTCAGAGGAGAAGATCCTCGCGACCGTGGCGGATTTTGCCCGCTGCGCCCGGCTGGCCCAGCAGGCCGGTTACGATGGGGTAGAAATCATGGGCTCAGAGGGATACCTGATTAACCAGTTCCTCGCGGCGCGCACCAACCACCGTCATGATGGCTGGGGCGGCAGTGCCGGGAAACGCCGCCGCTTTGCGCGGGAGATTGTCCGGGCGGTGCGGCAGGTCACCGGCCCCCGTTTCATCATCATCTATCGCCTGTCGCTGCTTGATCTGGTCGAAGAGGGGCAGACGCTGGCGGAAAGCATGGCGCTGGCGCAAGAGATTGAACAAGCCGGCGCGACGCTGTTAAATACCGGCATCGGCTGGCATGAGGCGCGTATTCCCACCATTGCCACCAGCGTGCCGCGGGCAGCGTTTGGCTGGGTCACCCAACAGCTGATGGGCCATGTTTCGGTCCCCCTGATCGCCACCAACCGCATTAATGATCCGGCTGTTGCAGAGCAACTGCTGGCAGACGGTATGGCCGATATGGTGTCGATGGCGCGTCCGTTCCTGGCTGACCCGGCGTTTGTGCAGAAAGCGGCGCAGGGCCGCCCGGAGGAGATCAATACCTGCATCGCCTGTAATCAGGCCTGCCTGGATCAGGTTTTTGACGGCAAAGTCGCCTCGTGCCTGGTCAATCCGGTTGCCTGCCGCGAAACTGAGCTGATTTCGATACCGGTTCTGACGCCCAAACGGCTGGCGGTGGTGGGTGCCGGCCCGGCCGGGTTGGCCTTCGCCGTTACGGCGGCAGCGCGTGGGCACCATGTCACGCTGTTTGATGCGCGGCCGGAAATCGGTGGTCAGTTTAACCTCGCCCGGCTGATCCCCGGTAAAGAGGAGTTCAGCCAGACACTGCGCTATTACCGCACCCAACTGGCGTTGCTGGGCGTGGTACAGCGGCTGGGGCAGCGGGTCAATGCCGCGGATCTGGCCGGGTTTGATGAGGTGGTTCTGGCAACCGGCGTGGAGCCGCGCACCCCGGCCATCCCCGGCATCGATCACCCGAAAGTGCTGAGCTACCTGGCGGTACTGCGCGACAAGGTGGAGGTGGGGCCGCGCGTGGCGATTATTGGTGCCGGCGGCATCGGCTTTGACGTGGCAGAGTACCTGAGCCAGCGCGGCCCGGCCGCCAGCCTGAGCAGTGAGCAGTTCTGCCGCGAATGGGGGGTGGATCGCACCCTGACGCAACCGGGCGGCCTGATGCCGCACGGGGGCGTGGCTGAGCGCCCGGCGCGGCAGATTTTCCTGCTGCAACGTAAAACCAGCAAAGTGGGGAGCGGGCTGGCCAGAACCACCGGCTGGATCCACCGGGCCTCCCTGATGCAGCGCGGGGTCACCCTGCTTAACAGCGTGGAGTATCTGGGTATAGACGATCGCGGGCTGCATATTCAGCGCGCGGCGGAGCAGCACTGCCTGGCCGTGGACCATGTGGTGGTGTGCGCCGGGCAGGAGCCGCAACGGGCGTTGCAGGCCCCTCTGGCCGCCCTGGGGAAAACCGTGCACCTGATTGGCGGCGCAGAGGTGGCACTGGAGCTGGATGCCCGCCGGGCGATTGATCAGGGCACCCGGCTGGCCTTAACGATCTGACGTTTAGCGGTATGCGCGGGTTTTGACTGCCCGCAGCACCACGAACTTCTGGCTGGAAGCCAGGGTTTCGCAGTTGCCGAACAAGCGTTTCAGCTTGTGGTAGTAGTCAAGGTGGCGGTTGCCGACGATGCGCAGCTCGCCGCCGTTTTGCAGGCAGCGCTTGGCATCACAGAACATCTGCCAGGCGGTGACGTCCGTGATGGTGCTCTGCTGGTGGAACGGCGGGTTACACAGCACCGCCTGCAGGCTGTCACGCTCCACATGCGCCAGCAGGTTATCCACCTGGAAGGTGCAGCGCGCATGATCCTGCGGGCGGTTACGCACCACATTCATCTCACTGGACGCCACCGCCATATAGGATTCATCGGTAAACAGCAGTTCTGCGTCCGGGTTCTGCCCCAGGGCGATCAACCCGATAATGCCGTTGCCGCAGCCGAGGTCAGCAATCCGCCCTTCCATGTTTTCCGGCAGGTGCTGCATAAAGAGGCGTGCGCCGATGTCCAGCCCGCCGCGGGAAAAGACGTTGGCATGGTTGGCAATGCGGTAGTCGGTGCCGTCCAGCGCCCATTCGCTGATCACCGGCTGGTCATTGACCGGCAGATCGGCCACGGTGGCGAAAATCAGGCGGGCTTTTTTCTTCGCCAGGCTGGTTTTGGTCGGCCCGAGGATCTTTTCAAACAGTTGCAGGGTAGAGGTGTGGATATCCCGCGCTTTGGCCCCGGCAATGATCACGGTCTCCGGCGTCACCACATGCCGCAGCGCTTTCAGTTGCTGCTCCAGCAGCGCCAGCGTTTTCGGCACACGCATCACCACCAGCCCCGGCGCATCCGGCAACGGAGCCAGGCTGTCCTGCACTTTTACTGATTCCGGGTCCCAGCCGTTCAGCGCCAGGTTGTGGCGTACGGCCAGTTGCGCCATGTAAGAGTCGCTGATGCTGTAAGGCTGATGCGCCGACAGCGCACACCCCAGCGCACCAAAGGTGTCGTTGAAAATCAGCAACGGTTTGCCGTCAGCGGCGGTGATGTCCAGGGTTTCCAGCAGATATTCATCTGCGGCATCCCAGGCTTGCAGCGTGGTGATCTCTTCCTGCTGCGGGTAGCGCTCAAGCTCAAGGCGCAACGTTCCCAGTTCGAATAGGCTCATCGCCCCTCCTGAATAAAAAATTTGGGCTGTTTATCCCTTAAATTTGCCTGTCAGTAAAATGTTTTTTCGGTTAAAACTGGCTTTATTGCCGTGGCGGCGCGTTTCTGCCTGCCCTAAGCGCGGCATCCCTTTTCCGGAGAGTGAGCCAAACCGATGCAACCACTGACTTACCTTCAGGGCTATCCTGATCACTTACTGCATCAGGTACGCCAGTTGATCACTGAGCAGCGTCTGGGCAATGTGTTGTTGCAGCGTTACCCGCAGCCGCACGACCTCACCACGGACAAATCGCTCTACCAGTTTACCACTGACCTGAAAAACCAGTTTCTGCGCAACGCCCCGCCGATCAGCAAAGTCGCCTATGACGGCAAAATTCAGGTGATGAAGCACGCACTGGGGCTGCACACTGCGGTTTCCAGGGTGCAGGGCAACAAGCTCAAAGCCAAGGCGGAGATCCGCGTGGCGACGGTATTTAAAAGTGCGCCGGAGGCGTTTCTGCGGATGATTGTGGTGCACGAGCTGGCGCACCTGAAAGAGAAAGACCACAACAAGGCCTTTTACAGCCTTTGCTGCCATATGGACCCGGCCTACCATCAACTGGAATTTGATACCCGGCTCTATCTGACGCACCTGGACCTGTTCGGCAAACTTTATTCCTGAACCGATGGCGGCCCCGGCTGCCTGCACATGGAGTTACCCATGATTCGCTTTGCTGTTGTTGGCACTAACTGGATCACCCAGCGCTTTATCGATGCCGCCCATGAAAGCGGCAAGTTGCGCCTCGCCGCGATCTATTCCCGCTCGTTGGATCAGGCCAAAGCGTTCGGGGAGGATTACCCGGTCGCCCACTATTTTGACGATCTGGACGCGCTGGCAAAAAGCGATCAGGTGGATGCCGTCTACCTCGCCAGCCCGAACGCCCTGCACTGCGCACAGGCGTTGCTGTTTATGCGCCACGGCAAGCATGTGATCTGTGAAAAGCCGCTCGCCTCCAATGCGCGTGAGGCACAACAGATGATCGCCTGCGCACGCGAACATCAGGTGGTGCTGTTTGAAGCGTTCAAAACCGTCTGGCTGCCCAATTTCCTGCACCTGCAAAGCTGCCTGTCACGGGTCGGCACCCTGCACCGCGTCTATCTCAACTATTGCCAGTTCTCATCACGTTACCCGCGTTATCTGGCCGGGGAGAACCCGAACACCTTTAACCCGGCGTTTTCCAACGGCTCGATCATGGACATCGGTTACTACTGCCTGGCCAGCAGCGTGGCGCTGTGGGGTGAACCCCAACGCGTTACTGCCAGCGCCGCCCTGCTGGCCAGCGGTGTGGATGGGCACGGCACAGTGATCCTTCACTATGATCAGTTTGAGGTGGTGATCGCCCACTCCAAAGTGAGTGACTCCGCGCTGCCCAGCGAAATTCAGGGCGAAGGCGGCACGCTGGAAATTGAGAAACTCGCCGAATGCCAGGCCGTGGCCTTTACGCCGCGCGGCGGCCAGAAGCTGGACCTGACCCAGCCGCAACATATCAACACTATGCTGTATGAGGCAGAAGCCTTTGCCCGGCTGGTAGAGGCCGGGCAGGTTGAGCATCCGGGGCTGGAGACCTCCCGCATCACCGCCCATCTGCTGACTGAGATCCGTCGCCAGACCGGGGTAGTATTCCCGGCCGACAGCGCCCCTGACGCCTGACAAGGAGAGAGTATGACGCAGCCCAAGCCTTTGTTGATCCTGCAAACCGGTGATGCCCCGGAGGTGATCCAACAGCAGCATGAGAATTACCGCCAGATGTTTATCCATCAGGGGGCCATTTCGCCGCAGGCGCTGGAGGTGGTGCACCTGCCGCAGGGTGAGCGGCCCGGTTCCCCGGCGGCTTACAGCGGGGTGATCATTACCGGCTCGGGCGCGATGGTGACTGACCGGCTGGTGTGGAGCGAATGGGCGGCGGGCTGGCTGCGTCAGGCGATAGAAATCGCGCTGCCGGTGTTCGGCGTCTGTTATGGGCACCAGTTGCTGGCTGATGCGCTGGGCGGCGAGGTGGGTTACCACCCGCAGGGCATTGAGTGCGGCACCAAACGGCTGGAGCGGCTGCCGGGCGCGGAGCATGACCCGCTCTGTGCCACGCTGCCCGCGCACTTTACCGCCAACCTGATCCACTCGCAGACGGTGCTCGTCCCGCCGCCGGGCGCGCAGGTGCTGGCGCGTTCCGAGCACGACCCGCACCAGATCCTGCGGTTTAACGCCACCACCTTCGGCACCCAGTTCCACCCGGAATTTAACGGCGCGGTGATGAAAAGTTACCTGAGGCGCCAGGCAACGCTGATGCCGGAGAGGCAGGCTGAACTGATGGCGCATCCGGCGGAAGATACGCCCGTCAGCCAGGGGTTGTTACAGGCGTTTGTCGCCGGGCTGGGTCACAGTCAGCAACAGTAAACATAAGTTTGACGAATCTTTACCTGATGACATATTGAGCACGGAAACATTTTGTATTATTTTGTCATCAGCAAAGGGGAGTAACTTCTTCGCCGGTTTATCGTCATTACGGTGTCTGTTTCAGGCACCCGGTAGCCGGGGCAACCCGAGAACATTGCGCATTCAGGCATAAGCAATGTTGTCCGTGTTGTAAGTGAGACCTTGCCGGAAGGCGGGGTTTGCTTACAGCTCAACAGAGCGGCTGACGTCTTCCGATGTCGGCCGTTTTTTGTTTTCAGGATACTCAGGAGCACCGTATGAACTCTGTTGGAAACCCGTGGCTATGGGGCAGTTTCGCTGTCATCGTGGCCATTATGCTGGCGGTAGATCTGCTGTTGCAGGGCAAACGTGGGCAGCAAACCATGTCCATGAAAAGCGCGGCCTGCTGGTCGCTGGTGTGGGTCAGCCTGGCGCTGCTGTTTAACGCCGGTTTCTGGTGGTACCTCAACGGCACCCTTGGGCGTGAGGTCGCAGACCAACAGGCGCTGGCGTTCCTGACCGGCTACCTGATCGAAAAGGCGCTGGCGGTGGATAACGTCTTCGTCTGGCTGATGCTGTTTAGCTACTTTGCGATACCGGCCAGCCTGCAACGGCGGGTGCTGGTGTACGGCGTGCTCGGTGCGATTGTGCTGCGTACGATAATGATTTTCGGCGGCAGCTGGCTGGTGACGCAGTTCCACTGGATTTTGTATGTGTTCGGCGCGTTCCTGCTGTTTACCGGCATTAAAATGGCGTTGGCGAAAGAGGACGACGCAGTGCTGGGTGAGAAGCCGCTGGTGCGCTGGCTGCGTAAGCACCTGCGGATGACCGACGAGCTGGACGGGGAGAAATTCTTCACCTACCGCAACGGCGTGCGTTTCGCTACCCCGCTGCTGCTGGTGCTGATTCTGGTAGAGCTGAGTGACGTGATCTTCGCGGTGGACAGCATTCCGGCGATCTTCGCGGTCACCACTGACCCGTTTATCGTGCTGACCTCGAACCTGTTTGCGATCCTCGGCCTGCGCGCCATGTACTTCCTGCTGGCGAACGTGGCGGAGAAGTTCTCGCTGCTGAAGTATGGCCTGGCGGTGATCCTGGTGTTTATCGGTGCCAAGATGCTGATGATGGATATTTACCATATCCCGGTCGCCGTCTCGCTGGGCGTGGTGGGCGGCATTCTGGCCGTGACCCTGCTGTTGAACGTCTGGGTGAACAAACGCGCCGCGCGCGTCTGATTGATCACGAAATAAAGAAAAACGGGGCAGAATGTCTGCCCCGTTTTTTTGTGTATATTTTCTGCGTTAACGCCGGGGTTTATTGCCGCCCGGTTTCGCCTCACCACCCTCTTCTTTGCGGGTGATGCCGTCCAGTAACGCTTCCAGCGGATAGACTGCCGCGATCACCACCTCATCCCGCACCACCGAGGCCTTGTCCAGTAACTGCCTGGCGCGTTTCACTTCGTTATTGCTCATCATGCTGCCGCGCTGGGCGATGTCCACCAGCCGCAGGCCGAGCACCGCAAGCGCATTCACGTCTGCGGCCACCGGTTGCAGCGGGGAGAGCAGATAATTGCCCGCCAGCAGCGGCGCAACCTCCGGGCTGTTGGCCTGCCAGCGGGTGAAGCGGCGGCGCAGGGACTCCGCGGCGGCGCTGTCAGTGCGGTCAGCCAGCAACTGCTGAACCTCAAGGCCCATCTGGCGCACGTCGTCACTTTCCGCCGGCAGGGCATCCGCAAAGCGGTTCAGCGGCTCGAACTGGTGATAGTTGCCCGCCTGGAATTTCAGGTGCAGGCGCGTGTAGTACTGCGCCGGTTCTACCGCTTCCGCCAGCACCTGCAACGGCGCAATCTGCGTGCTCTGCGCCAGCCGGGTCAGCAGGCGCGTGGTGTCGGCGTGCTGTTGCAGCCCCACTGACACCACCGACCAGGCATCCACCGCCGCCAGCCGCCGGTACATGTTCTGCTCGTCCTGCACGTCCCGCGCTGACCAGAGCCGCTCAGCCACCACAAACGCGCGCGGCCAGAGCCTCAGGTCAATCACCTGCGGCGTGATCATCTCCGCCCAGAGCGCCGCCTCACCGCCGAGGATATTGGCCGCACCGGTGCGATCCGGCACCACCGGCGCCGTCCCGGCCGGCACGGCGGCGAGCTTCTGCCCGCTGACCGGGTAGCGCACATTGCCGATCAGGAAGTAGCCGTCCAGCGTGCTGTTTTTCAGCGTCAGCACCGGCCGGGTGTCGCCCATCCAGGTGTCGATCTGGAAAGTCACATTCGCGTCACGCCACACGATGTTGCGCACCGCCCGGCGTGATTTGCCGTTGAAATCGATAAACCCGCGCCAGCCCTGCGGCCCCTCGATCAGGGTCACGCTGCCCTCTGCCGGTTTGCCCTTGAGGCGCGGCATGGTGAAGGCCCAGCTTTGCGCTTTCTCATCCTGATGGACGCGATCGTCGATCCAGAGCGGCTGCGGCAGCACTTCGTTGCGGTAGTGGTAAGCGGCGCTGTGCGGCTGGTCGAGGTAGAAGCCGGTGGAAAGCAGCCCTTTGTAGCCCTCCTGCGCCACCGTGCCCAGCGCGTCCGGCCCCTGCCAGGATTGGATCACCGCCGTTTTCGGCAGGTCCGGGTGATGGATTTCGTCCCAGCCCACCATGGTGCGCTGCCAGGAGCCGAGGATCAGCGTCAGCTTCTGGTTGAAATACGCCTGGAGCGCATGGCTGTCGGCCAGGTTATTGCGTTTCATAAACGCCTGGATGGCAGGCGATTCGTTCCACTGTGTCGGGTCGACTTCATCCCCGCCGATATGCAGGTAGGGATCCGGGAAGATCGCCGCCACCTCGCCAATGATCGTGTCCACAAACTGGTACGTTTCCTGCCGGCTGGGATCGAGCGTCGGCTTATGCACGCCCCACTCCCGCTGCATCAGGTAGGGGCCGGGCGCACTGACCAGCTCCGGGTAGGCCACGGCAATCGCGGAAGCGTGGCCCGGCAGGTCAATCTCCGGCACCACGCGGATGCCGAGCGCCGTGGCATAGGCCACCACCTCTTTCATCTGCTCCACACTGTAGAACCGGCCGTCACTCGCCTGCTGTTGCAGTTTCGGGTAGTGGGTGGAGGCGAAGCGCCAGCCCTGGTCGTCGGTCAGGTGCCAGTGGAATACGTTCAGCTTGGCCGCGGCCATGCCGTCAAGCTGGCGTTTGATGTCACTGACCGGCAGGAAATGGCGCGCAGAATCGAGCAGCACGCCGCGCCACGGGAAACGCGGCGCGTCTGAGATGCGCACCAGCGGCAACGCGGTGTGGCCGCCGTCATTGTGGATCAGCTGTAACAGCGTCTCCATGCCGCGCAGTGCGCCGAAACGGGTTTCCGCATTCAGCACCACCCCCTGCGGCGTGATGGTGAGCTGATAGCGTTCGTCGCTGTCCGGCAGCGGTTGCGGGTCCACTTTCTGCTTGATCACCACCATGATCAGCGCCTGTTGGGGGTTATCCGCCTGCGGCAGCAGCGTCCAGCCGGTCTGCTGCTCTATCCGTTGGCGCCAGCGGTCAATGGCCGGGCCGAGGTCATCCCCGCTGACGCCGAGGGTCAGGCGGTTATCAAGGACCAGCTGGCCCTGTTGCGGGTTGCCCTCGACCTTTTGCGGCCAGGGCATCAGCGGCAGATCGCCGGCGGGCAGCGCCCACAGGGCGGGTGAAAACAGCATCAGCGAGGCCAACAGCGTGGCGGGTAAGCAGCGTTTCATTTTTATCATTCCCTGGAAGTCATTACAGCTGTGCGCAAGAGTAACCCGGCGAATAATAAAGGGTAAGTTGCGTCCCGTCGCCGCCGATGGCCAAAAAACCGCCGGAGATCACGTCTTGTCTGCCGCTTGCCCGATCATGCCCTTTAATAACAGAAACTTTCAGCTGGTTACCGGGGGTTGCGCCCGGCCCTCCTGCTGTTTCAGGGAAATTTTTCCGGCAAAATTAAGAATTTCCCCACCCCAGTGCCGTGTTTGCCTGAAGAGGGGGTGCAGAGCGCCGGGATTTCAGTTACAAAGGTAGGCCTTGTTCTTGCCGCCGTGGAATCTGCTGTACATCATGACAACCCGTCTGACCATCAAAGATATTGCCCGCCTCAGCGGCGTGGGGAAATCCACGGTATCCCGCGTGCTTAACCACGAAGGCAGTGTCAGCCCGCGCACCCGGGAACGGGTTGAAGCGGTGATCCGCGAGCACGGTTTTACGCCGTCAAAATCGGCGCGGGCCATGCGCGGCCAGAGCGACAAAGTGGTGGGGATTATCGTCTCCCGGCTCGACTCCCCGTCAGAGAACCAGGCGGTACGCGCCATGCTGCCGCTGCTCTACCAGCACGGTTACGACCCGATTGTGATGGAAAGCCAGTTCTCGGCCGCCCGTGTGGAGGAGCATTTGCAGGTGCTGCGCCAGCGCAATGTGGACGGGGTGATCCTGTTTGGTTTTACCGGGCTGGAGGAGCCGCTGCTGCAGCCGTGGCAGGCCAACATGGTGACGCTGGCACGCGACTACGCCGGGTTGTCGTCGGTCTGTTATGACGATGCGGGCGCGGTGCGTCTGCTGATGGACGAACTCAGCCGGCGGGGCCACCCGCAGATCGGCTATATCGGCGTGACCCCGGAAGATGCCACCACCGGCCTGCGCCGCCAGCAGGCGTATCTCGATTACTGTGCCGACACCGGCCTGGTGCCGCAGGTTGCCATTGGTGAGCTGCGCTACCAGAGCGGCTTCCGGCTGGCGCCCGAGGTATTGCGCCCCGGTATGCAGGCGCTGGTCTGCGCGTCAGACACCATTGCGCTGGGCGCGGCCAAATATCTGCAACAACATGCCCTGCCCGCGGTGCAGGTGTGCGGCATCGGCAATAACCCGCTGCTGCGTTTCCTGTTCCCGGAGACGTTTTCCATTGAGATGGGGTACGGCACCGCCGGGCTGCGTGCCGCCGAACAGTTGCTTAAACAGCTTCAGCACCCTCAGCACGGCATCCGCCAGATTACCGTGCCCTGCCACCTCGTTACCTGACTCTCATCTCAGCGTTTTAACGTTTCCTCACAAATATCTGTGATGCTGCGCTCAAACCGGGAACGTTCCCAATTTCACGCCCGCAGATTCACGCTATGCTTTTAAAACACCTTCCCTTGTTCCGGCCGGAAATGCGCCTTCACCCACGCGGCTAATAAAGAGCATAAAACCATGAGCAAAAAGAACACGGTAAACCCGTCTGATGTTGAGCAGTTGATTGCGCTCGTTGGCGGCAGCGGCAACATTGCCACTGTCACCCACTGTATTACCCGGCTGCGCTTTGTCCTGAACGACCCAACCAAAGCCGATCCCAAAGCGATTGAGGCGTTGCGCATGGTGAAAGGCTGTTTCACCAACGCCGGGCAGTTCCAGGTGGTGATTGGCCCGGAAGTCGGCGACTACTATAAGGCGCTGATCGCCGCCAGCGGCAACAGCGGGGCCAACAAAGAGCAGGCCAAGGTGGCGGCCCGCCAGAACATGACCATTTTTGAGCGCGGCATTTCGCATTTTGCGGAGATTTTCTTCCCGCTGCTGCCGGCGCTGATCAGCGGCGGCCTGATTTTAGGGTTCCGCAACATCATCGGTGAAATCCCGATGAGCAACGGCAGGACGCTGGCGCAGATCTACCCGCTGTGGCAGACCCTGTACGATTTCCTCTGGCTGCTGGGCGAGGCGATTTTCTTCTATCTGCCGGTCGGGATTTGCTGGGCCACGGTAAAAAAACTGGGCGGCACGCCGATCCTCGGCATTGTGCTGGGCGTGACGCTGGTGTCACCCCAATTGATGAACCCCTACCTGCTGGGGCAACAAGTCCCGGATGTGTGGGATTTTGGCTGGTTTACCATTGAGAAAGTGGGCTATCAGGCGCAGGTGATCCCGTCCATGCTGGCCGGGTTAACCCTGGCGTTTATCGAGACCCGGCTGCGGCGCATTGTGCCTAACTACCTGGAGCTGGTGGTGGTGCCGGTATGCTCGCTGATGCTGGCCGTTTTCCTTGCCCATACGCTCATCGGGCCGTTTGGCCGTATGATTGGTGACGGCGTGGCCTGGGCCGTGAAAGCGATGATGACCGGCAGCTTTGCCCCGATCGGCGCGGCCATTTTCGGCTTCCTGTATGCCCCGCTGGTGGTGACCGGCGTGCACCAGACGACGCTGGCCATTGACCTGCAAATGATCCAGAACATGGGCGGTACGCCGGTCTGGCCATTGATTGCGCTGTCCAATATTGCGCAGGCCGCGGCGGTGACCGGCATCATTATCGTCAGCCGGAAACACAACGAGCGTGAAATCTCGGTGCCGGCGGCCATCTCCGCCTATCTTGGCGTCACCGAACCGGCCATGTACGGGATCAACCTGAAGTACCGCTTCCCAATGCTCTGCGCGATGATTGGCTCCGCCTGCGCCGCGCTGATTTGCGGGCTGGCCCATGTCACGGCCAACGGCATCGGCGTGGGCGGGCTGCCGGGCATCCTGTCAATCAAACCGCAATTCTGGGGCACCTACGCAGTCGCGATCCTGACGGCGATCGTCATCCCGATCGCACTGACCGTGCTGGTCTACCAGCGCAAAATGCGCCGCGGCCAGCTGGCCTACACCTGAGACTTCAACGGGCGCCGTCAGGGCGCCCGTTGCTTTCCCCTTTTCCTGATTTTTTCTGATTACTATGGGAGTCATTGTCATGTCCGCAACTCTGCCCTGGTGGCAAAACGGCGTTATTTACCAGATTTACACCAAGAGTTTTCAGGACAGCACCGGTGACGGGCTGGGCGATCTGCACGGCGTCATCCGCCGCCTCGATTATCTGCAACAGCTGGGGGTGGACGCACTGTGGCTGACGCCGGTTTACCGCTCGCCGCAGGTGGATAACGGCTATGACGTTGCGGATTACTGCTCCATCGATCCGGCTTACGGCACCCTGGAAACCTTCGAGCACCTCACCGAAGAGGCGCACCGGCGCGGCATCCGCATCATCATGGACATGGTGTTCAACCATACCTCCACGGAACATGAGTGGTTCCTGCAGGCGCAAGACCCGGCCAGCCCCTACCGCGATTACTACATCTGGCGCGACCGCAACCCCGACACGCCGGACGGCCTTCCGAACAACTGGCGCTCCAAGTTTGGCGGCAATGCCTGGCAGTGGCACGAGGCCAGCGGCCAGTATTACCTGCACCTGTTTGCCCCCGAGCAGGCTGACCTGAACTGGGAGCACCCGCCGGTGCGCGAGGCGCTGAATAAAGTCTGCGCGTTCTGGGCGGCAAAAGGGGTCGATGGCCTGCGGCTCGATGTGGTTAACCTGATCTCCAAAACCCCTGGTCTGCCTTCGGATGAGACCGGTGACGGCCGCCGCTACTACACCGACGGCCCGCGCAGCCATGAGTTTTTGCAGGCGATGAGCCGGGAGGTTTTCCAGCCGCTGGGGCTGATGACCGTGGGCGAGATGTCCTCGACCTCGCTGGAACATTGCCGCCGTTATGCCGCGCTGGACGGCAGCGAACTCTCCATGACCTTCAACTTCCACCACCTGAAAGTGGATTACCCGAACGGTGAAAAGTGGTCACGCGCGCGGCCGGATTTCGTGCAGCTCAAACAGATCTTCCGCGAGTGGCAGCAGGGTATGCACGGCCACGCCTGGAATGCGCTGTTCTGGTGTAACCATGACCAGCCGCGTGCGGTGTCGCGCTTTGGGGATGACGGCGCGCTGCGGGTGCCGGCCGCCAAAATGCTGGCGATGGTGCTGCACGGGATGCAGGGCACGCCCTATATCTATCAGGGGGAAGAGATTGGCATGACCAACCCCGGTTACCGCTATCTGGCGCAATACCGGGATGTCGAAAGCCTGAATATGTTTGCTGAACTGCTGGAAGCCGGGCGGCCGGAGGCGGAACTGCTGGATATTCTGTCCGGGAAATCACGCGATAACGGCCGTACGCCGATGCAGTGGGATGAGAGCGATCATGCCGGGTTCAGCACCGTGACGCCGTGGCTGGAGCCGTGCGCCAACTACCCGGTGATCAACGTCAAACAGGCGCTGGAGGATAAGGATTCGGTGTTTTACACCTACCAGCGGTTGATCGCCCTGCGTAAACAGTTGCCGATCCTGACGCACGGTGATTATCAGGATCTGCTGCCCGATCACCCCTGGATTTGGTGTTACCTGCGTCAGCAGGGTGACCAGCAACTGCTGGTGACCGCCAATCTCAGCCGGGAGGCGCAACCGTGGCAGCCTTCCGTGACCACCGGGGGCTGGGAGCGGATCATGGGCAACTATGGCGATACCGCCGCACAACCGGCGGCCATGACGTTACAGCCCTTTGAGGCGATTTACTGGATGCGCGGCTGAGGCCTCAGCGCGGGGTCACCAGGCCCTGCGCAATCATCCATTGTGCGGTTAAGGCCATGCCCTCTGCCAGCGCGTAACGCGGCGTGTAATTCAGCGTGTTGCGTGCGCGGTGGCGGCTTAAGGTCAGGTCATAGACGGCGGTGGCGACCCCGTGCCGGGTAAGGCGTGGCGGTTGCCGCCGCATCATACTGCCCAGTTCATGCAGCCCCGCCCGGCCGTAAGCAACCTGGTAAGGCGCAGCCCGCAGGTAGTATTGAATCCCCAATTGCTGCCCCAGCAGCATCTCCAGTATCAGCGCCAGGCTCTGCGCCTCATGGTTGGTGATGTTAAATACCGCCCCGCTCTCCAGCGCCGGCTGCTCTGTCGCCAGCACCAGCGCCTCCACCACATTCAGCACAAAGGTGAATTCCGCGCGCGCCACCCCGCCGCCCGGCAGGGCCAGAATGCCTTTGCTGTGGCGCAGGTTCTCCAGCATCTCCGGCAAAATGCCCTGTTGGTATGGGCCAAACAGCGCACCGGGGCGCAGGATGACGCAGCAGGTATGCGGGTAGTGCGGCATCAGCCGCCGGATGCTCTCTTCCGCCGCGTATTTGCTGGCTGCCGCGTGGTTGGCAAAGCGCGCCGGGCGGAACGTCTCTTCCACATTGTAGCGGTGGCGGTAGTCGAAATAGAGCGCAGCGGAGGAGACGTAAATAAAGCGCCCGATGCCCGCCTCCCCGGCCGCCTGTAACAGATTTTCGGTGGCGATGACGTTGATGTCATAAAACGACTGATAGTCGCCCCAGTGGTGGGAATTGGCAGCGCAGTGCCAGACAGCATCACAGCCCGCTACCAGCGCCCGGCAGGCAGTAATGTCCGCCACGGCCAGGTCCAGTTCGGTGAATTGCGCGCCCTGTTCCGCCAGTGCCTCGCCCACCGCCGGGTTACGCCCGGTGGCATGAACCTGATGGCCCGCCTGCAATAGCCATTCAACGGCATTGCGCCCCAGCCCGCTTGTCGCTCCAGTGACCAATACTTTCATTGCTCTCCTGCCCGTTTTCATGCCATGCCGAAAATAGCTTCCTTTCAGCAGTGTAGCCGGGCAGCGAGTGTAAAAAAATCGTTAATCTCTAATATTGCGGCGTTACTTGTGCCTCTGGGGCGACGTCGGCGGGGGAATGGTCAGAGTTTCCCCAGCACACTTTTTTCTTTGTCTTATATCAAGCAAAGCGCCATTAACTCTCGCCAAAGCACTACATGTAGTGCGTATAGTAATCACCCTCTTCTATATATAGTCATTCTTATCATTACGGCCGGGTATCCCTGCCGGGTGATAACCACCAAAGGAGTGCCATCGTGAAACCAGTGGTGATAAAGCGGGACGGGTGCCGGGTCTTATTTGATGAAGCGCGGATCATGCAGGCGATTGCCAGGGCGGCGCAGGCGGCCCGGCTGGAGGATAACGCCTATTGCGCCGGGGTCGCCCGGCATGTCACCGCCCAACTGGCCAAGCGGGTTCAGGTGGACATCCATGAGATCCAGGAAGCGGTGGAAAACCTGCTGATGGCCGGCCCGCACAAGGCGCTGGCACGTGCCTATATTGAGTATCGCCACGATCGCGATGTCGCCCGTGAACAGCGCGGCAAATTGAACCAGGAGATCCGTGGGCTGGTTGAACAGCGCAACCACGCCCTGCTCAATGAGAACGCCAATAAAGACAGCAAAGTCATCCCGACCCAGCGCGACCTGCTGGCGGGCATCGTTGCCAAACATTACGCCAAGCAGCATATCCTGCCGCGTGATGTGGTGCTGGCCCATGAGCGCGGCGAGATCCATTACCACGATCTCGACTATTCGCCGTTTTTCCCGATGTTCAACTGTATGCTGATTGACCTGAAGGGGATGCTGACCGGCGGCTTCAAGATGGGCAATGCCGAGATCGAGACGCCGAAGTCGATCTCCACCGCGACAGCCGTCACCGCCCAGATTATCGCGCAGGTCGCCAGCCATATTTATGGCGGCACCACCATCAACCGCATTGATGAGATCCTCGCGCCCTACGTGACGGCCAGCTTTGAAAAACACCTCGCCACGGCGCAGGCATGGCAGATCCCGGATGCGGACGGCTATGCCAGGGAGCGCACGGAGAAGGAGTGCTATGACGCGTTCCAGTCGCTGGAGTATGAGGTCAACACGCTGCATACCGCCAACGGGCAGACGCCGTTCGTCACCTTTGGCTTTGGCCTCGGCACCTGCTGGCAATCACGCCTGATCCAGTGCTCCATTCTGCGCAACCGCATCGCCGGGCTGGGCAAGAACCGCAAAACCGCCGTGTTCCCTAAGCTGGTGTTTGCCATTCGTGACGGCGTCAACCATAAGCCGGGGGATGTGAACTATGACATCAAGCAGCTGGCGCTGGAGTGCGCGAGCAAACGCATGTACCCGGATATTCTCAATTACGAACAGGTGGTGAAGGTCACCGGTTCGTTCAAAACCCCGATGGGCTGCCGCAGTTTCCTGGGCGTGTATGAGGAGAACGGCGAGCAGATCCATGACGGGCGCAACAATATCGGCGTCATCAGCCTGAACCTGCCGCGTATTGCGCTGGAAACCCGCGGGGATGAATCGCTGTTCTGGATGCGGCTGGATGAACGGCTGGTGCTGGCGAAAAAAGCGTTAATGACGCGGATTGCCCGGCTGGAGGGCGTCAAGGCACGGGTTGCGCCGATTCTCTATATGGAGGGTGCGTGCGGGGTGCGCCTGAAGGCGGATGATGATGTCGCGGAGATTTTCAAACGGGGGCGCGCCTCGATCTCACTGGGTTACATCGGCCTGCATGAAACCATCAATGCGCTTTCCGGTAACCGGCATGTGTTTGACCATGCCGAACTGCAGGCCAAAGCGGTGCAGATTGTCGCCCGGCTGCGGGCCGCTACCGACGCATGGAAAGCGGAAACCGGCTACGGTTTCAGCCTCTACAGCACCCCCAGCGAAAATCTGTGCGATCGCTTCTGCCGGCTGGACACCGCAGAATTCGGCGTGGTGCCGGGCGTCACCGATAAGGGCTACTACACCAACAGCTTCCACCTCGATGTGGAAAAACGCGTAGACCCTTACGCCAAACTGGACTTTGAAGCGCCCTACCCGCCGCTGGCGAATGGCGGGTTCATCTGTTACGGCGAATACCCGAACCTGCAACATAACCTCAAGGCGCTGGAGGATGTCTGGGATTACAGCTATCACCGCGTGCCCTATTACGGCACCAATACGCCGATCGATGAATGTTATGCATGCGGCTTTACCGGTGAGTTTGACTGCACCAGCAAAGGCTTTACCTGCCCGAAATGCGGCAACCATGATGCCAGCACCGTGTCGGTGACCCGCCGGGTGTGCGGCTATCTCGGCAGCCCGGATGCCCGGCCGTTTAACGCCGGCAAGCAGGAAGAGGTTAAACGCCGGGTCAAGCACCTGCACACCGGCCGGTTGGGGTAAACTTTGATGCATTTCCATCAATACTACCCGATCGATGTGGTCAACGGCCCCGGCACGCGCTGCACGCTGTTTGTCGCCGGGTGCGAGCACCAGTGCCCCGGCTGTTATAACAAAAGTACCTGGCGGCTGGACTCCGGCCGCCGGTTTACCCCCGAAGATGAGGATCGGATTATTGCTGACCTGAATGATTCCCGCATTCCACGCCAGGGGCTGTCACTTTCCGGCGGCGATCCGCTGCATCCGCAGAACCTTTCCGCCATCCTGCATCTGGTGAAGCGCGTCCGGGCGGCATGTGAGGGAAAAGATATCTGGTTATGGACCGGTTACCAGCTGGGTACACTGACGCCGGCGCAACGCGAAGTCGTCAGTTTCATCAACGTACTGATTGATGGCAAGTTTGTGCAGGATCTTAAAGATCCGGCACTGATCTGGCGCGGCAGCAGTAATCAGGTGATCCACCGGCTGCGTTAATCACGCGTTCGCTTTTTATTCTCTCCCTGCTTTTTACAGAGCTCAGAATGGCGCGAAATTCTGAGCTCTGTTTCCCATATTACAAAAACGGTGCGTTTTCGGCGGGCAACTAAATATACAAATGCAGGAACACAAATTACACTTACTGTATCTTCATTTAACCCACGGACTATTATGCAAAGAAAAAAGCCCGGTGCCTTACGTTCCGGCACATCGATGTCAGATAAAAAAATCAAAGTGGCGATAGCGGATCAAAACCCTATCGTTATCTATGGATTGCGGGCGTTATTACGGGAAGAGCACGACATTGAGGTAGTATTTACCAGTTCCACAGCCCAGGACCTGTTCAAAAAACTGGTTATGTATGAGGCGGATATTATTATATGTGATAGTAACTTTACAGAGTCACTGGATACCAAGGGCACCCAATTATTAAGGAGTATTCATCGTTATATTCCGCATATTAACATTGTGTTCTACAGTGCGAACCTGACATCACATCAGATTGCTGAAGCCATGGAAGCAGGCGCGGCCAGCGTGATACGCAAAAGTGAAGAAGATCTTTCGCTCATTGTCCATACGCTGCGCCGGGTACATAACGGCAGTTTTTATCTGCAACCCAGTATTTCCCATGAGATTTTGTCTTCGTTTTTATCTGGGCGGCAAAAAAACAGCAGTTGGCATAGTCTTTCTGCCCGGGAAAAGGTGGTTATCCAGCTTATCTGTGAAGGGCATTCCATTAAACAGATTGCTCACGAACTCTGTAAAAGCCCTAAAACGATCAGCAACCAGAAAACCATGGCCATGCGGAAATTAGGTGCAGCAAATGATATACAGTTGATAAACAGAGTGAAAGAGCTTCGTTATGAACTGGCCGCTGATCCTAAGGAAGAGAATAAGCAAGCGTAATTGCTGTTGTTTTTTATCCCTGCCACGCGTTATTTTCTCGCCCGACTCCCACGCCGACTCTCCTTGCCTTATTAAACTTTATATCAGACATAAAAAAACGTGCTTCCGAGGAAGCACGTTTCAGTTAAGTACCTATAACAAATCAGGCTGTATTAATTAATCCCTTTAGCCCTTCTTGTTATTTGAGAAGGTATTTGCCTGCGACCATTCAGCATTCTGATAGGTTTGCTTGGCGGACAGCGAGTAATCCGGCAACAGCGGTTGCCAGGCTCCTTTGCTGATCGTCATATTCCCAGCACTGGCTGCCGAACCGTTCATCTCCGGTGCAGAAATCACCTTGCCTTCGAACTGGGAAGCCGGCTTCGGCTGCACGCCGCCACCGTTTTGACCCGGGACGATCAGGCCTTTCGCTTTCGGCTCAACTGTGAGGCTCATATTGCCTGCGCTTGCCGCTTCCGGCCCGCGGATTTCCGCACCCTGACCTTCACCGGTGGCGATAGGCTTCGGCTGCACGCCATGGCCTTTGTCCATCGGCTCAATCAGACCTTTCGCTTTCGATGCAATATCGAGATGGATAGTGCCTGCGCTTGCCGCTTCCGGCCCGCGGATTTCCGCACCCTGACCTTCACCGGTGGCGATAGGCTTCGGCTGCACGCC